>DATJHN010000029.1:0-8585 GCA_035493915.1 Bordetella sp.
CAGGCGAGCGTGACTTCCAGCACGGGACGACGGCGCAGTCCATTCATTACACGCTGCAAAGGTTCCCGCATCAGAAACAGTCCTAAAGTCACACGTCACACACAACGCGTTGAATATTATTTACACTTGACGAGTTTTGCATCAGTTTTCTGATGCAATTGCACATTCCCCCTCTTCCGACGCCTTCATGTTCTCGCGTTCCCTGCGCAGCAAGATCTTTCTGTTGGTTGTGGCGATCCTGCTGGTGGTGGCGGCGTTCATCATGCTGACCAGCCGGCGCGATGTCACGCGCACGGTGACCGCCAGCGAACAGCATGCCGTCAGCAACATCATGGAGCTGGTCCAGCGCGACATCGAGGCGCGCTGGTCCGCACTGCTCGACGACAAGGTGAATACGGTGCGCAACGGCCGGCGCCAGTTGCTGGAAACCGGCACCATCCTGGCGTCCGTGCTGGCGGGCTATGCCGACATGGCGGATCGCGGCGTGGTCAGCCCCGGCGCCGCCAAAGGAATGGCGCGCGCCTGGATCGATCATCTCAGCTTTGACGAACGCCGCTACGCCTTCGTGTACGACGCCAATGGCCAGGTGCTGGCCAGCGGCAACCCGTCCATGATCGATCGCGACCTGACCGGCGTCACCGATTTCAAGGGCCGCCCGCTGGCCCGCGCGCTGTACGACGAAAGCCACAATTCCGGCTACGGCTTCGCCATTTACCGCTGGCCGCCGCGCGCCGGCGCGGGCGACGAGGCGCGCTACGCGTATTTCGGTTATTTCCGCCAGTGGGATTGGGTCATCGCCGTCAGCGATAGCGTGCAGGACGTCATCGATCAGGTCGATACCCGGCGCGAACAGATGAAGAGCGCCCTGCGCGACACGCTGTCGCGCCTGACACTGGCACGCTCGGGTTTCGTTTTCATTACATCCGATGACGACGAGGCGGTGGTACCGCCCCCGGCGCGCGCCGCCGGACTGCTGGACTCCCGCGACACCCGCAGCGGCAAGACCCTGCGCGAACTGCTGCGCGGCATCAGCGCCACGTCGGCATCGCAGGTCATCGAATTCGACACCGGCCGCGATGCCCAGCACATCGAGGCCGCGCGCTTCAAGCCCATGGGCTGGACCGTCGTCGCCGTGGTACCGGAAAGCGACTTCGCCGCGCCTTCGACGGCGCTGCTGAATCGGCAAGCGCTGATTTTCGCCATTACGCTGCTGCTGGCGCTGCTATGCGCATGGCCCGTCACGGCGCATATCGTGCGGCCCCTGCAAAAGCTGACACGCTACGCGCGCGAACTGCCCAGGCAGGACCTGACCGCGCCTTCGACGGTACCGGCCCATATCGTCGATCTGCCCCGCCTGTACCACGACGAGGTCGGCCGGCTGGCTTCGTCTTTCCTGTTCATGGACAAGCGGCTGCGCGAAAACGTCTCGCGGCTGATGCAGGAAACGACCGCGCGCGAACGTTTCGAAAGCGAACTGAACATCGCTCGCGCCATCCAGCTGGGACTGCTGCCCGTGCCGCTGCCCACCGAAATACTGGAGCACGCCGACCTGCATGCCATCATGCAGCCGGCCAAGGAAGTCGGCGGCGACCTGTACGACTATTTCATGCTGCCCAACGGCAAGCTCTGCCTGGCGATCGGCGATGTCTCCGACAAGGGAGTACCGGCGGCACTGTTCATGGCGGTCACCCGCACGCTGATCCGCGCAACGGCGGAGGACGAGACCGATCCCGCCGCCATCATGGCTCGCGTGAACAACCGCCTGGCCGAAAACAATCCCAACCTGATGTTCGTCACCCTGCTGCTGGGCGTGCTGGACCTGGACACGGGCGAACTGCAATGGGCGAACGCCGGCCATCCGCCGCCCGTGCTGGTCTGCGCGGACGGCAGCGTGCGCATGCTGGAAGGCCGCAGCGGCCCGGCATGCGGAGTCCAGGAAGACCTGACCTATCGCGCGCTGACCGAACAGCTGGAATCCGGCGAAACGCTGGTCGGCTATACCGACGGCGTCACCGATGCGACAAACGCGCTCGGCGGCCACTATGGCATGGAGCGCATGATCAATACGCTGGCGTGCCCGGGAGCCGCTTCGGCCGCGCTGACCGAACGCCTGCTTGACGATATCCAGGCCTTTGCCAAAGATGTCGAACAGACTGATGACATCACCCTGATCGTGATACGCCGTCCATGATGAAACGCATTTTCTGCCTGCTGATGCTGTGCGCGCTGGCCCGCGTGGCCGTCGCCGATACGCCCGCTCCGGCCGCGCCGGCGCAAGGTGCGTCCGCGCAAGCCACAACCGTGCAACCCGCCTCCAAGCAGGCCACCCCAGCCGCGCAACCGGCCCAGGCAGCTCAGCCGCCGCACGCCACCGCGGCGGGCCAGTCCGCCGCCGCGTCCGCCCCGCAACTGTTTCCGACATCGCCCAAGCGCCGTCCCGACGGCCGCAAGTGGCGCCTGGGCTATTTCGAAAGCGGCGACTACAGCGAATACCCGCGTACCCTGCGCGTCATCGTCGCCGGCCTGCAGCAACTGGGCTGGCTGACGGTACCGACCATACCCGAAGGGCTTACCGGCCACCAGATCTGGCAGTTCCTGGCCGATAACGTGCACAGCGATACGCTGGAATTCGTCGCCGATGCCTGGTGGCAGCCCGGCAATTTCGACGCCAGCAAGCGGCCCGCCGTGCGGCAGGCCATCCAGGACCGCATCAAGCAACGCGGCGATATCGATCTGATCATCGCCATGGGCACGCTGGCGGGCCAGGACATGGCGACGCTGGGCGCGCCCGTCCCCACCGTAGTCGCGTCCACCAGCGATGCCGTGGGCGCCCATATCGTCAAAAGCGTGGAAGACAGCGGACTGGACAACCTGCATGCGCGCGTGCAGCCCGAACGCTATCAGCGCCAGGTTCGCCTGTTCCACGACATCGTGCCCTTCAAGACGCTGGGCCTGGTCTACGACGATAGTCCCGAAGGCCGCACCTACGCCGCGGTGGACGCGGTCGAACAGGTGGCGCGCGAACTGCATTTCACCGTGCGCAGCTGCAATGCGCGCGCCAATGGCATCCCGCAGGAAGAAGCCACGCGCAACGCGCTGGACTGCTATCGCCAGATCGCGCCGCAGGTCGATGCGGTGTACGTCACGGTGCACCGCGGCATCACGCCGGACAGCATCGCCGACGTGGCGCAGATCCTGCGCGACGCCAAGGTGCCGAGCTTTTCCATGCTGGGCTCGGAAGAGGTCAAGAAGGGTATCCTGATGAGTCTGGCGCAGGCCGACTATTCGTACGTCGGGCTGTTTTATGCCGAGACCATCGCGCGCATCTTCAATGGCGCGCGGCCCAGGCAGTTGAACCAGATATGGATCGATCCCGCCAAGATCGCCTTGAATCTGGAGACCGCGCGCCTGATCGGATTCGATCCACCGGTGGATATTCTGCTGGCCGCCGACGAGGTTTACGAGCGGCGCTGATTACGGATCAATCTTCAAGCCGTAGCGATCGCCAGGCACAGACCGCACGCAACTTTTCCGCCACGCCGCCTGCCGTGCCTGCCCACAGCGCGAGCAAACGATCGGCACCGGTCTGCCCGCTGTCCAGCACGTAGTCCGCATACGACAGCCAGTGCCGGTCTGCGTCGTCCAGGCCTGCGCTGGCAACCGCCAATGCGTCCGTGGCCAGCGCGCGCACGCGTTCGTCGTCCAGGGCCGCGCGGATCGCCTGTTGGCGCAGGCCGCGTAAAGCAATCCATCCCCACTCGCGTACCAGCGTCTCGGCCTGCCCGAGATTGCGCAGCAGCCCCAATTGCAGCGCCGATGCCGCCATCGGCGCACGCGCGGCAATGCCGGGGCCGGCCTCTTCCCACAACTGGCGATCGGGAAACACCGCGCCCGGGGCCCGCCCTTCGATATAACCGTCCACGCCCGCCCGCGCATAAAGCGCCTCGATGCCGCCCGGCTTGCGCCACGCCGCCAGCAGTTCTTCCAGCGGAGGCCGCGCCACCAGCCGATAGCGGAACCGCGCGTCCAGAAAATGCGCGAACTGCGAGTATTCGAAATAGCCGCTGTGCGGGCGCAGTTGCACGGCTTCACCGTTATCCGCGCGCCGTCCCGGCCACGCGGGCGCGCGCAAAAAAGCGTCCAGCGAGGGGTTGCCTTCCAGATAGACACTGACGGCGGATTTGTATCCGTCATCCAGGCCCAGCGGCAGACCGCGGCTGACGGTGTCCGGCGCGAACATCCAGCGGAAGTAATCGCCCAGGTCCTCGAAAGGACGCTCGGGCAGCTGCTGCAGGCGATGGTCCGCCGCGAAACGCCCATGCCGGAACATGCGGTCCCACAGCATCAGGCGGTTTTCCTTCAGGCCGGTGATCCGGCCGTCCTGCAGGGGACTATTGGCGAATAGCGCGATAAAAGCCGGCGCCAGTGCCAGCATTACATTCACCGCCCGCGCCGCCTGGCCTATCGGCACGGACGTGCAAGGGCCGTTCTGCGCCTTGGCATCGATACCCGCGCGATGCAGCCAGCCGCGATGGCCGACCAGTTCCGTATAGATGAGACGCGGCACCCGGATGCTCGGATAGCGATCTTCGTCCAGCGTGGCCGCCGGATGTTCCGCGGCATTCAGCACGGTGGCGTCTTCTTCGGCCAGCGCCTGTTCCACGTCGGCCAGTTCCAGCCGGACCGCCGCGGCCAACCGGTCCAGGCCACCCGCGTCTCCCGCTACCGGGGCGAATGCGGTTTCCAGCAGGTTGTAGCCATTGTCGAATCCGCTGTCGCCCAGCGGGC
This sequence comes from Bordetella sp., assembly GCA_035493915.1. Taxonomy (GTDB): domain Bacteria; phylum Pseudomonadota; class Gammaproteobacteria; order Burkholderiales; family Burkholderiaceae_B; genus Bordetella_C. The sequence goes on from DATJHN010000029.1 coordinate 4,789, forward strand.
CGCTGGCGCTGATGGCGCGCCCCGCATGCCGGGTCAGGCGTATGTCTTCGCCACGCGCGCGCTTGATCCGCGCCAGCGTCGCCGGATAGCGTTCGGCCGCGTGGCTGGTGCCGCTGCCGCGCCGGATCACAGCCATTTCCAGTTCCAGGCCCAGCTTGCGGCCCGCCGCCTCGCCCATTTCCCCTGCTCCCTGCCGTCCGTTCCGAACGGAGCGGCATTGTACGGTCAACCTTTGGACTACCTCGCCAACCCGCCGCCTTTTATTGATAATACGTGCACAGCAGCGCACCCATAACACCAAACGGGCGATACCGCCCGAAGGTACGCCCTACCACCCATGTCCCTGAGATCGCTCCTGCGCTTGCCCGCGGTACACGTCAACCGCCGGCCCGCGGACCTGATGTACGCCGCGAACGAACGTCCTCCAGTCGGTACTCTCCTGGGCCTGGCGGCGCAGCACACCGCCACCGCGCTGGCCTTCGTGGCCTATGTGCTGGTCACCGCGCGCATCGCCAACCTGCCGCAGGATGCCACCCAAAGCCTGGTCACGGCCACCGTGCTGGGCATGGCCATCGCCACCGTATTGCAGGCCTATGGCGGCCGCCTGGGCGCCGGCGCGCTGATCGTCCACCTGCCCGATCCCATCGTCATGATCGCCGCCGCGTCGGTGATCGCCCTGCACGGAGGCGGCGCGCTGGCCGCGATCGGTCTGGCCAACGGCGTCGCCGGACTGCTGGTGGGCCAGGCGATTCCGCGGCTGCGGGCGTTTTTTCCGCCCACCATCGCCGGCGTGGTGGTCTGCGTCACGGGCATATCGCTGATCGTGCCGGCCTTCCGGCACGCGACCGGCTTCACACCCGCCAACGCGGTCAGCGGCTCGCGCCCCATCATCGACGGCATCGACATCCTGATCAGTTGCGCCACGCTGGCCGTCATCGTGGCGCTGTCGGTATGGGGATCGCGCCGCACCAAGCTGTTCGCCCTGTTGGCCGGCCTGCTGGCGGGAGTCGTCCTGACCGGCATGCTCGGTCGGTTGACCGGCGCCGAGTTGCTGGAAAAGGCGCCGTTCTTCGGCTTGCCCAGCGTACCCGTGCCGGAACTGCATATCGATCCGGCCATCCTGGTGGCGATCGTGCTGCTGGCGATCATGGTGCAGCTGGATACGCTGGGCACCGTCGTGCTGATGAGCAAGATGGACGACGCCGACTGGCGGCGCGCCGACATGCGCCGCGTCAGCGGTGGCATCCGCGCGGGATCGATCTCCAACATCCTGACCGGCTTCCTGGGCGGCCTGCCCAGCGGCACGTCATCGGCCAACATCGCCCTGTGCCACATCAGCCGATCGACCTCGCGCTATGCCGGCCTGGTGGCCGGCGGGCTGCTGGCCCTGGTCGCATTCCTGCCTAAATCCACCGTCGCGCTCACACTCATACCGACGCCGGTCGTGGGTGCCGTCGAAACCTATGCGGCGGCCTACCTGATCGTTTCCGGCATCGAACTGATCGCGTCGCGCGCGATGGATGCGCGGGGCACCTTCATGGTGGGCTTGTCCATGGTGGCCGGCATCGGCACCATCCTGCTGCCCGACGTGGCGGAGCGGGCGCCGGCATCGCTGCGCATACTGGCCGAAAGCGGCGTCGTTGTCGCGGGCGTCGTCGCCATACTCCTTAATCTGCTGTTCCGCCTGGGCGTGTCGCGGCGCGACGAGCAGAAGCTGGTGCCGCTGCCCGAAACGCCAAGCGGCAAGCCCATGGACCTGGGCACGGCCATCGTCACCTTCGTGGAGACGTCCGGAGCACGCTGGGGTGCCCGCCGCGACGCCGTGCAGCGCGCCGCCGAAGCAGCGCTGGAGGCCGCCGAAGCCATCGCCGCAGCCGGCGGCGACCGTACCGTCAATGCTATCCGCGGCAGCTTTGACGAATACAACCTGGACATCGAACTGGCCTACTCCGGCGAACCGCTGCAATTGGGTGCGGCTATGCCGGCATCGCCGTCGCTGCTGGACACCAGCGACGAGGAATTCCAGGCGGAACTGGACCGCGCGCTACGCGGCGTATCCACCGTCCTGCTGCGGCGACTGGCCGACCGCGTCGTCACCGGGAAACGCGACGGCCGGGCCTTCCTGCGCCTGCACTTCGATCATTGATCCAACGTGCACGGCGCAACATCCGTACCGTACACCCGAGCACCCGATACCCGGATACCCGCATACCCGGTACCTGGATACTCAGACACCCGGACACCCGGGACGTCACGACAACGGCATCCGCCCTACGGCTGGCCTTCGACTTCCGGCACATGGTCCAGCGGCGGCATCCAACCCACCCGGCGCTTGGTCCAGATCTGCTTGGACGGGATACCCAGCTCGTTGCGCTGGTCCAGCGCGCCCAAGCGCAGCGAATAGCTCGTCGGATTCTCGACCGCGCTGGAATAGACCGGCGAACCGCAGTTTTCACAGAAGGCGTGCACGCGCTTGGCGCCGCTGTCCGCCGTCTTGATGTAGCGGCGCGGCTCGCCCTTGACGATACGGAAATGTTCGGCCGGCGCGGGAATGTTCACGCGAAAGATGCCGCCGCTCAGTCGTTGGCAATCGACGCAATGACAGATCGCGACCTTGGCCGGATCGACTTCCGCCTGGTAGACGATGGCGCCGCAATGGCACTGGCCCTGGACTTTCATAACCGGTCTCCTGAGGTCTTGGGTGGCAAGCCGGCCGTGCGCGCGCTGTACCGGCGCACGGCCCTGTGCCGCACATCATAACGAGCCGTTCGCCCCTTTGCTGCCCGGACCTGGACGGCGGGCGGCGCCAACTATGGCCTGGCCGCCACGCTGAAGGTAACTGCCCAGGCAGAATTGCGGTTTCGTGCCGCACAGGGCACGCACGAAACTACGGGCGGTGATTCCGGGATTTGGCGCAAAACTGACCTTCGCGATCCACTTACCGTGACACCCCAATGCAAGCGGCCTGCAGCGCCTCCCGGAACCGGGTGACCGGTTCGAAAGCCGCGGCATCCTTCAGTGCGAAGAAAGACAGCCGGATCGGCGCCAGGGCCAAGGCGTCGCCACGCAAGATCCGCAGCGACAGCGATTCGCGATAGCGTGCAATCAGATTGTCGGGTGCGATGCCCAGAAACGATCCGGCGGCAACGATATGCGCTCCGGAATGAACCGACGAACACACCAGCCGGGGCCGCGGCGCCGCCATGCCGCCGTTCAGGAATAAGCGTTCGAATGCCGCATGGGTGCGGGATCCCGGGTTGGGCACGACCCAGGGCCATTGCGCCAGTTCACTGATGGACACCTGCCTTCGGCGCGCCAGCGGATGGCCCGCGGCGGCAAAGACCCGCATCTGTCCAGACCAAAGCGGCTCGATGCTGAAGCGGTCCAGATCCACCGCCGTCGCCGTCGAATCGTCCAGCCACGCCACGGCGCAGTCCAGTTCACCCGCCTCCAGCGCCCGCAACAATCCCTGGCTTTCGCCTTCGCGTATCCGCGTATAGCCAAGCTCGCCCTGCGCCAGTAGCCGCGCCAGCGCGTCCGGCAGCGCGGTAAAGCCGACGATCTGCACGCAGCCCGCCCGCAGCGTAGGCATCGTGCCGGGTGCCTGGGCGGCTTCCAGCGCCTGTCCCAGGATCGACATCGCTATCTTCAGGCGTTCCAGGGCCCGGTGCCCCTGCGGCGTCACGCGCGCGCCACGCGCATCGCGTTCCACCAGGACGGCCTCGAATACCTGCTCCAGTTCACGCAGCAGCAGCGTCACCGCCGGCTGGCTGATGCCCAGTTCGCGCGCCGCCGCG
>DATJHN010000030.1:0-6985 GCA_035493915.1 Bordetella sp.
GGATGCACGGATGAGCGGCACCAGCTATGGCGCCTGCATCCTGCACGCGGCGCCTGAATCCTATATTGGCGGTCCGCTGGCGCTCGTGCGCACGGGCGACATGATCACGGTGGACGTGCCGGCGCGCAGCATCCACCTGAACATCAGCGACGAGGAAATGGCCGCGCGCCGCGCCGCGTGGAAGCAGCCGGAGCGCCGCTACGAGCGTGGCTATGGCTGGATGTATTCCAAGCACATCCTGCAGGCCAACGACGGCTGCGATTTCGATTTCCTGGAAACGGATTTCGGCGCGCCGGTTCCCGAGCCTGAAATTTTCTGAGTCCGCGTTTTTTCTATACGGCGCGCGGCTGTCCGCGCGCCACACAACCGATTCCGGAGTTCCTCGTGTCGCAACTCAAACCCGATACCCGGGCCAAGCTGGCGCAGGTCAGCACGGCCACGCTGTGCACGGCCCTGTTCAAGCGCGGCCTGCGCAACCAGTTCATCCAGAACGTGCATCCGCTGAACGGCGATCTGCCCAACATGGTGGGCGAGGCTTTCACGCTGCGCTATATCCCGGCACGCGAAGACCTGAACCACATCAAGGTGTTCGAAGACCGCACGCATCCGCAGCGCGTGGCGATCGAGACCTGCCCCGAAGGCGCCGTCATGGTGATCGACAGCCGTAATGACGCACGCGCCGCGTCCGCCGGTTCCATCCTGGTCACCCGCCTGATGAAGCGCGGCGCGGCCGGCGTGGTCACCGACGGCGGTTTCCGCGATTCGCCGGACATCGCCCGCATGGGCTTCCCGGCCTACCATCAGCGCCCATCGGCGCCGACCAACCTGACGCTGCACCAGGCGCTGGACATCAACGTGCCGATCGGCTGCGGCGATGTCGCGGTATTCCCGGGCGACGTGGTGGTCGGCGATGGCGAGGGCGTGGTGGTGATCCCGGCCAACATCGCCGACGAGATCGCCGCCGAGGCCACCGAAATGACCGCATTCGAGGATTTCGTCACGGAGCGTGTGCGCGAAGGGGCCTCCACGCTGGGTCTGTATCCGCCGACCGATCCGGCGTCGCGCGATGCCTTCGCGGTATGGCGCAAGGCGCGCGGCCGCTGAGTAGATTTACTGAGCGGATGCGATGAACTGATGCATTGAGCAGAAGCATTGAGCAACTGCACTGAGTAGCACCCGCCGGGCAGCACCGGCGGAATCATGCGCATGGCTGGACCGTCGTTCGGTGCCCCTTCTGGAAAGCGGCGCCGGGGGACGGTGCACGCCGCGAAAGCTGTATCCCGCCCGCACGGCAACGGGCCGTGTGGGCCGATAGTAAATAGCGATAGACAGGAGACAATCATGACATCGCAACGACGCAAGGCGCTAGCCGCCTTGGCGGGCGCCAGTTTGCTGGCGACCCTGGCCTTGCCCGCGCACGCCGCCGACTGGCCGCAGCAAAAGCCGATTTCCTATGTGGTGCCGTTTACGCCGGGCGGTTCGACCGACGTGGTGGGTCGCGTCATCGCGCAGAAGCTGTCCGAACGCCTGCATCAGTCGGTGGTGGTGGAGAACAAGCCCGGCGCGGCCGGCGCGATCGGCGCTGCGTATGTGGCAAAAGCGACGCCCGATGGCTATACGCTGTTCGGCGGCACCATCAGCACGCACGCGATCAACCCCAGCCTGTACAAGAACCTGAGCTATGACCCGGTCAGGGATTTCGAACCGGTCTCGCTGGTGGCGACGCTGCCCAACGTGCTGCTGGTCGATCCGCACCTGAAACTGAAGTCGGTGGCCGACCTGATCGAACTGCTGAAGAAGGATCCAGCCAAGCGCACCTTCGCGTCGTCCGGCGCGGGTACGTCCACGCACCTGACCGGCGAACTGTTCGCCCAGACGATAGGCGTGCCGCTGACGCACATTCCCTACAAGGGCACGCCGCCCGCGATGGTGGACGTGTCGTCCGGCAACGTGACCTTTATGTTCGACCAGATGACCGCCGCCTTGCCCTTGCTGCAGCAGGGCAAGCTGCAACTGCTGGCGGTGACGACGGCCAAGCGGATCGCGCTGGCGCCGGACGTTCCCACGCTGCAGGAAGCCGGCGTGCCGGGTTTCGATGTGTCGTCGTGGCAGGCGGTTTATGCGCCCAAGGGCACGCCCAAGGCCATCGTGGACCGTTTGTCCAAGGAGATCGCCGAGATCATGAAGGAACCTGACGTGCAGGAGAAACTAGGCAAGACCATGGGCATGGAACTGGTCGGCGGTTCGCCCGAACAGTTGCGCGACCTGATGGCCACCGAGATTCCGCGCTGGGCCGAAGTGGTGAAGAAGTCCGGCGCCAAGGCGGAATAAGCCGCTCGGCTCCGGTGTGGCTTTTAGCGGCGCCGGAGCTGGTGTCCAGCGTTAGTAAGTACGGCTTTGAACGGCGACGGAGTTTATGTCCCACGTTGGAGAAGCCGGGGCTGCAGGGGGTGTCGTTCAGAACGATCCTCGTGCAGCCCCTCGCGGCCTGACCTACGCCAGATGCTGGCCCAGGAACTCCAACGTCCTCTTCAACGCCAACTCCGCGGCTGCCTGGTTGTACGAGCCGCGCTGGTCGCAATTGAAACCATGGCCGGCGTCATAGAAGTGCGCAATGGCATCGGGATGCCGCTGCGCCACCTGGTGTGCTTTCTCCACTGGCAGCGACTGATCTTCATTGCCGAAATGCAGCATGGTCGGGCACTTCGGCGATTCGTCGATAAAGTTGGGAATCGCGCCGCCGTAGTAGCACACCGCGGCGTCTAGCGACGGCAGGCGGCAGGCCGCCAGCCATGCCACCGTCCCACCATAGCAATATCCCACGATGCCTCGTTTCAGACCGGCGGGTGCGTGGTTCAAGGCCGCCTCTACATCCAGCAGGGCGTTGCCAAAGTCCAGCTTCTTCATGATCTCGACGCCGCGTCCGACCTCGTCTTGCGAGTATCCGGACTCGTAGTCCCGCTGCACGCGGTCGAACAGCGCGGGTGCGATGGCCAGGTAGCCGGCGGCTGCATAGCCGTCCGCCACGGCGCGGATATGGCTGTTTACTCCGAAAATTTCCTGCACGACGACGACGGCGCCCTTGGGCTTGCCGGCGGGTTGTGCGACATAAGCGGACAGATTGTGGCCGTCAGCGGCCTTCAATGTATCTTTCATTATTTACTCCATAGGGCTGTGCGGGTGGCAAAGCATACCAATTCCAATAGCTGGAACACGCCTTCATGACGACGCTGCGTGACAGGAGTATTGTCCAGAACGGCGCGGATTGAGACAACCGGAGTGAGACAGCTTATGGTAAGCAGATATGCGCTTTATGCGGCGGTGGGCAGACAGCTGCGGCAGTTCGATCTGGACCCGGAACAGGGCGCGCTGACGCAGCGTTCGATGTTCGAATTGCCCGAGGGCCTGCAGTATATGTGGCGGCACGCGACACTGCCCATTCTATACGCTGCCTGCAGCGACGGCCGGCCGAAGTTCGAGGGCACACGCCACATGGCTTGCGCCCTGCGCATGCATGATGATGGCTCGCTCACACTGGAAGGCGACGTAGTACCGCTGCCGGTGCGGCCGGTGCATATCACGACGGACTCACGGTCGCGGTACGTGTTCATCACGTCCGCTCACCCCAGTCGCGTGGACGTGTTCGCGATCGGTGCGGATGGACGTTTGGGCGCCGCCATCGCGCAGCAGCTACCCGAGCTGCCCAAGACCGCGCACCAGCTTCTTTTGACTCCGGACGACAACATGGCCATCCTGCCGCTGCGCGGCAACGACGCGGCCGGGCAGAAGGCCGAGGATCCGGGCGCGGTCGTGATTTTCCGTCACGCGGAAGGGAAGCTGATGCACTGGCGCACCATCGCGCCGGATGGCGGATATGGATTCGGGCCGCGGCATGTGGATTTCCATCCGTCCAGGAATTGGATGTACCTGTCCGTTGAACGGCAGAATGAACTCGCCTTGTTCGACATGGACGACGATTACGCCTTGCGTTGCCGCGTGACGACCTTGCGCGATCCTGAGCATGAGAAGCCCCGGCAACTGGTAGGGGCGATTCACGTGCATCCCGACGGAAGAACGGTGTACGTGTCGAACCGCGCCGATGGCGCGGTGGAAGAAGACGGCCGCCAGGTCTTCAACGGCGCAGAGAACACCATCTCGGTCTATCGCATCGATCCCGCCAGCGGTCTGCCGGCGCTTATCCAGACGGCGGACACCCGCGGTATGCACGCCAGGACTTTCCACGTACATCCGGATGGAAAATGGCTGGTGGCCGCGAACATGACCTCGCGCTGGATACGGACGGCGACCGGATTGGAAGAGGTTTCGGCAGGTCTTTCCGTCTTCGCGATCGGCGGCGACGGCACGCTGGAATTCCGTCGCAAGTACGACCTGGATGCGAGCCGGGACCATCTCTTCTGGGCCGGTTTCGTTGCGCTTCCTTCCTGAGTGCGCGCTTGTGGCCGCCGGCCGGCGCGGCGGATACCCGTATCCATCCGTTCCGGCCCGCGTCGCGCGGCCACCCGGCACCTACATGGGCGTGATACCCGCGGCCTCGACATAACCCTTCCACCGCGCCTTGTCGGCCTTGACGAAGGCGTCGATTTCCTTGGGCGTGGCTGGCGGATAGATCAGGAAGCCCTGTTCTTCGTAGGTCTTCTGGATGGCCGGCTTGTCCAGCGTCTTCTGGAATTCCTTGTTCAACAGATCGACGATTTCGGTGGGCGTCTTGCGCGGAGCGAAGACCGCGTGCCAGGTAACGACTTCGTAATCGCTCTTGATCACGCTGGCGATGGTGGGCAGATTGGGCGCCCAGGGCAGGGGCTCGCTGCTGGAGACCGCCAGCGCCACCAGCTTGCCGGCCTTGACCAGCGGATCCACGACGGACCACGCATCGATGTGGAAGGTATTGCGGCCGGCCGCCAGGTCGGACATGGCGGTCATGTCCTTGTAGGGCACGTGCAGCACGCCGGTGGCGCCTATCTTCTTGGTAAAGATGGTGCCGGCGATGTGGCTGGATGTGCCGATGCCGTAGGAACTGAAACTGCAGTTCTTTTGGTTCTTGCGCAGGTACTCGACGAATTCGTGTGCGTCCTTGATGCCCAGCCCGGCGTTGGTGACCAGGACCAGCGGCAGCTTCGCGGTGCGCGAGACGGCGGCGAAATCGTTGTCCGGGTCGAAGGGCAAGGTCTTGTAGACGTAGGGGTTAATGCAGAACGGCGTCGCGGTCGAGTACAGCAGCGTCAGGCCGTCGGGCTTGGACACCGCCACCTGGCGGGTACCGATGTTGCCGGCCGCGCCGGGCTTGTCCTCGACGATGAAGCTGCCGCCCAGGCGTGGGCTGACATCATTGGCCAGCAGGCGGGCGATGACGTCCGTGCTGCCGCCGGATCCGTAGGGCACGATCATCGTGATCGGCCCGGACGGATAGCCGCCCGCGAGCGCGTAGCGCGGCAGGGCTGCTGCTCCGCACAGGCCGGTCATGATTCTCAAGGCATTGCGACGCTGAGTATTCATCGATCACTCCAATAGTTTTTTCCACGTCCGATCCCTTATTCACGGCCCAGGCGAAAGGCCCGGGTCCGCATCGGACGGTGCAAGGCAAGGGACGGCCGGCGCGTGCCGAACGCGCAACATCGGCCGGGATCCAACGACAGCAAGTCGGCGGGGGCGTCAGTTGGCACTACACCCGCCGGGATCAAACAACAGCTTTGGTTGTGGGACTGTCTCTTGCCCGCCTTCAGCGAGCCCTCCAGTGGTCATAGGCGTCCCGCGCCTGGTACCAGCTACCGATGGCGAACAGGAACCAGGTATTGCCGAAATAGAAAGGATGGCCGGGAATTTCTCCCATATCGAAGGCATTGATCGGATCGCGGGACTGTGCGGCGATCTTGCGGCCGACGCTGTGTCCCAGATAGCTCATCATAGCCACGCCGGAGCCGTTGCAGCCCAGCGCGTAATGCACGCCGTCGGCGCCGCCGATGTGCGGCATGGAATCCAGCGTCATGGCGACATTGCCGCCCCAGCTGTGCGTAATGCGCGTACCGGCCAATTGCGGGAATCGCTTCAGCATGGCGCGATGCAGCAGGCGCGCAGTGGTTTCCTCACTGGTCGGCGTAAAGCGCGCGCGGCCGCCGAACAGCAGGCGGCGGCCGTCCGGCGACAGGCGGTAGTGGTTGACCACGCGCCGCGATTCGGACACGGCGCGATTGGTGGGCAGGATGTTTGCCGCCAGGTCCGGGGATAGTTCCTCGGTGGCGATCATGTAGGTGGCGATGGGCACGACCTTGCGGTGCAGGTCGCCAAGCTCCGCGCCTGTGTAGCCGTTGGTGGCAATCACCACCTGCGGGGCGCGGATCGTCCCGCGCGTCGTATGGACGGCGTGGCCGCCCGCGACGCGTTCGATGCCTCGTACAGGCGTGTTGCCATATACCCGGGCGCCGGCCGCGCGCGCGGCCGCCAGCATGCCGCCGTACAGTTGCGCGGGATGCAGATGGCCGGCGCCTTCGATCAATGCCGCGCCGTGATAGACGCTGGAGCCGATCTCGTACTTCAGATCCTCGCGCGGGATCATGCGCGCCTGTGAACCGGTGCAGGCGTTGAGCTGGTCGATGCGGGTCTTCCAGGTCTCGTAATGCTGGGGCAGCCACATGGTGGTCAGGCGGCCGGTCTTTTGCCAGCCGCATTGGATGCCATGTTGTGCGATCAGCGATTCGACGTAGCGCATCGAGGCAGCGGCATCGCGCAGTCTTCCCGCCAGGCGGGCTTCGCGTTGTTCCGGGCTTTCGCCGACGGCGGTCAGCGCTTTCTTCTGCACGTTCACGCCGCCGGACATCTGGCCGCCGGATCGCGTGCTGGCGCCTTGGCCGGGACGGCCGGCTTCCAGCACGACGGCGTCGATGCCGGCTTCGCGCAGCGTCAGGGCGCAACAGATGCCGGTGTAGCCGCCGCCCACGATGACCACGTCGGCATGGGCGGGCAGGGCGTC
>DATJHN010000031.1:0-4305 GCA_035493915.1 Bordetella sp.
CTTGTAGATGGTTGCGCGTAAAGCCATGGGTCGTATCGTCCGCCGCCGCTAAAGCACGGCATGATACCGGCATTCTCATTGAATCCGATGCACGCGCGATGCGTAGGCTGCCGGAGCGGCCGTCTCGTCGACGTCCGCGGCGTCCTCCGTGCCCCGGTGATCGAAGTCGCTGCGCGCCGCTTCGATCTCGCCCAGGTGGCTTACCGTCCAATCGCCCAGTACACGCAACGACGCCAGCATCGATAGTCCAAGGCCGGTCAGCTCGTATTCGACGCGCAGCGGTACCGCGGGAAACAGCGTGCGTTTCACCAGGCCGTCGCGTTCCAGGTTGCGCAGCGTCAGCGTCAGCATGCGTTGCGAAATGCCGTCGGCGCCGCGCTTGATCTCGCTGAAACGGCGCGGCCCGTCGCGCAGCTGGGCAACGACGATCATGGACCAGCGGTCGCCGATGCGCGAGAAAACGCTCGAGACTTTCTGGCACAGGTTTTGGTCATGGCTAGGTTGGGGGTCGGTCACTTCCGTGTACCTCGGTATAAAAAAAGTGCCTTCTTGCCGGGCCGGCGGTCGGCTGTGAACATGGCGCCACTCAACTCACGGACTGTTTCGCATCATGAAACTACTGCATATCGACGCCAGCATCACCGCGGGCCAATCGGCCAGCCGCAAATTGTCAGCCGCCATCGTACAGCGCCTGCTCGGTACGATACCCGACCTGGATGTCATACACCGCGATCTCGAAACCGCGTCCCTGCCCCATCTGTCCCTGGCAAACCTGCCGACCAGCCATCCCATTGCCGCCTCCATGGCAGCCGCGCTGGGTACCGCGGCCCAGGACGCCATGGCGTCAAGCCAGGCAGTCTTGGACGAATTCCTGGCCGCCGACATCGTGGTGATCGGCGTTCCCATGTACAACTTCACCATTCCCAGCCAGTTGAAGGCCTGGGTCGACCGCATCCTGGTGCCCGGCCAGACGTTTTCCTACGGTGCCGATGGCGTCAAGGGCCTGGCCGGCGCCAAGCGCGTGATCCTGGCCATATCGCGCGGCGGTGTGTACGCGGCGGGCACGCCATCGGCCGCCGCCGAGCACGGAGAATCGTATCTGCGCGCCGTGTTCGGTTTCATCGGCGTCACCCGTCTGGAAGTGATCGTGGCCGAAGGCCTGCAGATGGGCGCCGAGCGGCAAGCCCAGGCCATGGAAGACGCGCACCGGCACGCCAACGCGCTGTAGTGCTCACCGCGCGGCTGGCGGCGCGCTCCTTGGCGCGTCGCCAGCGCAAGCCTGCGTTGAACTACCGCGCGGTTCTTCCTGGGAATTCCCGGGCGTACTGCTACACGAGACAAATTGGCGCGCACTTGACACGCCTTAGCTAGAAAGGAAGCTACCACTCGGATAATTCTTGTTTATTGCAAAGGCTTATTACCTGAGCATGGCGACTTTGTGCGATTACATCACCGAAATTTCGCACTCTCCCCATACTCATGAGCCTTCCCACCCAGTACGACGACACGGCCGGCTTCCCGGACGTACATATCGACGCTTTCAAGCAAGTCAGCCGCGCCAACCGTATGGTGATCTCTTCACGCGGACTCAATCCCCTGTGCACGGATCTTCTGCTCGAGGGCTACGCCGCCAAGGGCTATCACATCAAGGCCAAGACCTGCGATTGGGGCCCCATGGCGGGCTTCGTACCCACGGACCCCCGGTTCACCAAAGCAGGCCAATCCGTGGAGCAACAGCAAAAAGCCGTGCGCGAGGCGCTGGCTGCCGGCGCACGCGTGACGCCGCTGGTCATATCGGCGGCTCGCATGAGCACGCTGCGCGCGCTGCGGAAATTCACCGTGACGGGCCATGATGGCCGGCAGACAAGGGTCAGCGCCAGTCCGCGAGCGGGCCATGCCCAGCAGGAGTTTGTGCTGGTCAGGCAGAGCGATCGCGTGCACTGGGCCATCTGCTATGCCAGGCCCGCGCCCGCCGGCGCCATGGGACGACATGCCCAGGTTGAAACCACCGGCCTGGACCCCGTACAGGGCCTGGCGAATCCCGCCCGGATCGTCATCGCCGGTTTCAAGTCGGCCGTGTGCGGCGACTACGATCTGTGGTGCGTATTTCCGCATACATCGCTGAAATCCCCAGGGATCAACGACCGGCAGATACCGCTGCGGGCGACGCTGTTCGGACCCGCCGGGCAGCGGCCCGACGGTTTGGTGGCCACGCGCGCCCGTCAGGCCGGACTGGTTTTGCCCGCGGCCATCGACCCGGCCGCGGCGGCCAAACTATTGGGCGATCCTCATCTGGGCAATATTTCGCACGCCATCCTGCGTATCCGCCGCCAGTTGAACCAGGCGTGCGGCGCGCCAGGCGGCAACGTCGTAACGCATGGCGAATACGGCGGGTACGCCTTCGGTGCCATCGACTACCCGCTGATCTTCTTCATCCCGCGGCCGGACACGGGATTCCAGCAGGTCGATCACGAGGTCGCGACGTCGCTGGCGACGCTCAAGCCCCTGCTCAAACACATCGAATCGATGAAATATCGAGTCGAACTTAACCCCGCATGGTCCGTGCTTAATATGACGATCGCGCAAGAAAGGTGGCAGGCGACGGCGGGAGCCTGATGCGGGGGCACGGCGCGCGGCAGCAGCGAAAGCACCGCCACGGCAACCGCGCCGCCCGCCGTGCTATCACATAGCGGGATACGCCCCGATGGCATGCCGTGCCACGAAGTGGCCGGCGGAGACCTCTACCAGGGGCGCGACGATGGGCTCGTCGCCCACTTTGCGCACCGGGCTGGGGATTTCGTCGACCAGCAGCGATCGCTGGCGGTGCCGGCGCTGGGGATCGGCGATGGGCACCGCCGCCATCAGCTTCTTGGTGTAGGGATGCTGGGGATTTTCGAAGATGGCGCGGCGCGGGCCGATTTCCACGATCTGCCCCAGGTACATCACCGCCACGCGATGGCTGACGCGTTCGACCACCGCCATATCATGCGAAATGAACAGGAAAGACACACCCAGTTCGCGCTGCAGGTCCAGCAACAGATTGACGATCTGCGCCTGGATCGACACGTCCAACGCCGATACGGATTCGTCGGCGATCACGACCTTGGGATTCAGCGCCAGGGCACGCGCGATACAAACGCGCTGGCGCTGCCCGCCGGAAAACTCGTGCGGATAGCGGCCGATCATTTCCGGCACCAGGCCGCACTTGTCCATCAGCCAGCGCACCCGTTCCTGCGCCTGCGCGCCCTTGGCCACGCCGTGTATCAGCAGCGGCTCCATGATGGAATCGCCCACGGTCATGCGCGGGTCCAGCGATCCGAAAGGATCCTGGAAGATGAATTGAATATGCCGCCGCAGCGTCTGCATGGCCGCGCCGCGCAGCGCGCCGATATTGCGGCCGTCGAACTCGATCGTGCCGCCCTGGCTGTGCACCAGTTGCAGCAGCGAACGGCCGGTCGTGGTCTTGCCGCAGCCCGATTCCCCAACCAGCGACAGCGTTTCGCCGGGATAGAGATCGAAGCTGACCTTTTCCACCGCATGCACGCGCCGCTGCACGCGGCCCATGATGCCGCCGGCGATGTCATAGCGCGTGATCAGGTCGCGTACCTTCAGCACGGGACCGTTGCCGCGTCGCACCGTGCTCTCCGTTACGCGGACTTCCGGCGCGGGTGCCAACTGGCCATGCTGCACGTCGCTCATGGTCAACAGCGGGAACGGCGCCGGTTCGTCGGTGCCGTGCATGGCGCCCAGGCGCGGCACGGCGGATAGCAGCGCGCGCGTGTACGCATGGCGGGGCTCGGCGAAGACTTCGTCCGAACCGCCGTCTTCCACCTTGTCGCCACGGTACATGACCAGCACGCGGTCGGCGACTTCCGCCACCACGCCCATGTCGTGCGTGATGAAGATCACGCCCATGTTCATTTCTTCCTGCAACTGGCGTATCAGCTGCAGGATCTGCGCCTGGATGGTCACATCCAGCGCGGTGGTCGGTTCGTCGGCGATCAGCAGTTGCGGCTTGCAGGACAGCGCCATGGCGATCATCACCCGCTGGCGCATGCCGCCGGACAGTTGATGCGGATAGCGGTCCAGCACGGATTTGGCTTCCGGAATACGCACCCGTTCCAGCATGCGCAGCGTTTCGGCGCGCGCGCCCGCGGCGTCCAGCCCCTGGTGCAGCCGCAGGGCCTCGGCGATCTGTACCCCGGCCGTGAAGCTGGGATTCAGCGAGGTCATCGGCTCCTGGAAGATCATGGCGACATCGGCGCCGCGCACGCGCTGCAGCGTGTGTTCCTGGGCCGCCGTCAT
>DATJHN010000032.1:0-7581 GCA_035493915.1 Bordetella sp.
GCGGTCGTTGTGTTCGGCGCCGAACTCCTTGCGCACCAGGGCATAGCCCCAGTCACGGAAGCCGGCTTCCGTGAACTTCATGATGTTGCCCTTGTGGACCAGCGTGACCGTGGCGCGGTCGTGGTCGATGGCGAACTGGACGGCCTTGCGCACCAGGCGCTCGGTGCCTTCGCGCGACACCGGCTTGATGCCGATGGCCGAGCTGTCCGGGAAACGTATCTTGCGGCTGCCCAGCTTGTTCTGCAGGAAGTCGATCAATTCCCTGGCATGGGCGGATTCGGCCTGGAATTCGATACCCGCGTAGATGTCTTCGGAGTTTTCGCGGAAGACGACGATGTCGGTGTTTTCCGGCTCGCGCAGGGGTGCGGGCACGCCCTTGAAATAACGGGCCGGCCGCTGACAGACATACAGGTCCAGCGCCTGCCGCAGCGCCACGTTCAGCGATCCCGCGCCGGGCGTCTTGGGCACCGCCAGCGGACCCTTGATGGACACCACGTATTCCTTCACGGCATCCAGGGTTTCCTGCGGCAGCCACGCATCGGCACCATACAGCTTCTCGGCCTTGGCGCCCGCGTAGATTTCCATCCAGTGGATCTGGCGCTTGCCGCCGTAGGCCTTGGCGACCGCTGCATCGACCACCTTCAGCATGACCGGCGTGATGTCGGCGCCCACGCCGTCGCCTTCGATGTAGGGGATGACCGGCTGGTCGGGCACGTTGATCGAGAGATCGTCGCGGACAGTGATTTTCTGGCCGCCGCCAGGGATTTTGATGTGCTGATAAGACATGGATGCTCCGGTCGCTCCAGGTACGCTTGTCCCAATTCTATATCCCGGCACCACCGCTCTGCACGGATGCCCTCGCCGGCGGCGGTAAAATGATTGTTTCCACCTTCCTGCCGCCCCACGAGGCGTACACCGGCAGGACTACCCCGAGGGGCCGTACCCCAGGCCCGCATACCGATGTTCAATCCCTCCCGCGACCAGGTTCGCGAATTCTTCATCGAATCCTGGCGCAAGCACCGCGCAGCGGAAGTGCTGACCCCGCTGGAATCCATGGCGCTCGACTGGATGGTCGAACACCCCGAATACCAGGCCGACCTCGAGAATCCCGAGGCAATGACGGCCGAGTATCCGGTCGAGAAAGGCCGCACCAATCCTTTCCTGCACTTGTCGATGCACCTGGCCATTGCCGAGCAGCTCTCGATCGATCACCCGCCCGGCATCCGGGCGGCATACCAGCGCCTGGTCGCGCGCGGCGATGCCCACAGCGCGGCGCACGAGATCATGGAATGCCTGGGCCACGTGGTGTGGGAAGCGCAGCGCCTGGGCAAGCCCCTGGACAGCGATACCTATATCGACCTGATCCGCCAGCGCGCCGAACGCTAGCGAAGGCATCGGGTAGGGTGAGGGGTTACCCCCTCAGCCCTCCCACACCACCGTACGTGCGGTTCCGCATACGGCGGTTCAGTCGATACGCTGGAGGCGATCCACGGTGTCGTGGATCGAGACCAGTCCTCGTACCTTGAAGTAGGCGTTTGGTAACGCGTGCCGCAGGTGCAAGGACCCCGCATTCCACCAAGGCCCACGGCCATTGACGCTGGACCGGATGGCTCGCTCCGGGGACAGCCCCAGCGCGATCATCTGCCTCCTTCGCGCCCGTGGCCGCTTCCACTGCCGCCACAACAGGCCGCGCAACCGCCGCCGCACCCAACCGTCCAGGTTCTGCATCCGGCGTCGCTGCAGGCTCAGCCGGAAGTAGTTCGCCCAACCCCGTAATAGCGGGTTCAGCACCTCGATTGTTCGGCCCAGCGACCAGCCGCGCCCTTCGCGCACAACGTCCCGCACCCGATCCATCAGTCGCTTGATGCTCTCCGGTGCGATCCGGATATGCGCCTGTTGTAGCCGTACGGCTACCCGGTAGCCCAGGAACTTGCGCGCCCCTGGCCGGGCCACCGCACTCTTGGCCTCGTTTATGCGCAGCCTCAAGGCCCTCTCGAGATAGGCCCTGGTGCCGCTCATAACCCGGTCTCCTGCCCGTTTGCTGCCGACATAGATGTTGCAATCGTCCGCGTACCGGCAGAATGCCAAGCCTCGTTGCTCCAGTCTACGGTCCAGATCGCTAAGCAAGATATTGGACAGCAGCGGTGACAGCGGACCACCTTGCGGCGTGCCCTCTGTTCGCGCCTGCATCAGCCCATCGGCCATCGCCCCCGCTTGCAAGAAGCGGCGGATCAGCTTCAGGACTTGCCTATCCTCCACCCGCCGTGCGACCCGGGCCATCAGCACGTCATGGTTGACCCGGTCAAAGAACTTCTCCAAGTCCAGATCCACCACCCAGTGCCGTCCGCCCTGCACATGGGACTGCGCCTGACGCACCGCGTCCAACGCGCCCCGCCCAGGACGGAACCCGAAGCTGCTTGCCGAGAACGTCGGCTCAAAGATCGGCTGTAGTACTTGGTGCAATGCCTGCTGGATGAGCCGATCTACCACGGTCGGTACGCCCAAGGTGCGAACCCCGCCTTGCGGCTTAGCTATCTCCACCCACCGTACCGCTCGCGGCATATACGTCCCCGCCAGCAGGGCCGCCCTCACGCTGGACCAGTGCGCCTTCAGCCAGCCACCAAGGTCTTGCACGGACATGCCGTCTACACCGGCCGCCCCCTTGTTCCTCAGCACCCGCTTGTACGCCTGGCTCATGTTCGAGCGCTCCACGACCCGCCTCATCAACGAGTCGTCCTCCGATTTCGTTTGCCCGGGTGTCGCTGTGCGTGCTTGCGCACCCCGAACGCACTCGGACAGCTTCCGGCCGCCTCCCTCGTCCAAGGCCCCCGTCGCCAGGGCTTCTGCATCGACAGCTCGCATCAAGATCACCCGTCCTACTCTCGGTATCCTCTGTTCAGGCCTTCAGTCATGGGTTCTCATCGGCTCGCCGCCTTCGCCATCGACCTACTATGCCCTCTGCTGACTTCTGGCCGCGCATCCCGTTGCCTTGCGACCTCGGTAGTCGGACTCGTCCGACACCCGGCCAGATCTCCCCGGGTATTGCACACCCACCTTCACGCTTATGCCTGGCGGATATACGTATCAGCGTTCCGTACAAGTATCGGACTTCGACGATTTTGGCCGCCTCACCCCGCTGATACGCCTCATCCGCTTCCTGTTCGTCAGGCCAGCGCTTTGCCATCCGGCTTCCTTCAGACACGCAGTCGCCCGCGCAACCCTTGCCTTCGGCTAACTCTTCCCCTTGCCGGGCGAGTAGAGGACTTCCACCTCCTAGTGGGTGCGCCCTGCCGGGCGCACCAAAAGAAAAACCGCCATCACTGGCGGTTTTTCTACAGCTGGAACAGCTGGATAGGGTTGGTAGGCCCCCCGAGAGTCGAACTCGGCACCAACGGATTATGAGTCCGCTGCTCTAACCAGGCATGAGCTAGAGGCCCGTATTGAACGGTTCCGCAGCCGGGTCTTATTGGCCTTCGAGGAAGCTCTTGAGCTTGTCGGCCCTGCTGGGGTGGCGCAGCTTGCGCAGCGCCTTGGCTTCGATTTGACGGATGCGCTCGCGCGTGACGTCGAATTGCTTACCCACTTCCTCGAGCGTTTGGTCGGTGCTCATTTCGATACCGAAACGCATACGCAAGACCTTGGCTTCGCGCGGAGTCAGCGAGTCTAGCACTTCTTTGACCACGTCACGCATGGAACCATGCAGAGCCGCATCGGAAGGCGCCAGCGTAGCCGTATCTTCGATGAAATCACCAAGGTGCGAGTCGTCGTCGTCACCGATGGGGGTTTCCATCGAGATGGGTTCCTTGGCGATCTTCAGGATCTTGCGGATCTTGTCTTCCGGCATGTCCATCTTCTGCGCCAGCGTCGCGGGATCGGGCTCGGCACCCGTTTCCTGCAGGATCTGGCGGCTGATCCGGTTCATCTTGTTGATCGTTTCGATCATGTGAACCGGGATACGGATGGTGCGCGCCTGGTCGGCGATGGAACGCGTAATGGCCTGGCGGATCCACCACGTCGCGTACGTGGAGAACTTGTAGCCGCGACGGTACTCGAACTTGTCCACGGCCTTCATCAGGCCGATATTGCCTTCCTGGATCAGGTCCAGGAACTGCAGGCCGCGGTTCGTGTACTTCTTGGCGATAGAAATCACCAGGCGCAAGTTGGCTTCGGTCATTTCGCGCTTGGCCTTGCGGGCCTTGGCTTCGCCGGTGGCCATGCGCTTGTTGACTTCCTTCAGGTCCTTCAAGGGCAACACGACACGCGCTTGCAGGTCGATAAGCTTCTGCTGCAGTTCCTGCACGGCAGGCACCTGGCGCTCGAGCGTTTCGGCGTACGGATGCCCCGCAGCGACCTCTTCCACCACCCAGTTCAGGATGGTTTCGTTGCCGGGGAACACCTTGATGAAATGCGTGCGCGGCATGCCTGCGCGATCCACGCAGGTATGCAGGACGGCGCGTTCGAGCTGGCGCACTTCCTCGACCTGGTTGCGCAGCGTATCGGCCAGCCGTTCCACCATCTTGGCGGTGAAGCGGATGCCCATGAGTTCATTCTGGATGGCTTCCTGGGCCTTGGTGTACGCCATGGACTTGTAGCCGTCGTGCTCGTAGGCGCCACGCATCTTGTCGAACTGGCGGCCGACTTCATCGAACTTGGCCAGCGCCTTCACGCGCAGGTCTTCCAGCTGCTTGCTGCTCATGCCGCCGGCCGGGCCGTCGTCGTTCTCGTCTTCCTCGGCGGTGACACCGGCGCCGGCGTATTCCTCGCCGTCTTCCGGATCGACCAGGCCGTCGACCACCTCATCGATCTGTGCCTGGCCTTCGCGCACGCGCTGGATATGGGCAATGATCTCGTTGATGGTGGTGGGACATGCCGAGATGGCCATGACCATGTGCTTCAGGCCGTCTTCGATACGCTTGGCGATCTCGATTTCGCCTTCGCGGGTAAGCAGCTCGACCGAACCCATTTCGCGCATGTACATACGCACGGGATCGGTGGTGCGGCCGAAGTCGGAGTCGACGGTCGTGAGCGCGGCTTCGGCTTCGTCCTCGACGTCATCGTCGTTGGACGCTACCGGCGCGTTTTCGCTCATGAGCAGCGTTTCCGCATCGGGCGCCTGGTCGTAGACCGCGATGCCCATGTCGCTGAACGTGCTGATGATGCCGTCGATGGCTTCCGCGTCGACCAGGTCGTCGGGCAGGTGATCGTTGATTTCGCCGTACGTCAGGTAGCCGCGATCCTTGCCCAGCTTGATCAGCTGCTTGAGACGGTTGCGGCGGGCTTCGTATTCTTCCGGCGTGACGGGGCCGCGCGCGATCAGGTCTTTCGCATCGCCCTTGCCGCGCTTGCCGCCGCGCTTGACCGGCTTGAGTTCCGGCAGCACTTCGCCTTCGCCGTCGCCGGCGTCATCGAAATCGGCATTGTCGTTATTGGGATTCTTGGACGGCCGGCCGGGGCGGCGTCCGCTGGGAATCGGACCCGACGGACGGCTGACCAGTTCAGCCAGCTTGTCTTCGGCCTTCTTCGCCTTGGCGGAAGCCTTGGCCGCCTTTTCAGGCTGCGCCGCAGCCGCCGTCTTGGCAGCCGCCTTCTTGGGCGCAGCGGACTTGACGGCAGCCGACTTGGGCGCAACCTTCACGGCCGCCTTGGCCGGCGTTTTTTCCGCAGCCTTGCTGGTGGGGCCCGTGGCCGCCTTGGCGGGGACAGCCTTTTCAACTGCAGGGGAGGTTTTGCCGGTGGATTTGGTCATAGTCGCTTCCGTGGTCGTCGCAGGCTACGCGGCCTGCCGCACCCGCTATCCGCGGCACCGGGTTTCCCGGCGCCGTGTCAAAACGCGCACTTTTCAAACAGTATGGAACTCTCTGGCGGGAAGGGAGTTTGTATTGCATGCGCGGAAGTGCCGGCGTGCCTGACAAGGCGTATCTGCGGGCGGACCCTATGGTCCCGTTGCAGTAAATGTTCGCGAGCACTACACCGGCGCATGCGCCGCAATTCCCGTCCAACCCCTTGATCTGCCTGCGCCGGAGATCGATCGTGTCGAACCCCTGGCACCGCGGACCCTACTTCTCTTGCTTCAACTGATTTGCTTCACTTGCCCTTTGCTGTTTCCTGCTTTGCTGCTTCCTGCTTCGCTGCTTCCTGGCCGTTGCCCTGCCCTGCGGCAACACCTTTGGCGCAAGCGCCAACGCTGACGCACATGGTTTGACACGCGCGGCCGCGTTCCGTTCGCAGAAATCAAAAGGGGGAAAACCCTTGATTTTATCGTATTTAGGCCAAACCCGCGCGCTTTAATGCGGCAAATCTGAGGTTCAGCTCCTCGTAGCGCTCCCTGTCGCCCTCACGCTGCAAGCCGCCGTTTGCCAACGCCGTCATTTCTGCCCTTACCGAATCGAATTCGATGCGATTGAGAGCGTCGTCCCACTCCGCCTGCGGGTCGGGCAGGTCGTCCTGGCCCACCAGGTCGGCGCTCATGCTGCGCAGCACCAATTCGACGTCGGAGTCGGGTTCGGCGGCTTCCAGCAAGGCGCCCAGGTGACGGGCGCCGCTACGTTGGGCCAGCACCACCAGTTCCCTGACCATACCCAGATGGGGGCCGTGATCGAGGACTTCAAGTTGTTGATCTCCCATGGAATCTACCAATTCCGGATGAGCAAGCAACAATCGGAGCAGGCGTTTGGCCAAGGTTGCGACGGGCCGGCGCGGTTCTATCACGCCGCCCACTTCATTTTCACGCCGAAAGCCCTTGCCGCCCTGCCCCTTTTTACCGGGCTTCCAGTCGTCGCGTTTTTTCTGCCAGGACTTCCCGCCTTGCTGCCAGCCCGCACCCGCGGATGGCGTGACGTCGGGAACCGGGGAATAGTCGTAATCGGGCGGCGGGCCGTCATATTCCTGGTCGAGATAGCCTGGCGGCTCGAACCGCCCGGCATCGGCGTCATCTTGCGTGCCGGCCGGCACAGCCGGCGGGCGGGCCGCGGAAGATTGCGGCGCAGACGGCGGCAGCGACGACGGCTGGGCCGCGGACTGCGGCACCGGCTGGGGGTGGGCGGCGGCGTACTGCGCCATCATGCGCGCCATTTCCTCCGGCGTGAGTTGCACCAGCTTCGCCAGTTCGCGTTCGATCTGGATCTGCAGCGCGCAAGCCGGGATGGCGGCCAGCAACGGGCGAGCCTCGTGCAGGCAGGCCGCCCTGCCCTCGGCCTCGGCCAGGTTGTGGCGCGACGACAGCTCGTCCAGCAGGAAACGGGACAGCGCAGGCGCCTCGCCCAGGCAGGCGCGAAAGGCTTCCGCGCCATACTCGCGCACATAGGAATCCGGGTCGTGCTCTGCAGGCAGGAACAGAAAGCGCAGGTTGATGTCGTCGCGCAGCACCGGCAGGCAAGCCTGCAGGGCGCGCCACGCCGCCCGCCGCCCGGCCTTGTCGCCGTCGAAGCTGAAAACGACACGCTCGCTCGCGCGCAGCAACTTCTTCACGTGGTCAGGCGTGGTCGACGTGCCCAGCGTGGCGACCGCATTGCCGATTCCCAACTGCGCAAGGCCGACCACGTCCATGTAGCCTTCGACCACGATGACCTGGCCTTCGGTGCG
>DATJHN010000033.1:0-28164 GCA_035493915.1 Bordetella sp.
GACGGCCAGCGCGACATTCGAGCCGATGGGACCGGTAAAGAAATCGATCTTCTCGCGCTGGATATAGCGCGTGACCAGTTGCCGCGCCTGATCCGGATTGCCGCCCATATCCGTCTGCAGGAACTCGGCGGGTTGGCCACCCAGCTTGTTGCCCAGCTGCTTGATAGCCAGATTGAAGCCGTCGCGGGCCTCGGCGCCCAGCGCCGAGAACGGCCCGGAAATATCGTTGGCGATGCCTACCTTGATGGTGTCCGCCGCGGCGATGCCGGGCAGCATCGCGGCGACCGCGATGAGAGACGGGATGAAACGCATGCGATGCTCCTGGCGCGAGCCGCGCCGGCCGATTTCTTCAATCTCCGCGCCCGCGCGGCCGCCCGAAGGGCGCAGAGCCCTCCCTTTGGGAGGCGTTGCGGAGCAACAGGAGGGTTGTTCGTATGTGATGCGGTTCCACGCGACGGCCGGCGTTCGAACTCCCCCTGCACGCTGGCGTCCGACATAGTTTAGGTTTAAAGTAATGTGCGGAACAAGTCTAGGGTTTTTACCAATACCCCCATGGCCACAATTTATCGCGACTACGATCGCGCGGCGCTGGATCTGCAATACAACGCACGCGCCACGGTACCGGATTTCAACGTATTCATGCGGCAGTATGCCGAGGAAAGCCGGCACGCGCGCGAGACGCTGCCCTGCGCGCTGAACGTGGCCTACGGCGAACATGCCGACGAAACGCTGGATATTTTTCCCGCTGCCCACGGCGGCCCCGCGCCGGTGTTCGTTTTCCTGCATGGCGGTTATTGGCGCCTGCTGTCCAAGGACGATTCCAGCGGCATGGCGCCGGCCTTCACGCGCGCCGGCGCCGTACTGGTGGCAGTGAATTATTCGCTGGCGCCGGCGGTCACGCTGGACCACATCGTGGACCAGACCCGCCGCGTCATGGCCTGGCTCTACCGCAATATCGGCGCGCATGGCGGCGATCCCGCGCGTATCCACGTCGGCGGCAGTTCCGCGGGCGGCCAACTGGCCGGCATGCTGCTGACCGACGACTGGCAGGCGCGCTACGGCGTACCGGCCGACATCGTGCGCGGCGCCGCGCCGCTGTCGGGCCTGTTCGACCTGACCCCGCTGGTACATACCCACATCAACGACTGGATGCGCCTGACGCCGGAAGCGGCCGCGCGCAACAGCCCGATGCTGCACCTGCCCGCGTCGCCCTGTCCGGTGATCGCCAGCCACGGCGAAAACGAGACCGACGAATTCAAGCGGCAGACCCGCGATTACCTGGATGCGCTGCGCGCCCGCGGCGGCGATGCCAGCTATGTGGCGATGCCGGGCAGCAACCATTTCGACATCGTGCTGCGCCTGAACGACCCTGACGCGCCCCTTACCCGCGCCATCTTCGCGCAAATGGGCCTGCCGGTTGCCGGCGATGCCACACGCGGGCCGCGCGCCGGCGCGCAACGGCCATGACCCAGCCGCCGGACCTGGAATCGCGCGCGGCACCGGACGACCACCATGCGCTGCGGCTGTGGTTGCGCCTGCTCACCTGCGCCAACCTGGTGGAAACGGAAATCCGCGGCCGCCTGCGCTCCGAATTCGATACGACACTGCCGCGCTTCGACCTGATGGCGCAATTGCAGCGCGCGCCCAAGGGCATGAAGATGGGCGAACTGTCGCGCCACATGATGGTGACCAACGGCAATATCACCGGCATCACCGATCAGTTGGAAAAAGAAGGCCTGGTCGTGCGCACCAAGGTGGCATCGGACCGACGCAGCTCGCTGATCAGGCTGACGCCCCAGGGACGCAAGACCTTCGCGCGGATGGCGCGCGCCCATGAAGCCTGGGTGAAGGAATTGTTGTCGGGTTTACCGGAAAGCAGCCGCAAGGCGCTCTTTCAAACGCTCGGAGAGCTTAAACTCCAGGTCGTGGCCAGCCGCGCCCAGGCGCGCTGATTTCTCAACGATCCGTCAAAATCCCCCCGATGATTCCGGTCGCGCTGCCCGGCGGCAATTTCTACCCCATGCTGGCCGTCTCACTGGTCTGCCTGGCCACGCTGTTGACCTGGATTGCCGTGCTCTGCACCAACCGGCTGGCCCGGACGCGGTTGCGCGCCCGCCCCCGCTCCAATGCCATGGCGATGCTGGCGCTGGCGGTAATCGGCGGCATCTTCCCCACACGTCTTGCCCTGCGCTGGATCGATACCAGCCAGGCCGCCGCGGAGCAAGCCGCCCATACCATGGTGCTGGACGCGCCCCGCACACTGACGGGCATCGCCATGCCGGCCGGCACCCGCCTGCTGGTGCACGTGGCCGGCCGCCCCGAGACATTCGAGTCCGCGCTCTTTCCTACGCCGGTCCCGGTCACCGGCATCCCCGTCGCCAGCCTGGAACGCTATCTGGCCAGGTCCGGCCTGCGGGAATTCCGTGCCACCGGCGCCTCGGCGACCCTGCCGGAAGACGAGACCGCCGACGGCTGGCGCTGCGGCCGCGGGCACAAGGTGGAATTCAAGGCCGACGACGACGGCACGCTGCGCTTCAGCAGTTGCCATCTGGCGGCGGGCAACCGGCTCGATGGCCAACCGTTGCCCGCCGGCACCTGGGTCGCCCTGCGCCACGGCGCGCGGCCAGCCAGCGACTTTCGGCACGTGGACGGCTGGCTGCTGCGCACGGACGGCAGCGAACCGTCCATGGTCGGCGGCATGCCCCTGCTGAAGGCGGAGCTGCGGCTCGACCGCGCCCGCAAGCTGGTGTGGTACGAAGGCAGCCTGGGCAAGGAATACGCGCTGGGCCCGATGACCTACCCCACCGGCACCCGGGTGGCCACGGCCAGCGCCACGGTGGCCGGCGCCAAGCCGGGCGACCTGGTCTTCAGTCCGTCGCGCGGCCGCGCGGCCGGGCGCAACGACGGCGACGACGTGCCGTCCGGCCAATCGGTGCTGCAGGCGCCCGACGGCACCGTGCGCGCGGTCATGAGCAACCGGGCGGCCGGCGTCCTGGATGTCGCGTCCATCGGCACGACGCCGTAAAACAAAAGGCTGGGATAATAGGCGCCTTTGCCGCCGCCGTTCGCTCGTCCACGCGGGACCGGACGGTTATTCGCCCACCGCCAGCCCGTCGCACCGGGCCGCCACAGAGACTTCGCCCATGGCTGTCAATCTGAAGATCCCTTCCGAATCCGAAATTTTCCCTGTCTCCGGCGTCGAGATCGGCGTCGCCGAAGCCGGCATCCGCAAGGCCGGGCGACGGGACCTGACCGTATTCCGCCTGGCCGAAGGCGCCACGGTGGCGGGCGTATTCACGCGCAACCGCTTCCGCGCCGCGCCGGTTCAGGTATGCGAAAGCCATCTGGCGGGCGGGGACGCCATCGCCGCCCTGGTCATCAACACCGGCAATGCCAATGCCGGCACGGGCGCGGACGGCCTGGCCCGGACCAACGCCACCTGCACCGCCCTGGCCGGCCTGCTGAACGTCAAGCCCACCCAGATCCTGCCGTTTTCCACTGGCGTGATCCTGGAACCGCTGCCGGTCGACCGCCTGGTGGCCGGCCTGCCCAAGGCCATCGCCGCGCTGGGTCCGGACAACTGGATGAATGCCGCCCACGGCATCATGACCACGGACACGCTGCCGAAGATCTCGTCGGTGCGCAAGACGATAGGCGGCCATGGCGTCGCCATCACCGGCATCAGCAAGGGCGCCGGCATGATCCGCCCCAACATGGCCACCATGCTGGGCTTCCTGGCCACCGACGCCGGCATCGCGCGTCCGCTACTGGAAAAGCTGACGCGCCAGATCGCCGATCTGTCCTTCAACCGCATTACGGTGGACGGCGACACCTCCACCAACGATTCCTTCATCGTGATCGCCACCGGCAAGTCGGGCCTGCGGGTGGAAACCGAAGCCGATCCGCACTATGCCGAGCTGGCGCGCGCACTGGGCGACGCGGCGGCCGAACTCGCGCAGAAAATCGTGCGCGACGCCGAAGGCGCCACCAAATTCATGACCATCCGCGTGGAAGAAGCCGGCAGCACCGACGAAGCGCTGAAGGTCGCCTACGCCGTCGCCCATTCGCCCCTGGTCAAGACGGCCTTCTACGCGTCCGATCCCAACCTGGGCCGCATCCTGGCCGCCGTCGGCTATGCCGGCATCGACGACCTGGACGTCGGCAAGCTGCGCCTTTGGCTGGACGACGTGCTGGTCGCCACGCAGGGCGGCCGCAATCCCGACTATCGCGAAGAAGACGGCCAGCGCGTAATGAAGCAGGCCGAAATCCTGGTGCGCATCGCACTGGGCCGCGGGCAGGTGGCCGACACCGTCTACACCTGCGACTTCTCGCACGAATACGTCAGCATCAATGCGGACTACCGTTCCTGATTGCCTGGAATCGATACAGTGACCGTTTCTTCAGAATTCACTACCCTGCTCGCCCGGGCCGAACGCGTCCTGGCCCAGCTGGAAGCCTATCTGCCGCCGGCGCCGCCGGACATCGACTGGAGCGCCCACGCCTTTCGCTGGCGCAGGCGCGGTTCGCGCGGCTGGCTGGATGCCGTGCGCCATATCGCGCGCATCGATATGGACGATCTGCAGCACATCGAGCGCCAGAAGGCGACCATCGACCGCAACACGCTGCAGTTCCTGGAAAAGAAGCCCGCCAACAACGTCCTGATGACCGGCGCGCGCGGCACGGGCAAAAGCTCGCTGGTAAAGGCCATGCTGGCGGCCTACGCGCCGCGCGGCCTGCGCCTGATCGAAGTCGACAAATCCGACCTGGCCGACCTGGCCGACATCGTCGAACTCGTGGGCACGCGGCCGGAACGCTTTATCGTTTTCTGCGACGACCTGTCCTTCGAAGAAGGCGAGCCGGGCTACAAGGCGCTGAAATCCGTGCTGGACGGTTCGGTTGCCGCCTCCGGCGACAACGTGTTGATCTACGCCACATCCAATCGCCGGCATCTGATGCCGGAATACATGAGCGAAAATCTGCAGGCCAAGCATCAGCCCGACGGCGAAATCCATCCCGGCGAGACCGTGGAAGAAAAAATCTCGCTGTCGGAACGCTTCGGCCTGTGGCTATCGTTCTACCCCTTCCGTCAGGACGATTACCTGGATATCGTGCACCACTGGCTGCGCGAACTGGGTTGCCCGGAAGAACACATCCAGGAATCCCGCACCGAAGCCCTGCAATGGACGATCGAGCGCGGTTCGCGGTCGGGCCGGGTGGCCTACCAGTTCGCGCGCGACTGGGCGGCCCGCCATGTCTGAGCAGATCCTGGACGTGGCGGCGGGCCTGATCCTGCGCCACGACGGCAAACTGCTGCTGGGCCAGCGGCCGGAAGGCAAGCCTTGGGCGGGCTGGTGGGAATTACCGGGCGGCAAGCTCGAACCCGGCGAAAGCGTCCTGCAGGCCCTGGCTCGGGAGCTCGACGAAGAACTCGGCATCCAGGTGACCGAAGCCACCCGCTGGGTCACCTATGTGCATGCCTATCCCCACACGACGGTACGGCTGGCGTTCTGCCGCGTCACCGGCTGGAATGGCGATCCGCGCGGCCTGGAAAACCAGCGCTTGGAATGGGTCGATCCGCTCCATGCGGAAAGCGTGGGCGAGTTGCTGCCCGCCACGCTGCCGCCGCTACGCTGGCTGCGCCTGCCGGATACGTATGGCATCACCAATATCGGCTCGCCTGACGGCGTGCCGGGCTTCCTGGCACGCCTGAGGCATGCGCTGGATCACGGCCTGCGCCTGATCCAGCTGCGCGAGCCGGGCTGGCCCGGCGGGCCGGCCTCGGCCAGCCTGCACGACGCCTTGCAGCAGGTACTGCGGCAATGCCGGCAGGCGGGTGCGCGCGTGCTGGTGAACAGCGTGCATCCGCACGCCTGGTGGCGCGAGGCCGACGGCGTGCACCTGCGCGCGGCGGATGCCGCCGCGCAGGCGCAGCGTCCGCTGGAGCGCAACGATTACTGGGTGGGCGTGTCCGTGCATGATGCGGAACAGATGGCGCAGGCGCGCAGACTGGACGCCGACTTCGCGGTCGTCGGCCCTGTCGCCGAAACCGCCAGCCATCCCGGGCAGCCGGGACTGGGCTGGCAGGCGTTCATGGACATCAATCGCGACGCCGGGCTGCCTGCCTATGCGATCGGCGGCCAGGGGCCGGACACCATCGAGGCAGCGCGCGAACACGGCGCGCACGGCATCGCCGCGATCAGGGCTGTGTTCGGGGCGTAGTCGGCGCTGGGGACGCCGGCGCGGGTGCCGGCGCGGATGCCGGTACGGAGCCTGATGCCGGCGCAGGCGATGGCACGGATGCCGCTCCTGATGCGGGGGCGACCGACGACGCGGGCGCGGCTCCCAATGCAGGGGCAACCGACGATGCGGGTGCCGGCGCGGAAGCCGGCCCCGGTGTAGCCGCCGCCGTCGCCGGCGTGCCGGCATCGGCTTGCGACATCAACGGCGTGTCCACGTTGCCGTCCCAGCCGCCGCCCAGCGCGGCGATCAGCTGCACGCTGGCCACCAGGCGATTGCCGACCAGGGAAACGGCCTGGCGCTCGGAACTCAGTGCGGTATTTTCAAGCACCGCCACGCTTAGATAATCCACCAACCCCTGCTTGTACTGGTTGCGTGTCAGCTCCAGCGATTCGCGCGCCGCCTCCAGGGCCCGTTGCTGCACCTGCTGTTCACGGTCGTATACGCGCAGCTGGAGCATGGTGTCTTCGACCTCGCGCAGGGCGCCCAGCACCACCAGCCGATAGGCGGCTGCCTGCGAGTCATACGCGGCGCGCGCCGACTCCACCTGCGACGCGCGCAAACCGCCGTCGAACAGGGTCTGCGCCAGCGCCGGCCCGATGGACCAGAAGCGCGCCGGCACGGTCAGCCACTGCGCGAATTCGCCGCTGCGAAAACCGCCATCCGCGCTCAGCGTCAGGTCGGGAAACCAGGCGGCCTGGGCCACGCCGATCTGCGCATTGGCCTGCGCGGTACGGCGCTCGGCGCCCGCGACGTCGGGCCGGCGTTCCAGCAACTCCGATGGAAGGCCCACGGGGATGGCCGGCACGCGCTGCGCGAACGGCGCGTTCGCCAGCGAAAACTTCGAAGGCGGCTCGCCAATCAGCACCGCGATGGCATGCTCGAACTGTCCGCGCTGCCATTCCAGGTCGACCCACTGCGCCCGCGTGTTCTCCAGCTGAGTCCGCGCCACGGCCACGTCGGATTTGGCGGCGACGCCGGCGTTGTAGCGATTGACGGTCAACTGCAGCGAACGTTCGTTGGTTTCCACGGTTTCGCGCAGCACCCGCTCCTGCTCGTCCAGCACACGCAGCTGGAAATAATCCTGCGCCAGCGTGCTTTGCGCGCTCAGGCGCGCGGCCGCCAGGTCCGCCGCGCTGGCCTGTTCGCCGGCCCGGCTGGCTTCGACGGAACGCCGCACGGAGCCCCAGATATCGGCTTCCCAGCTGACCGTGCCGGTCAGCGAATAGGTATTGCCGACCGAACCGCTGCCGAACGTGGATCCCGTGCTGCCGCCGCTGCCGGAGCGCGTCACGCCCGCGCCGGCGCCGACCGTCGGGAAAAACGCCGACCGGGCGCCGCGCACCAGCGCCTGGGCCTGCCGGTAATTGGCCTCGGCCTGCACGATATCCAGATTGGCTGCATCCAGCTTGCGCATCAGGTCGTCCAGCAAGGGATCCTGATACACCCGCCACCATGCGCCGCGATCGGCCAGTTCATTGGGCTGCGCCGGCTTCCAGCCCGGCGTATCGTCCTGGCCTTCCTTGAAATGCGTACCGACGTCCAGCGCCGGACGGACATAATCGGGGCCGACGGCGCAGGCGCCCAGGGCGCCGCACAGGGCCATCACCGAAAGCAGCCGCGCCAGGGCGGCGGGCGGGCGGGGTTCGATCGAGCGGGTCATGAATAGTCCGTGGAGGGCGCGACGGCGCGCGCGGCGCGGCGGCGCCGTGCCCAATGGCGCAAGCGGTCCAGATAGAGATAGACGACAGGCGTGGTGTACAGCGTCAGCAGCTGGCTGACGAACAGGCCGCCGACGATGGTGATACCGAGCGGCTGGCGGATCTCCGCGCCGGTGCCGGTAGCCAGCACCAGCGGAATCGCGCCCATGATCGCCGCCAGCGTGGTCATCATGATGGGGCGGAAGCGCGTGACGCAGGCCTGGAAGATGGCTTCGCGCGGCGCCAGGCCCTGGCTGCGTTCGGCGGCCAGGGCGAAGTCGACCATCATGATGGCGTTCTTCTTGACGATGCCGATCAACAGGAATACGCCGATCAGCGCGATCACCGTGAACTGGCTGCGCATCATCATCAATGCCAGCAGCGCGCCGATGCCGGCCGACGGCAGGGTGGACAGGATGGTAAAGGGATGCACGAAGCTTTCGTACAGTATGCCCAGCACTATGTACATGGTGACCAGTGCAGCCAGGATCAGCCAGGGTTGTTGCTGCTGCGTCTGCTGGGCGGCCGCGGCCGTACCCTGGAAGCTGGCCTGGATCTGGTCCGTCGGCAAGCCGATGCGCGCCACCGCCGCGTCGATCGCTTCGCTGGCCTGCCCCAGCGACACGTTGGGCGCCAGGCTGAATGAAATCGTATCGGCCACGAACAAGCCCTGGTGCTGCACGCTCAACGGCGCGCTACCGACCTCGAACGACGCGAAGGATGCCAGCGGCACTTGTGCGCCCGTACTGGTCACCACATCCACGTTGCGCAGCGACTGCGCGTCCCGCGCGAAACTCGCCGGGACACCCAGGACCACGTGATACTGGTTCAGCGGCCCGTACATCACCGACACCTGCCGCTGGCTGAAGGAATTGTTCAGCACCGCCGAAATATCCGACATGCTGACCCCCAGGCGCGTCGCGGCCTCGCGATCGATCACCAGGTTCACCTGCTGGCCCTTGTCCTCGACGTCGGTGTCGACGTCCACCAGTTCCGGGAGCTTGACCAGCGCCTGCTGCACGCGCGGCATCCAGGTACGCAGCATGGTCAGATCGCTGGCCATCAGCGCGTAATCGTAGGATCCCGTGCTGCTTGACCGGCCGCCGATGCGGATATCCTGCTGCGCCACCAGGAACATGCGCGCGCCCGGAATGCTTTGCAGGCGCCCGCGCAGTCGTTCGATCACGGCTTCCGACGACACCCCGCGCTGTTCCAGGGGCTTGAGCTGGATCTGCATGAAGCTGCTGTTGCTGCCGCCACGCCCGCCGGCGTAACCCGTCATGCTCTGCACCGCCGGATCCGACAGCACGACCTTGCGCATGTATTCCAGCTTGGGTACGGTGGCCTGGAATGACGTGCCCTGGTCGACACGGAAAAATCCCAGCAGCTGCCCCGTGTCCTGGTTGGGGAAAAAGCCCTTCGGCACGATGATGTACAGGTAGACGTTCAGGCAGACGGTCAACACCAGTACCAGCATCACCAGCGGGCCGTGGTTCAAAGTCCAGGCCAGGGTCCGCGAATAGCCGTCGCTCAGCCACTGAAAACCGCGTTCCGACCATGCGCCCACCCGGCTCCATATCGACTCGCGGCCATCCGGTCGTGGCTCGTCGCGTTCCGCCCGCAGCATCCTGCCGCACATCATGGGCGTCAGCGTCAGCGACACCACCAGAGATACCAGGATGGACGCCGACAGCGTCACGGCGAACTCGCGGAAGAACCGCCCTACCACACCACCCATGAGCAGGATGGGAATGAATACGGCGACCAGCGACAGGCTCATCGACAGCACCGTAAAGCCCACTTCGCGCGCGCCGCGCATGGCGGCGCGCAGCGGCGACATGCCCTTTTCGATATAGCGCATGATGTTTTCCAGTACCACGATGGCGTCGTCGACGACGAAGCCCGTGGCGACGATCAGCGCCATCAGCGAAATCGTGTTCAGCGTATAGCCGCACAGATACATGATGCTGAAGGTGCCTATCAGCGATACCGGCACGGCCACGCAGGGAATCAGCGCCGCCCGCACGCGCCGCAGGAAAAGCAGCACCACCACCATCACCAGCCCGACCGCGATGATCAGCGTCAGCTCGGCCTCGTACAGCGACGCCCTTATGCTGGGCGAACGGTCCTGCGCCACTGCCAGCCGTACCCCGCCGGGCATTTGCGCCTGCAGCTCCGGCAAATCCTCGCGCAGCGAGTCCACCACCTGGATGATGTTGGCTGCCGCCTCGCGCCGCACGATCAGCAGGATGGATTTCTGGTTGTTGTAGAAGCCGGTCTGGAACAGGTCCTCCACCGAGTCCTGCACCGTGGCCACGTCCGACAGCCGCACCGGCGCGCCATTGCGCCAGGCGACGATCAGCGGCCGGTATTGCGCCGCCTTGCTCAGCTGGTCGCTGACCATGATGGTCCATTGATACTCGCCGTTCTCGATGAATCCCTTGGGACGGTTGGCGTTGGCATCGGACAAGGTGGTGCGCACCTCGTCCAGCGATACCCCCCGGCTGGTCAGCGCGCCGGGCAGCACGTCCACCCGCACCGCCGGCAGCGAACTGCCGCCCACGGTCACATCGCCCACGCCGTCCACCTGCGATAGCTTCTGCGCCACGATGGTCGATGCCAGGTCGTATAGCTCGCCCTGCGAGTGCGAGTCCGACGTCAACGCCAGCGTCATGATCGGCGCGTCCGACGGATTCGCCTTGCGATAGGTGGGATTGCTCTTCAGGCCGCTGGGCAGCAGCGTGCGCGAGGCATTGATGGCCGCCTGCACGTCGCGCGCGGCGCCATTGATATCGCGGTTCAGGTCGAATTGCAGCGTGACGCGCGTCGAGCCCTGCGTGCTGCTGGAGGTCATTTCAGTCACGCCGGCTATCGAGCCCAGCGCACGCTCCAGCGGCGTCGCCACGCTGGACGCCATGGTCTCCGGACTGGCGCCGGCCAGACTGGCCGTGACCGAAATCGTCGGGATGTCGACCTCAGGCAGCGGCGCCACCGGCAGCATCCTGAAGGCCAGCGAGCCCGCCAGCACGACGGCCAGCGACAGCAGCGTGGTCGCCACCGGCCGTACGATGAAGGGCGCCGACAGAATCATCGCGGCGCCTCGGCCCGTTCGGCACGGCGGCGCGCGCCCCAGCGGTGCGACAGGCGGTCGAACATCAGGTAAATGACCGGCGTGGTGAACAGCGTCAGCACCTGGCTGACCAGCAGACCGCCGACCATCACCAGGCCCAGCGGCTGGCGCAATTCCGAACCGGTGCCGGAAGACAGCATCAGCGGCACCGCGCCGAACAGGGCCGCCAAGGTGGTCATCAGAATCGGCCGGAAGCGCAGCAGCGCCGCCTCATGGATGGCATCGCGCGGCGACAGGCCGCGCTTGCGCTCGGCGTCCAGGGCGAAGTCGATCATCATGATCGCATTCTTCTTGACGATGCCGATCAGCAGAATGATGCCGATGATGCCGATCATGTCCAGTTCGGTGCGCGTCACCAGCAGCGCCAGCAGCGCGCCCACGCCGGCCGACGGCAGCGTCGACAATATGGTCACCGGATGGATAAAGCTTTCGTACAGCACGCCCAGCACGATGTACATCGTGACGACCGCGGCCAGGATCAGCCACAGGGTACTGGTCAGCGAATTCTGGAAGGCCTGCGCGGCGCCCTGGAAGTCTGTCTCGATACTGGCGGGCACGCCCATGTCCTGCTCCGCGACGTGTATGGCATCCACCGCGTCCGACAACGATGCCCCGGGCGCCAGATTGAACGACACCGTCACCATGGGGAACTGGTCCAGGCGATTGATCGCCAGCACCGTGCTGGACTCGCTGATACGTGCGACGCTGGACAGCGGCACCTGCGCGCCGGTGGACGTCGGCACATAGATCTGCGACAGCGCATCCGGGCCGCGGCTGAACTGCGGCTGCACCTCCAGCACCACGCGGTACTGCGCCGATTGCGTAAAGATGGTGGAAATCAACCGCTGGCCGAATGCGTTGTACAGAGCCTCGTCGATCACCGCGGCGGTAATGCCCAGGCGCGACGCGGCATCGCGATCGATATCGACGAAGGTCTCCAGGCCTTCGTCTTCCAGGTCGTCGGTCACATCGGCAAGCTGCGGCAACTGGCGCAGGCGGTCGACCACGCGCGGCGTCCAGGCGCTGAGCAATTTCAGGTCCGGATTGGACAGCGTCATCTGATACTGCGTGCGGCTGACACGGTCCTCGATCGTCAAATCCTGCACCGGCTGCATGTACACCGTCATGCCCTTCAGATCGGCCAGCGACCGGCGCAGGCGCGCCAGCGTTTCCGCCATAGATCCGGTGCGCTGCTCCTGCGGCTTCAGCGAAATCTGGATGCGGCCGGCGCTAAGCGTGGCATTGCTGCCGTCCACGCCGATAAAGGAGGACACCGTCTGCACGTCGGGATCGGCCAGGATGATGCGCGCCGCCTCCTGCTGCCGGTCGGCCATGGCCGGGAACGAGATCGTCTGCGAAGCCTGGGTGATCGCCTGGATCATGCCCGTGTCCTGCGACGGGAAAAAACCCTTGGGCACCACGGTATACAACAACACGGTCAGCGCGAAAGTGGCCAGGGCCACCAGCAAGGTCAGCGGCTGGTGGTTCAGCACGACCTTCAGCATGCGGTCGTAGCCGGCGATGATGCGGTCGATCTGCGCTCCGGTCCACTGATGAAAGCGGCCATGATGCGCAACGGCTTGCGCCGGTTCGTGCGGCATGGGACCGTTTTCCGTGGCCGGCAGCGGCTGGCCGGCCGCATCGCGGCGCGCCGGCTTGCCTTCCGGACGCAGGAGCCGCGCGCACATCATCGGTGTCAGCGTCAGCGAGATCAGCAGCGAAATCAGGATGGACACCGCCAGCGTAATGGCGAACTCGCGGAACAGCCGCCCCACCACTTCCGTCATGAACAACAGCGGAATCAGCACCGCGATCAGCGAAACCGTCAGCGAGATCAAGGTAAAGCCGATCTGCCCCGCGCCCTTCAGCGCCGCCTGCAAGGGTGTTTCGCCTTCTTCCAGGTGACGCGCGATGTTCTCGATCATGACGATGGCGTCGTCCACCACGAAGCCGGTGGCGATGGTCAACGCCATCAGCGTCAGGTTGTTCACGCTGAAGCCGGCCAGGTACATGATGCCGAAGGTACCGATCAGCGACAGGGGCACCACCACGCTGGGAATCAGCGTCGCCGTCACGCTGCGCAGGAACAGGAAAGTGACCATCACGACCAGCGCGATGGACAGCAGCATTTCGAAGCGCACGTCGGCGATCGAATCGCGGATGGTCTGCGTGCGGTCGGCCACCACGGTCACGTCCAGCGTCGCCGGCAGCGCGGCGCGCAGCTGCGGCAGCAGCGCATTGATACGGTCCACCACGTCGATGACGTTGGCGCCCGGCTGGCGCTGCACGTTCAGCAGCACGGCCGGCTTGTCGCCGGCCCAGGCGGCCTGGCGCACGTCCTCCGCGCCCTGCACCGCCTTGGCGACGTCCGACAGGCGCAGCGGCGCGTTGTTGCGGTAGGCGATGACCAGATCGTTGTAGTCGGTCGGCGCCTTCAACTGGTCGTTGGCGTTGATGGTCGTGGAACGCTGCGGTCCGTCCAGGTTGCCCTTGGGCTGGTTGACGTTCGCCGCGACGATGGCCGTGCGCAGGTCCGACATCGCCAGCCCGTTGTTGGCCAGCGCCTGCGGGTTGACCTGGATGCGAACCGCCGGACGTTGGCCGCCGGCGATGCTGACCAGGCCCACGCCGGGAATCTGCGACAGCTTCTGCGCCATGCGCGTATCGATCAGGTCGCGCACCTGCGGCAAGGGCATCGTCGGGGACGTGATGCCCAGCGTCAGCACCGGCGCATCCGCCGGATTCACCTTGTTATACGTGGGCGGCAGCGGCAGGTCCGTCGGCAGCAGGTTGGATGCGGCGTTGATGGCCGCCTGCACCTCCTGTTCGCCCACGTCCAGCGAGATATCCAGACTGAACTGCAGCGTGATGACCGACGCGCCGCCCGAACTGGTCGACGACATCTGGTTCAGGCCGGGCATCTGGCCGAACTGCCGCTCCAACGGGGACGTTACCAGCGACGTCATCACATCCGGGCTGGCGCCCGGGTACAGCGTAACCACCTGGATCGTCGGGTAATCGACCTCCGGCAGCGCCGATACCGGCAGCAGGCGGTAGGCGATCAGCCCGGCGATCAGGATCGCCACCATCGAAAGCGTGGTGGCGACCGGCCGCAGGATAAAGATGCGTGACGGGCTCACGGTGTCGTCCGCGCCGGCGCGCTAGGGGAAGACGTGGCGGGCCCCGCGCCCAGCGATGCGCCGGGCGTGGGAGCGATGTCCGTAGGATCGGTAACCACGTCCACCTTGGAGCCTGCGCGCAGGCGGTCGGTACCTTCGGTGACCACGCGGTCACCCGGCTTGAGTCCGTCGGTCACGACCACCAGGTCGCCGCTGACCGGGCCCAGCTTCAGCTGCCGCACGGCCACGCTGTCGTCCGCCTGCGCCACGAACACGAACGGCCCCTGCGAACCGCGCTGCACGGCGCCGCTGGGAATGACCGTCATGCCTTTGCGCGTTTCGACCAGCAGCTGGATATTGACGAATTGATTGGGGAAAAGCGCATCGTCGGCGTTGTCGAAACGCGCCTTCAGCTTGACCGTGCCGGTGGTTACGTCGATCTGGTTATCCAGGGTTTCCAGCACGCCGCTGGCCAGGCGCTTGGTATTGGCACGATCCCAGGCATCCACACGCAACGTGTGGCCGGCGTGCAGCTGTTCGCGCACCTCGGGCAACTGGGTTTCCGGCAACGTGAAGATCACTGCGATGGGCTGGGTCTGCGTAATCACCACCAGCCCCGTGGTGTCGCTGGAGGACACCAGGTTGCCGGGGTCGACCTGGCGCAGCCCCAGGCGGCCGTCGATGGGCGCCGTAATGCGGGCAAAGGTCAGTTGCAGGCGTGCGTTGTCGACGTTGGCCTGGTCGGTTTTCTGCGTACCTTCGTATTGGCGTACCAGCGCGGCCTGCGTGTCGACCTGCTGCTTGGCGATGGAATCCTGCTTGAACAGCGCCTGGTAGCGTGCCAGGTCGCGGCGAGCGTTTTCGAGCTGTGCCAGATCCTGCTGCTGCGTCCCCAGCGCCTGCTGCAGTTGCACGTTGAACGGACGCGGATCGATCTGTGCCAGCACATCGCCGGCCTTGACCCGCTGTCCTTCCTTGAAATTGACCTGCACCAGTTCGCCGTCCACCCGGCTGCGCACCGTAACCGTGTTGTAGGCGGTAACGGTGCCTAATGCGGGCAAGGAGATGTCCACGTCCTTGGTCGCCGCGGCATACACCCGCACCGGCACCGGCGGTTCCGCCGTGGCCGCCGCGGCACTGGCTCCCGGCCGGTGGCGTCCACCGCCACCGCCGCCCGCCGCGGCGCCGGCGCGATGGCCGGCCGCTCCCACCCGTGCCTGGCCGCCATGTTCCATACCGGGCTTGGGACGGAACACCAGCCAGGCGATGCCTGCCAGCACGAGAATCGCTACGACCCAAGCGACGATGCGTCGGCGCGGGCGGGAAGACGAGGAAAGGGAAGGACGATCAGACATGTGGGCCAAAGGGGGACGCTACCGGGACCCGTATTGTCTATCAGACAAGTCTCGTTTTATAGCGATGCCGTCCGATTTGAAATCGCCCGCAACAGGAATCCCCATTCCGCCACAAAACGGCGCAAGAGGCCTTAAGCGCAGAGAGACATTTCGAAACCAATGTCCCGCGCCACCTGCTGGGGCTTGAGGTCGCCGTCCTGAATGGAAAACCGTATCCAGATCATGTACTTGTTGGCGCTGATTTCGGGAAAGATACCGGTCTCGCCATCCACCCAGACACGCAGCAGCTGATGCGCCTTGCCCGCCAGCATTTGCTGGAAGGTACCCTGCTCCGCCACGGCGTCGACCCGGCGCCCCGATTCCCTGAGCAGTCGCAGACCGATCTGCAGGCCTTCGTGCAGAGGCAGCAAGGGGTCGATCCAGGTCTTGAGGTCGGCGCAGCGCACGGCTTCCGGCTTTTGCTGCCAGGCGTAATACGACGGCATTTCGATCTGGGTACCGCCGCCGGGCACAGCCAGCCGCCCGCGCAGACTGACCAGCCATTCGTTTTCACGCAGCGGCTGGCCGGTCTTGCCCTGCGACACCAGGCAGGTGCTGGTCTTTTCCATATCGCGCAGCATTCCTTCCAGCGCATCTTGTGACACGTCCGGATGATCGCGCAGCGGGACCAATTGCAGGCGCTGCCGCTCGATATCCTGCAGCACCGAGCTTTTCACATCCGTACGCTCGATGGCATCGAGGATGTCGAAAATGGTGCCGACGGCGATCTGGTGATTCTTGGGATCACCCGGGCGTGCAAAGAAGAACAGCCGGTCGAAGAGGTATTCCAGGCGCAGATAGGCCCGGATGCGCTCATTGAAGGGATATTCGTAAAGAATCACGCTCGATACAGGCCCGTCGTAGTACCAGCCGCAACCGGAGTTGTGCTGGAGTTGTCATGGATGCCGGCCGCGATCAAGCAGCTTGGCCCGATGCCGACGCCAGGGCGCACCACTGTTCGTGCATTGCACGTGTCCGCGCGCACAACATTTCAGCGGACGTAGCGCCATCATTCGAAATCACGTCATGCGCAGCGGCCAAACGGGTACCCCGCGCGGCCTGTGCCGCCATAATACGCTGTATGGTGTCGGCCGTCAGCCCGCTGCGCGACTGTACGCGGCGTATCTGTGTTTCAGGATCGCAATCGACCACGCACACACGATCCACGCGATCCGTCCAGCGTCCTGATTCGACCAGCAGTGGAACTACAAACACCACGTAACATCCTGTCGCGGACGCGCCGGCTTCGACGGCCGCGCGCGATATCAGCGGATGCAATACCGCTTCCAGGCGCGCACGGGCTTGCGGTTCGGCGAACACTTTGGCGCGCATCCAGTCGCGGTCCATGGCGCCGTCGGGACCGGCGGCCAACGGGCCGAAAACGCGCACGATTTCCGCCATGGCGCCGCCGCCCGCTGCCGTCAACGAGCGCGATATTTCATCCGTGTCGACCACCGTGGCCCCCCACGACGCAAGCAGATCGGCCACGCGGCTTTTACCGGATCCGATGCCGCCGGTCAGGCCGATTTTCAAGCGTGGCGCGTTCCTGTGCATGATGTAATCCCCCTGGCTCCTACCCGATGGGCAGGCCAGCCATCAGAAGTCCAACGATACCAGCCACGGCCAGATAGGGGCCGAAGGGCTGCGGCTGATGGCGCCCCAGGCGGCGCGCCAGGATCAATCCCAGGCCGACGACGACGCCGGCCAGCGACGCCACGATCAGCACCATGGGCAGCGCGCCCAGTCCCAGCCAGGCGCCCAGGGCGGCCAGCAGCTTGAAATCGCCATAGCCCATGCCTTCCCGCCCGGTCACCCAATGAAAAGCGTGATGCAGGCCGCGCAGGAAAAGATAGCCGATGGCGGCGCCCAGGATGGCCTGGATGGGGGATGTAAAAACGTAAAGCGTATTGACCAGTAAGCCGGTCCAAATCAACGGCAAGGTAATCGCGTCGGGAAGCAGCCCGGTTTCCGCGTCGATCCAGGCCAGCGCGATCAGCGCCGCGCCCAGGGCCATGGCGCAGAGCGCCGCCAGGCCAGGACCGTAGTGCCAAACGCACAAAGCGAACAACACTGCCGTCAGCAGTTCTATGGCGGGATAGCGCCAGGGGATGCGCGCCCCGCAATCGCCGCAGCGGCCTCTGAGGCCCAGCCATCCCAGCAAGGGAATGCGCCGCCAGCCGCGTATCGCATTACCGCATTCGGGACATTGGCAGGACGGCCGCCAAAGGCTGGGGCGCGGCGCCATGGGCTGATCCGGCGGCGCCGCATCGCGGGACGACTCTTCCCACTCGTATTCCAGTACGCGCGGCAAGCGATGCACCACCGTGGTAAGCCAGCTGCCGACCGCCAATCCCAGCAGGGCGGCAAGCGGAATGGCGAAATGCGGATCGATAGACACTGATGAATCCATGAATGGAAGCGGCGCCGCGACGGGCGCCAAGGGCTGACGCCGCGGGCGGTGGTGTTCACGCGCGCCGCTTTATCCGCGCCGTTTTTTACCCGCGCCGTTTTACCCGCGCGTGTATTTTTGGCTCCGCATGTAAAGCCCTATACCCGAATCACGCGGCGGCGGGGGGCGGGCATGCTGCATGCGCCCCACCTGCCGCGCCCGTTTGCGGACACCGGGCGCCCGGCATTATTCCGACATGTCGTAAATTGTTCAATGCCAGGTCAATTCCCTCTTTCAACACCGGGGGCAGGGCGCCGCGGTAGAGCATTCATGCGAGAATTGCGCGCATGTGTTTAACCTGGATACGCCATGCCCGTCCTCCCCGCCGCATCTGAAGCCCCGGCCCCGTCCGTACCGCCCTCGCGGATCCGATCTGTCGCGGTGCTGGCCGTGGCGCTCGCCGGAGCTGCCTGCATCACGGGATGCGCGGAACAGAAACAGGCCGGCTATTACGATCCTCCCCGCGCCAGCACCGTCAACGACGCGCAGATCATGGGTACCGGCGCGGACTACCGCAGCGTGGTGCGCGCGCCTTCGCAGTTGCAGATCGACCTGAAGTCGCCGACGCCCACCCAGCAACAGCAGCTGGACGCCCAGCGTGCCCGCGCCGTCCAGGACGGCCATACCGCCGAAGACGGCCAACCCGTGCCGCCGCCAGCCGTGGCTGCCGCCGATACCGCCGCCACCGCCCCGCAGCCCTCCCCGGCGCCGAATGCGGCGGAGCGCGGACTGGTGCCGCAGCCC
Organism: Bordetella sp.; assembly: GCA_035493915.1. Classification (GTDB taxonomy): domain Bacteria; phylum Pseudomonadota; class Gammaproteobacteria; order Burkholderiales; family Burkholderiaceae_B; genus Bordetella_C. Next base: position 18,774 of record DATJHN010000033.1, read on the forward strand.
CAGACCTATATGGGCACACTGCCCTGTTTCGCGGCCGGCATGGAATGCGAAGCCCAGCGCATCACGCTGACGCTGGCGCCCAATGGCCGCTGGCGCGGCCGCTCGGCCTATCTGGACGGGGCTTCCGGCCGCGACAAACCGATCGCCGAACAAGGCTGCTGGCAGGTCACCGACGAAAAACCGCCTCGCATATTCCTGATCGGCCCGGACAACAATACCCGCGCGGAATTCGTCCTGGCCGCCAACAACGTGCTGCGGCTGCGCGCCATCGCCGGCGTGACGCCCAACCTGAATTACACCCTGACCCGCCAGCCTGACCTGGACCCGATCAACGAACTGGCCAAGCAGACGCCGCCCAAGTGCCTTTGATAATGATTGGGTAAGAACCCCCTCCCGCCGCCGGGCCGCCCCAAGGCGGGAGAGCCCCCTTGGGGGGCAGCAAGCCGGCATCGCCGGCGCGGCGTGGGGGCCTTTCCGCCGCCGGGCCGCCCCAAGGCGGGAGAGCTCCCTTGGGGGGCGGCAAGCCGGCATCGCCGGCGCGGCGTGGGGGCCTCCCCCTTCAGCCATTGCAACTGGCATGCGGACACATGCGGCACGCCAACTCCATGGCGTTGCGCACGCCCATCTTGCGGAAAATGCGCGCCCGATGCGCCTCGGCCGTGCGCGACGAAATATTCAGCTCGATCGCGATGTACTTGTTCGATTTGCCGTTGACGAGATACGTCGCGATGTGGCGTTCGCGGGGCGTCAATGCCACCGCCGGTTTCCGCGCGCACCCCTGCAGGTGAATCATGCTGGCCTCCCTGATGATGGTTGGCCGGTAGTCTTGCATGGATGCGGTAGCGCCGAAAGCTGTCAGTTCTGACAGGGTGACGATTTCACCACGGAACCAGTACAGATGGTGTCAGACCCTGTCCTAAAGCTCCAAGTTATCTATCAGCCGGGTCGTCCCCAGCTTGGCCGCGGCCAGCGCGACCAGCGGCTCGCCCGCCGCCATATCGGCCGCATCCGGAGCTTTCAGATCGCTGCGGCGCCGCACCGCCATGTAATCCACTTTCCAACCACGTGCCGCCAGTGCCGCCATGGCCTGGGCTTCCAGGGCGGCCGGATCGAGTTGGCCGGCAGCCAATTGCTGCTGGATCTGCTGCAATTGCGCGTACAGCGCGGGCGCTTCGGCGCGTTCGGCGTCGCTCAGGAAACGGTTACGCGAGGATAGGGCCAGGCCATCCTGGGCCCGCACGGTTTCGTGCGGCATGACTTCCACGGGCAGCTGGAACTGGCGGCACATGGCGCGCACGATCATCAGCTGCTGATAGTCCTTCTTGCCGAAAACGGCCACGCGCGGCTGCACGCAGGACAGCAGTTTCAGCACCACCGTACACACGCCGGTGAAAAAACCCGGACGAAATTCACCTTCCAGGATATCGCCCAGGTCATCGGGCGGCCGCACCCGGTAATTCTGCGGCTCGGGATACATCTCGCGCTCGTCCGGCGCGAACAGGACGTAGACATCCCGCTCGCGCTCCAGCTTTTCGACGTCTTCGGCCAGCGTGCGCGGATAGCGGTCGAAGTCTTCCGACGGTCCGAACTGCAGGCGATTGACAAAGATGCTGGCCACCACCGGGTCGCCATGCTGGCGTGCCAGCTTCATCAACGCCAGGTGGCCTTCGTGCAGATTGCCCATGGTGGGCACGAAGGAAACCCGGTTCTGCCCGCGCAGGTGATCGCGCAGCTCCTGGATGGTATGTACGACTTTCAAGAATGTCTCCGGGAATGGGCGCACCGCGGGCGGGCGCCTGAAAATCAGGCCGCTTCGGCCGCCACGCTGGTATAGGCCAATCGCACGTAGATGGGCGCGTAGGGCTCTGCCTGCGTAATTTCCAGCAGGGATTCGCGCGCCAGTTCGAGCATGGCGATGAAATGCACCACGACAACGGCAACGGGCGCGCCTTCGTCGATACGCTCCATGAACATTTCGCTGAATTCCATGAAGCGCACGTCGCCAAGGCGCCGGAGGATGTGCGTCATGTGGTCGCGCACGGACAGTTGTTCGCGCGTAATGTGATGGTGCGCGTTCAGCTTGGCGCGCTTCATGATGTCGGCCCATGCCTGGCGCAGGTCCTCGGGCGAGACATCGGGCATGGCGCGTTCGACGCTCAGGTCGGCCACCGCCTGCGTACGCTGGAAATCGCGGCCCAGCTGAGGCAGCGCGTCCAGTTTTTGCGCCGCCAGCTTCATCTGTTCGTATTCCAGCAGGCGCCGCACGAGTTCCGCGCGCGGGTCTTCGACTTCTTCGCCGGTGTCGCTTTTCCTGACCGGCAGCAGCATGCGCGACTTGATCTCGATCAGCATGGCCGCCATCAGCAGGTATTCGGCGGCGAGCTCCAGGTTATGCAGCCGGATTTGCTCGACGTATGACAGGTACTGCCGCGTGACATCCGCCATGGGAATGTCCAGCACATTGAAATTCTGCTTGCGGATCAGGTAGAGCAACAGGTCCAGCGGACCTTCGAAGGCCTCAAGGAACACTTCCAGCGCGTCGGGCGGGATATACAGATCCTGCGGCAGCTGGAACAGCGGTTCGCCATACAGCCGCGCGAAAGCCACGCTATCGACGGTGTCGGGCGTGCTATCCACCGGCGGCTCCACCAGCGCGGCCAGATCCTTGCCCGGCACCGCAGCGTTCTGGGACATAAGCGAGAAAGGCCCGCTCAGTCGTTCGAATAGACGTAGGGCTTTTGCGGGACGCGCGCGGCACGGAAGCCTTCCAGCAGCTCAGGATCCTGCGGCTTATCCCACAGCAGGTCACGGCCTTCGCGCTGCCGTTTTTCCGCGTCGGGATGCGTCTTCTTGAAATCCTTGATGAAAAGGGTGATTTCCGACTCGTAGTTGTTGGCCATGGAAGCATGCTTCAGGGAGTTGCGTTACCCGCCAGTTTACTTCAGGGCAGGCGAAAGCGCGGCGTTACAATGGGTCGGCACCCCGCCGCCTCTCCCCCGACATGTCCACGAAAACGCTGGCCTCCGTCCCTCTGCTCGCCGATCCAGTCGCCCTCCGGGCGGCAAAAATGATCCCCTTCATCGTAGGTTGCGCCCTGTTCATGCAGATGCTGGACGCAACCGTGGTCGCCACCGCCCTGCCGGCGATGGCGGCGTCGCTGAATTCCACACCGGTGCGGCTGAATGTCGCCATCACATCCTATCTGCTGGCCGCCGCCGTCTTTGTCCCCGTCAGCGGCTGGGCGGCCGACCGTTTCGGCGCGCGCCGCGTCTTCATCGCGGCCATCGCCCTGTTCACGGTCAGCTCGGTGGCCTGCGCGCTATCGCAGACCGTCACGCAACTGGTCCTGTCGCGCGTCGCGCAGGGGGTCGCGGGCGCCATGATGGTTCCCGTCGGGCGCATCATCCTGCTGCGCACGGTGCCCAAGGAAGACCTGCTGAAGGCCATGTCCTTCCTGTCCATACCCGCGCTGCTGGGGCCGGTGATCGGCCCGCCCCTGGGCGGTTTCCTGGTTACCTACACCTCCTGGCACTGGATTTTCCTGATCAATGTGCCCATGGGGGTGCTGGGCATCGCGCTGATCCTGCGCTATATCCAGGAAGTCCGCGAAAAAGACGTACCGAGGCTGGATTGGCTGGGTTTCGTGCTCAGCGGCGTCAGCATGGCGACCCTGGTCAGCGGTTTCGAGGCCGTGGGGCGCGATGCCGCCGCGAATGGCCAGGCCCTGGGCGTGGTGGCCATCGGCCTGGTCAGCGGGTTCTGGTACGTGCACCATTCGCGCAAGGCCCGCCATCCCATCATCGACCTGTCGCTGATGAGCATTCCGACCTTCAAGATTTCCACCCTGGCGGGCAATCTCTGCCGCTTTTCGGTCGGCGCCACACCTTTTCTGCTGGCCATGCTGCTGCAGGTGGGTTTCGGCCTGACGCCGTTCGCCGCCGGCATGATCACCTTCGCCAGCGCGGCGGGCGCCCTGCTGATGAAATTCGTGGCCACGCCCATCGTGCGCCGCTTCGGCTTCCGCCGGGTACTGACCGTGAACGCGGTGCTGACGGGGGCGTTCATCTGCGTCTGCGCGCTGTTCCAGCCGAACACGCCGTCCTGGCTGATCATCCTGGTCCTGCTCATCGGCGGTTTCTTCCGATCGTTGCAGTTCACGGGGGTCAATGCGCTGACCTACGCCGATATCGGCCCCGACAAAATGAGCCGGGCCAGCAGCTTCGCGGCCATGGCGCAGCAGTTGGGAGTCAGCCTGGGCGTAGGGGTGGCGGCGGTCACGCTGAATGTCAGCATGGCGTTGCGCGGGTCGGAACACGCCAGCATCGGCGACATCGTCGCCGGTTTCCTGGTGATCGGCTTGCTGTGCGCGGCGTCCTTCTTCTCATTCCGCCGGCTCGATCCGGCGGCGGGCAGTCAATTGAACGGACAAAAGGCGCAGACCAGCGATGAAGAATGACTACATTCTCGCCCTGGACCAGGGTACGACCAGCTCCCGCGCCATCGTGTTCGACCGCGAAGGCCGCGCGCGCGGCGTGGGCCAGCGCGAATTCCGCCAGTTTTACCCGCACCCAGGCTGGGTCGAGCACGATGCCGACGAGATCTGGCGCAGCCAGCTCGACGTCGCGCGCGAAGCCCTGCAGAACGCGGGCGCCACGGCGGCCGACATCGCCGCCATCGGTATCACCAACCAGCGCGAAACCACGCTGATCTGGGACCGCGCCAGCGGCCGTCCCCTGGCTCACGCCATCGTCTGGCAGGACCGGCGCACCGCCGATACCTGCGACCGCATGCGGCGCGAAGGCCGCGCCGACTTCCTGCAGGAACGGACGGGCCTGGTGCTGGATGCCTATTTTTCCGGCACCAAACTGGCCTGGCTGCTGGACAACGTGCCCGGCGCGCGCGCCGCGGCCGAACGCGGCGAGGTCGCCTTCGGCACCATCGATACCTGGCTGATCTGGCAATTGACCGGCGGCAAGGTACACAGTACGGACTGCACCAACGCTTCCCGCACCTTGCTGTTCGACATCCACAAGCAGGATTGGAGCGATGAACTGCTGGAATGCCTGAATATTCCGCGCGCGGTGCTGCCCAGCGTCGCGGCCAGCAGCGCGGTGGTGGCCGAAACACTGCCCCAGTGGTTCGGTGGGGCCATCCCCATCGCGGGCGTGGCCGGCGATCAACAGGCCGCCACCTTCGGGCAGGCCTGCTTCAAGCCCGGCATGGCCAAGAACACCTACGGCACCGGCTGCTTCATGCTGATGAACGTGGGAGACCAGCCCGTCACCTCGCGCAACCGCCTGCTGTCGACGGTGGGCTGGGGCCTGCCGCGCCCGGACGAAGACACCGCCGACGCGCAGGTATTCAATCAAGGCCAGCCGGCGTGGAAGCCCACCTTCATGCTGGAAGGCGGCGTTTTCATGGCCGGCGCGGCGGTCCAATGGCTGCGCGACGGCCTGGGCATCATCCAGCGGTCCGAAGACGTGGAAGCCCTGGCCGCCAGCGTGGCCGATACGGATGACGTTTTCCTCGTCCCGGCCTTTGCCGGACTGGGCGCGCCGCATTGGGATCCCTATGCGCGCGGCACCCTGGTCGGTCTGACGCGCGGCACCACGCGCGCCCACGTGGCCCGCGCCACGCTGGAATCCATCGCGCTGCAAAGCGCTGAACTGCTCACCGCGATGAAGGCCGACTGCGGCATCGACCTGTCCGAGCTGCGGGTCGACGGCGGCGCGGCGCGCAACGATCTGCTGATGCAGATGCAGGCCGATCTGCTGGGCGTGCCGGTCGTGCGGCCGCGCGTCTCGGAATCAACCGCGCGCGGCGCGGCTGGTCTGGCCGGCCTGGCCGTGGGTTTCTGGAACGACATGGATGCCTTCGCCGCGCAATGGCAGGCGGAACGGCGCTTCGAACCGGCCTGGTCCGCCGATCGCCGCGAAGCGCGCCTGCGGCGCTGGAGCCAGGCCGTCGAACTGTCCAAGGGCTGGGCCGCGGGCGCCGGATCCTGACCGTTGTAACGCCGCCCCCTCGGCCCGGAGCTGTCGCGACAGTATCGGCTCTGCTCGACGCCCCACGACACCACCCGGCAGCGTCGGGGCTGTCCTAGCGGCACCATCCTTCTACAATGACGAGCCATGAACCTCGCCCGCATCGACCTTGTCACGCTCGCGCTGTTCGTCTCCGTCGCCCGACTGGGCAGCATATCGGCCGGCGCCCGGCAGGCACGGCTTGCCGTGGGCGCGGCCAGCAAGCGGATATCCGACCTTGAAGCCGCGTTGGGATCGCCCCTGCTGTTTCGCAAGGCGGCGGGCGTCGAGCTGACCGATGCCGGACAAGCCTGCCTGGCGCACGCCACACGCATCCTGCAGGAAGTCGACCAGATGGCCGGCACGCTTTCGGATTACGCCCAAGGCGTGCGCGGCCAGGTACGTATCGCCGCCAACACATCTTCCATCACGCAATTCCTGCCGGATGACCTGTCGCGCTTCATGACGGAACACCCGGCGGTGCGCATCGACCTGGAAGAACAGAACAGCACCGACATCGTCGCCGCCGTGGTGGAAAACCGCGCCGACATCGGCATCTTCGGCGAACGGACACCGCAAGCCGGGCTGCAGACCTTTCCTTACAGGCGCGACGAGCTGATGCTGGTGGTGCCCGACAGCCACCCGCTGGCCACCCGCGCCGGCGTGGCCTTCGCGGAAACGCTGGAATACGACTACGTCAGCCTGCCGCCCAGCACTTCGCTGGCCAGCCTGCTGGCGGACGAATGCAGACGGCTGGACCTCCCCATGAAGCTGCGCATCCAGGTGCGCAGCTTCGACGCCATCTGCCGCATGGTGGTGGCCACGCGCGGCGTCGGCGTGCTGCCGCGCATCGCGGCCGAACCGCACGCACGATCCATGCAACTGCGGCTGATCCCGCTGACCGACGACTGGACGCGGCGCTGGCTATTGCTGGCCGTGCGCGATGTCGAAACCCTGCCCCTGGCGTCGCGCATGCTGCTGGCGCAGCTGCGCGCGGCGAGCTAGGCTGGCCGGCAATCGGTGCGGCAAAGCGGATGCAGCAAGCCATGCAGACCGGCTGACCTTTACAACAAACCCAGCGCGGACGCTTTCAGCGTTGCGGCGGCGCGCGTCGAGCATTCCAGTTTGCGGAAGGCGTTTTCGACGTGGGTGCGCACGGTGCTGGGACTCAGCGCCAGCTGGCGGGCGACTTCCTTGTTGGTTCCGCCCAAACTGATGGCGCGCAGTACGTCGCGTTCGCGGGGTGTGAGCAATGAACTGTCCTCGCGCGGCGTGAGCAAGGCACTTTCCTCGCGGGGTGCGTCGTCGATCAGGGTGGCTGGATGAACGACCGACGGCCCCGTCACCAGCGCTTCGATGATGCGGCGGTCGAAGCGGCCGCGGCTGGCCTCGTCATGCAGGCATGCAGCCGCCGCGTCGTCCGATATGGCCGGGCGCCAGGGCCTGGATGAGCGCAGCGCGACCCAGGCGACGGCGGCGGCCAGGATCTGCGCGGCCTGGCCGACCGCGGGGGCGCCGATGGAACGGAAATAACCCGAGCCGTCGGCGCGTTCATAAGCGTAGGAACCAAGTTCGGCGGCGTCCGCCAGCGAACCGGTCTGCCTGCCGGCGCGCGCCGTCCAGTACGGGACCAGGCGGACTTTTTCCCAGGCCGTGGCGGTAAGCCGGCTTGGCGTATCCCAGACGGCGTTCGGCACGGCGGCGCGGCCGATGCCATGCACCAGGCCGGCGCGATACACCGCGCGCAGCGTGTTTTCGTCCGTTCCCATCCGTTCAGCGCAGGCAGCAGCCGCCGCCGCGACGGCGCGCGAATAGCCGGTCATCCAAGGCAGTTTCAGGTCAATGATGTCGGCGATCAATTCGAGCGAAGTCGACTGCAAGGCGGACGGCGTGGGCGACAAACTGTCGCCGCTTGTTCCCACGGATAGCGCGCCCCCGGAAGATCCATCCTGCTCATCCAAATCCCGCATCCAGGAGCCGGCGTGGCTGATGACGATATCCGCCAGATCGGCGGGATACGCCGCGCCGGCCTTGCCCAGGATCAGTTCGCGCGCCCGGTCCGCGCCATAGATCCGGCCGAATATTTCCAGATCACCCGCCAGGGCGACCACGAAAACACCGGGCGACAGGTCCGGCCCCCGCAGTCCCGCGGGCTGGCCGCCGCCATCCCAGGCCTCGAATACGTTGCGCAGAATGTCCTGTGCGCCCGCGGATAGCCGCAGCATGGCGGCAACCTGGCCGGATACTTCGCAGTGGATTTCAGCCAGGGGCCGGATCGCCGCGGCGGCGCCGCCGTGCCGCGCCAGCGGCGCCGACCATCCCGGCCGCATCGCCAGCATGGCCTCGCGGCCCGCCACGTCGTCGCCCAGCACATCGGCAAAGCCGGGCGCGTTGGCGGTACAGCCGGACCAGCGCAGCAGGGCGGCATCCTGCACCGCGTGGATCATGCCGTCGCCCAGCCCGGCTGCATGCGCGATGCGGCAAGCCAGCCGCGCCACGCGCGGCGAATGATCGGTCGGCTGACCCATGCTGAGGTCGCCGATAAAGGCCAATGCCCGTACGCCGTCGAAAACGGGGACCGGGCCGCTGCGCGATCGCATCCGCGAACACTCCGTATCGCCAGCCGCTGCATGCCGCGCGGATCGCGGCGGGTACGGGCGCCGGCATCGGATGTTCATCCGATGCCGCGATTCCGCCCCATGCATCAAGCTGGCGTCTCCTGAAACCGCATCGAGGATAGCACCATGAAACACCTGCTCAAGAAATACCTGTCGGCCCTGTTCCTGGGCAGCGCCCTGACCGCCACCGTCGCGCACGCCGCACCCCCGCCGCGGGATCTGAAAGGCAAGAACATCGTGCTGGTGCACGGCGCCTTCGCCGACGGTTCCAGCTGGAGCAAAGTCATTCCCCTGCTGGAAGCGCGTGGCGCCCACGTCGTCGCCGTACAAAATCCGCTGACCTCGCTGCGCGACGATGTCGCCGCCACCCGCCGCGTCATCGACGCGCAACAGGGCCCCGTCATCCTGGTTGGGCATTCATGGGGGGGGCCGGTCATTACCGAAGCCGGCAATGACGACAAGGTGAAGGCCCTGGTATACGTCTCCGCCTTCGCGCCGGACAACGGCCAATCGATCGCCGACATACTCAAGGGCTTGCCCGCGCCGGCCTGGGCCGCCGACCTGCGCAAGGACTCGGGCGGATTCCTGACGCTGTCCACGGAAGGCATCCTGAGCCAGTTTGCCCAGGACCTGCCGCCGTCAACCGCCCGTCTGGTGGCGGCGACCCAGGGTCCCTGGGCGGAAAGCGCCATCGGTGACAAAGTGTCGACCGCCGCCTGGCATGGCAAGCCGTCCGCCTTCGTGGTGACC
>DATJHN010000034.1:0-22318 GCA_035493915.1 Bordetella sp.
ATGCGCAGCGCCGGCGCCATGGTCTTGGACATGCTGGAGATATACGCCACCCAGTTGCGCTGCTCGCCTTCGGCCAGGGCCAGCAGCGGCGGAATGGGTTCGCCCTCGAAACGCAGTTCGCCGTAGGGATCGTCTTCCACCAGCAGGAAGCGGTGCCGCGCGGCGAGTTCCACCAGGCGGCGGCGCCGTTCCAGGCTGAGCGTGGCACCGCAGGGATTGGAGAAGGTGGCGACCACGCTGACCAGCTTGGGCTTGATCCGCTCGACCAGGGCGGCCAGCGCGTCGACGTCGACGCCGTCCGGCCCCGACGGCACGGTGTGCAAGGCGGCGCCGGTGTAGTGCAGGGCCTGCCGCGAATTCGGAAAACAGGGGCTTTCGATGATGGCAGTATCGCCCGGCTGCAGCAGCACCCGGCCCAGCAGTGCCAGCGATTGCTGCGATCCGCCGGTGACCGCGAGTTCGGTGTCGGGGTTGCAGTGCAGGCCGCGTTCGGCCGACAGCCGCGTCAGCTGCGCGCGCAGGCCGGGCTGGCCATCAATGTTCGAATACTGCAGGCAGCTGGCCAGTCGCGCGCCGACCTTGGCCGATGCCGCGTTCAAGCCTTCGACGTCGAACAGTTCGGTGGCGGGGTAGCCGCCCGACATGCTGACGGTGCCGGGGCGATTGGCGTAGGGGGCGAGCGCGCGGATGGGGGAGGTTGCGGGGATCTGGAAGGGTGCCGCGAACGTGTAGTCGGGCACGGGCAGGGAGGACATGGTGGGCGCCTGGTGCGGGAACTGGATGCCGCTGGTTGCAGCGGGTCGAACTGCGAGATGATTCTAAACTAGCAGTTATTTAACACTTAGAAAACCGTAATAACGAGTCATCAGGTCAACCGTGCCCGGCACAATGGCGGCCGGCAACGAGTAAAACAGCCGTTGGCGATCGTCATCAGGCCCAGCCTTTCGTTGGCGGAAATCCCAGTTCTCGTTAGTAGCCAGCCTCTTTTAGCACCCGTATTTTCATCATGTCCGCTTCCGACACCTTCGCCGCCCGTCTTGCCGATCTGCAATCCCGCATCTCCGCCGCCTGCCGTCGCGCCGGGCGCGATCCAGCGGAAGTCGCGCTGCTGCCGGTCAGCAAGACCTTCGGCGCCGACCGTATCCGCGAGGCCGCTGCGTTGGGTTTACGCCGATTTGGCGAAAGCAAGATGCAGGAAGTCCGCGAAAAGGCGGATGCGCTGGTGGATTGTTCCATCGACTGGGTGGTGATTGGCCACTTGCAGACCAACAAGGCCAAGGACGCCGCCCGGCTGGCCGCCGAAGTGCAGTCGCTGGACCGGCTGGATCTGGCGCAGGCCCTGGACCGCCGCTTGCAACAGGAAGGGCGCGTGCTTGATGTCCTGGTGCAGGTCAAGACCTCCGATGAGCCCAGCAAATACGGCCTGGATGCGGCCGAATTGCCTGGCTTCGTCCGCACGCTGGCGCGCGACTATCCCAGCCTGCGCGTGCGCGGCCTGATGACGCTGGCGGTCAATTCGGACGACAAGGAGGCGGTCAGGGCCTGCTTTCGCGTCTTGCGAGGCTGGCGCGACCGCTTGCGAGACGAAGCGATCGAAGGCGTGGACATGACGCGCCTGTCCATGGGCATGAGCGGGGATTTCGAGCTCGCCATCGAGGAAGGATCCACCGAGGTACGCGTGGGTAGCGCGCTGTTCGGCGCGCGCGATTACGGAATGGCCGGCGCTTGATCGCGGCTCGGCGCCGCGGCGGATGGATGGCGCGCCTGCCCGGCTTGTCGGCATAATGAGCGCCGACCCGCGCGTTCGATGCGGGCGTCACGGAGATAAACCATGCACGCAATCCTCAGGCGCGCGGCGATAGTGGCCGCGCTGGGCGCCGCCGCCATCACGTCCGCATACGCGCAGAGCTGGCCGACGCAACCCATACGCTGGATCGTGCCCTATCCCGCCGGCGGCGGCTCCGACGTGGTGGCGCGTAACGTTGCCAGCTCGCTGGAAAAGTTGCTCGGGCAGACCATCATCGTGGAGAACCGCCCCGGCGCCGCCACTATCATTGGCGCGACGGCCATCGCGCAGGCCACGCCCAACGGCGACATGGTGGGCACGGCCGACTCGGGCACGCTGGCCTACAACCCCTCGTTGTATGCCAAGCTTTCCTATGACCCCGCCAAGTTCACCTACATCGGTGGCCTGGCCAAGCTGCCCTTGCTGCTGGCCGTCAATACGAATTCGCCGTACAAGACCGTTGCCGACGTGCTGGCCGCCGCGCGTGCCACCCCGGGCAAATTGACCGTGGCGTCCGCAGGGTCGGGTTCGCCGCATCATCTGGCGCTGGAGCTATTCAAGCAGCGCACGGGGGTCGACATGCTGCATGTGCCCTACAAGGGCGCCGCGCCGGCCATCCAGGATCTGCTGGGCGGTCAGGTCGACATGATGTTCATCGACCTGGCGGCCGGCCTGCCCAACGTCAAGGCGGGCAAGCTGCGCGTGCTGGCCGCGGCCACGCCCCAGCGGCTGCCGCTGCTGCCGGATGTGCCGACCATGGCCGAGCAGGGCGTGGCGGACTTTACCGCCTACGCCTGGCAAGGCGTGGTCGGGCCGGCGGGACTGCCCGATGCCGTGGTGAAGAAATTCAGCGCCGATCTGCAGAAAACGCTGACGCAACCCGACGTCGCCGGCAAATTGCAGGACATGGGGGTGATTCCCATGCCGATGCCACCCGCCGAATTCAAGGCCTACGCCGAACAGGAGCGCGCAATGTGGGCTGGGGTGATCAAGAAAGCCAATATCAAGCTGGAATAACGCCTGGCGCCTGGCGGGAACCGGACATCCGGCCGGCTTCCGGCATCAGGCATCCAGCATCCGGCATCCGGCATCCGGCATCCGGCCCAGGCGCTTCTCAATGCGACATGTGGCCGCTCATGTTGCCCATGTCGCCGCCGTGATTCATGTTTCCGTTCATGGACGGCGCCTTGTAGGTCAGCGGCTTGACCTTGAACTTGATTTCCACTTCGCCAGCCTGGCGGAAAGTCAGCGTGGCCGGGATCTCCATGCCTTCTTTGAAGGGGGCCTTCAGTTTCTCGAACATGATGTGATAGCCGCCGGGCGCGAATTTGACTTCGCCCTTGGCCGGCACGGTGACGCCGCCGTCGACTTCGCGCATGGTGGACACGCCATTGTTGGTCACGGTCTGGTGCATGCTGACGCTGCCCGCCGCGTCGGACTTGATGCCGATCAACTGGTCGGGCGTCGTGCCCTCGTTCTCGATTTCCATATAACCGCCGCCGGCGCTCTGGCCGGGCGCGGTGGCGCGTACCCACGCGTCATCGATTTCGATATCGCGGATCTTGTAGTCATGCGCCAGAGCGGTACCGTGGATGGCCAGTACGGCGGCGGCAAGGGCCAGGCGGGAAAACAGCATACGAAGTCTCCAGGGATATTCGGAACCTTGCCGGGCAGGCGCGAGGCACTGCTCCGGCAGGGCAGCCAGGGCCAGCGGACCCCGGCCGCATAGTTTACCCAGCCGCGTCGACCTGCCGGCGCCTATCCATCCGCGTCCGTCCGCCGGCGTTCAACGAGCGGCCTTCAATCCGCGGTCTTGAACGCCGCGCTTATCGGGGGGCCGCGGCGGCGTATCAGGCCGCGCGCGGCTGCGAGAACCGCGTCGGTCAGCACCGACATGGTGTCGGATGCCACCCGCCAATGTTGCCAGTACAGCGGCGTATCCTCGAATGCCCGGGCCCGCAGCAGCACCAGCCGGCCGGCGTCCAGGTCGGCCTGTACCAGCGCCAGGGGGTTCATGGTCCAGCCCAGTCCGGCCAGCGACGCGCGCACGAAGGCTCGCGCCGACGGCAGCCACCAGACCGGCGGCTGCCACGCGATATTGCGCATGATGCGCCGCGCGAAACGGCCCTGCAGCGCATCCTTGCGGTTGTAGACCAGCACCGGCGCCTGGCCCAGCGATCGGGCATCGATGCCGTCCGCGAAATAGCGGGCATGGAAATCGGGGCTGCACGTTGCCGCGTAGCGCATGCTACCCAGCGCATGCAGCCGGCACCCCTGGACCGGCTCCGCCAGCGTGGTCACCGCACCCATCACCGCACCGCCGCGCAACAGCTCGGCGGTGTGGTCCTGGTCCTCGGCGCGCAGGTCCAGCGTGGCGCGCGTCCGTGCCGCGAAGGTCACGGCGGCATCCATGAACCAGGTTTCCAGGCTGTCATAGTTGACCGCGACGGGCAGGGTAGCCTGCGGTGCGTCCTCCGCAACGCCCAGGCGGTTCAAGGCATCGTGTTCCAGCAGCGTGGCCTGTTCCGCCAATTGGACCAGGACGCGGCCTTCCGCGGTGGCCGCGGTGGGCGTGGTCCGCTGCACCAGCAGCCGCCCGACGCGGTCCTCCAGCGCCTTGATGCGCTGGGAGACGGCCGATGGCGTGACATGCAAGGCGGCCGCGGCGCGTTCGAAACTGCCTTCGCGTACCACCGCGGCCAGGGCGCGCAATTGGGCGTGGTCGAGATTCATGATTGATTAGCAGCGCTAAAGATAGATTAGGAACATTAGCTGTTCTTTATCCGGGCGGCAAGCCAGAATGGTCGCCATCATGAACACCGGTACTTCCTTTTTCCTGCCCTGGGCCTCCGGTCTGGGCACTGGCCTGGGCCTGTTCGCCGCCGTCGGCGCGCAAAGCGCCTTTATTCTGCGGCAGGGCCTGCAACGCGCCCATATCGGCAGCGTCCTGGCCGTGTGCGTGGCGGTCGATGCCGTATGCATCCTGCTAAGCGTGTTGGCCTGGCGCACCGTGTCGCCGCGGGCTCCCTGGATCATGCCGGCAATGGCCTGGGCCGGCGCCGCCTTTCTGTCCGTATACGCGCTGCGGGCCGCGCATCGCGCGTGGTCCGCCGACGGTGGACTGGCGCCTTCCCGGCAGGTTGCCGGGACGCGCGGCGCCGCCGTGCTGGCGGCGCTGGGTTTTACGCTGATCAACCCGCACTTCTGGCTGGACATCGTCCTGGTCGGGACCCTGGCGCAGGCCTTCGGCCGCAACGCGGCGGCCTATGCCGCCGGCGCCATCACCGCCAGCGCGCTGTGGCTGCTGGCGCTGGGCGGCGGGGCGCGGCTGTTGCGGCCGCTGTTCCGCGACCCGCGCGCCTGGCGCGTATTGGATGGCGGCGTCGCCATCATCATGGCGACGCTCGCGTGCCGGCTGCTGGCGCGCGTGCTGTGATGCGCGCGCGAAGGTAAGTACGCATGTCGTGACAATGGTCGCGATAGAACTTACGCGAAACTTGCGGCGCGCGGGCAATCCCTAATGCAACCGGCATTGAGCGCACGACACGCTCTCACTATCATTGTGCGCAAAGGGGAACGCGCACAGTCAGACGCGCGATATTCGACAGGCATGGCCCGCAGGGCGCCGCGCCGCATACAAGAAGACCGAGGGAGAAGGCATGGTTTCCGCCAGCGCGGAATACAAGCACAAGCGCATTCCGGCCATTGCGCCGATCGCGCATCGCTGCTCCATGATGCGCGTCATCTCTCGCCCATACATTGCCTGTTTTTCTTTTGACCGCATCATCGTCGTGCGTCGGCACGGCGTCGATCCCGCGCGTCCTGTCCGGGAGTAACGCCGCCGCAACCTTACGCACGATCACCGGTTTTCCAACGCAGCATAGACATAGACAACGGAGACAACGATGGCTCATCGTTTAAAACTGCTGGCAGGAACCCTTGCAATTGCCCTGGCTGGCGGCGCGCACGCCGCCGACCCCATCAAGATCGGCGTGTCCGGTCCATATACCGGCGGATCCTCGTCCATGGGCGTCAGCATGCGCGACGGCGTGCGCCTGGCGGCAGAGGAAATCAACAAGAGCGGCGGCGTGCTCGGCCGGCAGATCGTGCTTATCGAGCGCGACGACGAAGCAAAGAACGAGCGCAGCGTGCAGATCGCGCAGGAGCTTATCAACAAGGAACAGGTGGTCGCGACGGTCGGCTTCATCAATACCGGCGTGGCGCTGGCCTCGCAACGCTTCTACCAGGACGCGAAGATTCCGGTCTTCAACAACGTCGCGACGGGTAGCGTCATCACGCACCAGTTCACCGATCCGGACAACTATGTGTTCCGCAATGCCGCGCACGACAGCATTCAGGCGCCCATGATCGTCGAGGAGGCCATCGTCCGCGACGGCTACAAGAAAGTGGCGATCCTGGCCGACTCCACCAATTACGGCCAGCTCGGTCGCGAAGACCTGGAAAAGGCGCTGGCGGCCAAGGGCGTGAAAGCCGTCGCCGTGGAAAAGTTCAACATCAAGGATGTGGACATGACGGCGCAATTGCTCAAGTCCAAGGAAGCCGGCGCGGAGGCCATCCTGACCTACGGCATCGGACCCGAACTTGCGCAGATCGCCAATGGCATGGCCAAGCTGGGCTGGAAGGTACCCATGGTCGGCAGCTGGACCCTGTCCATGGCCAACTACATCGATAATGCCGGTGCCAACGGCGAGGGCGCGCGCATGCCGCAGACCTTCATCCAGGAACCGAACACGCCCAAGCGCAAGGCCTTTATCGACGCCTACCTGGCCAAGTTCAAGCCCAAGAACAACCGCATCGATTCGCCGGTGTCCGCCGCGCAGGGCTACGACTCCATCTACCTGCTGGCCGCGGCAATGAAGCAGGCCAACTCCACCGATGGACCCAAGGTCCGCGCGGCGCTGGAAAACCTGCAGGCGCCGATCGAAGGCGTGGTCATGACCTATGACCGGCCGTTCACGCATGACGACCACGACGCCATCACGGCCAACCTGGTGGTATTCGGCGAAGTGAAGAACGGCCGTGTGATCTATGCCTATCCGGACGACATGAAGGCCACGGCGCAGCCGCGCAAGAAGGAAAACGGCGCCAAGGTGGCTTCGGCGCAGACGAAGTAAAAGTCCTATCGCGCTTGCGCTGGAAGCACCGGCCCGGGCCGCCCTTGCGGGGCGGCAGGCGGACACGGCCGGCGCGGACGGGGATACGCCCGCGCCGCGCCTGCCGGTCCATCCGGGTCCCGGTGATGGATGGATGTTCCTTTACGTGGAAGTCCCATGATTCTCTTGCAGCTTATCTATAGCGGTATCGCGCTGGGCATGATCTACGCGGTGATTGCCTTCGGCTACCAGCTGACCTTCGCTACCTCCGGCACACTGAACTTCGGGCAGGGCGAGGCGCTGATGCTGGGCGCGCTGGTGGGCCTGTCGCTGGTGGGACTGGGCGTGAACTACTGGGTCATGGTTCCGCTGGTGTGCCTGTTCGGCTTCGTGCAGGGCGCGCTGGTCGAACGCGTCGGCGTGCGGCCCGCCATCAAGACCCGGTCGGAGTTCGGCTGGATCATGGCGACCATCGCGCTGGGCATCATTTTCCGCAACGTCGCGGAAAACGTCTGGGGCCGCGACGATCTGCCTTTCCCGTCGCCGCTGCCCATGTCGCCGCTCAAGCTGGCCGGCGCCAACGTGCTGCCCATGGAGCTGCTGGTGGTGTTCGGCGCACTGGCGATGATGTGCCTGGTGGAAGTGTTCAACCGCAAGTCCATCTACGGCAAGGCATTCGTCGCCACCTCGGCCGACCGCGGTGCGGCGGGGCTGATGGGTATCAATACCAATCTGGTCATCACGCTGTCCTACGCGCTGTCGTCGTTGACGGCGGCATTCGCGGGCGTGCTGATCGCGCCGTTGACCCTGACCGGGGCGACCATGGGCGCGGTATTGGGCCTGAAGGCTTTCGCGGTCGCCATCATCGGCGGCCTGTCCAGCGGTACCGGCGTGGTCGTCGGTGGGTTGATCCTGGGCATCGCGGAAACCACTACCGGCTTTTACGTGTCCACGGGCTACAAGGATGTGCCGGGACTGGTGCTGCTGCTGCTCGTACTTGCGGTCAAACCCGCGGGCCTCTTCGGCAAGACTGCAATAAAAAAGGTTTGACAGGTGAAGCCCACCCCCGAAGCGCTACGCGCTTCCCCCTCAAGGGGGCGACGCTGGCGGACAGGCGGAGCCGGATCCGCGGCGTTCCCGGTCGGGGGGTACCTATTTCTTGCGTCGCGGGTGACGTGAAGCGCAATGGACTATTGATATGAAATCTCTGACTTTCGTTGCTTCGATAGTGGGCATTGCCGTGCTGGCTGGGCTGCCTGTGGCCGTGACCAATCCGTATTACCTGCATCTGGTCGAGACCATCATGATTTACGCCATCCTGCTGTTCGGGCTGGATATCGTGGTGGGGTATACGGGGCAGGTTTCGTTGGGGCATGCCGGGCTGTTCGGTATCGGTTCGTATGTGGCGGGGGTGCTGTACTTCCATTTGCATATGCCTATCGGCATCATCCTGCCGGCGGCCATCGTGATTTCGGCGCTGTTCGGCATGGTGCTGGCGCTGCCGGCGTTGCGTGTGACGGGGCCTTATCTGGCCATGGTGACGCTGGCGTTCGGCACGATTATCCAGATCCTGATAAACGAGATGACCTTCATGACCGAAGGGCCGATGGGTATCAAGATCAGCAAGCCGTCCTTTAACGGGCATGTGCTGACCAAGCAGGAGTATTTCTGGCTGGTGGCGGTGTTGCTGGTGCTGTCGCTGATCGTCGTGCACCGCATCCTGAAATCGCACATCGGGCGTACCTTCGAGGCTTTGCGCGACAGTCCCATCGCGGCCGACTGCATGGGGGTGTCGGTGTACCGCTACAAGGTGGTGGCCTTCGTGATCAGCGCGGGCTTTGCCGGCCTGGCGGGCGCGCTGTATTCGTATTCGGAACAATACATCTCGCCCAATACCTATAACTTCGAACTGACGATCCTGTTCCTGCTGGCCATCATCATGGGTGGACGCAAGTCGCGCGTGGGGGCCTTGCTGGGCGCGGCCATCGTGGTGTTGCTGCCCAAGATGCTGGACGATATCGGCACCTTCCGCGCCATCGCGTTGACGCTGGCGATCCTGATGACGGTGGGCGCGGCGATCGCCGTCGCCAAGGGCCGCGCGACGCCGCGGCGCATGGCGGTTCCGGTGGCCGGCACCGTGGTGCTGGCCGTGTTCTCGTTCTGGCTGGAGGCCCTGACGGATTGGCGGCTGACGATCTTCGGCGCCATGATTCTGTTCGTCGTGTATTACCTGCCCGACGGCATCGTGGGTTTCGTGCGCGGCCTGTTCTTCCAGACCGGACGCAAGGCGCTGGCGGTCAGCACCGAACTGGCGCATCGCATCCAGGCCATGCCGCAAGCCGCGCCCGCGGGCGCCGGCGCGGCCGATATCCTGCTAAGCGTCAAGGGCGCGGTAATGCAATTCGGCGGCCTGAAGGCCCTGAACCAGGTGGATCTGGAGGTCCGTCGCGGGACCATACACGGCCTGATCGGGCCCAATGGGTCCGGCAAGAGCACCATGATGAACGTGCTGACAGGCATTTATGTGCCGACCAGCGGCACGGTCGAATTCAACGGCCGTTCGCTGGCCGGCCTGGTGCCGGCCGAAATCGCCGCCGCCGGCATCGCGCGCACGTTCCAGAACGTGGCGCTGTTCGGTGAGATGACGGCGCTGGAAAACGTGCTGGTCGGCCTGCATCACAGCTTTCGTACCGGCTTGACCAATATCGCGCTACGTACCCGGCGCTGGAAAAGCGAGGAAAGCGGCGCGCGCGCCCGCGCGCTGGCGCTGCTGGAGTTTGTCGGCCTGGAATCCTTCGCGGCCGAGGAAGCGCGCAACCTGCCCTACGGCAAGCAGCGCCTGCTGGAAATCGCCCGCGCGCTGGCGCTGGATCCGCAGCTGTTGCTGCTGGATGAACCGGCGGCCGGCTTGACGGCGCCCGATATCGCGGAACTGCTTGAAATCATCCGCAAGGTACGCGACCACGGCATCACGCTGATCCTGATCGAACACCACATGGATGTGGTGATGGGGGTCTGCGACACCGTGTCGGTGCTGGATTTCGGGCAGAAGATTTCCGAAGGCCAGCCCGCGGAGGTCCAGGCGGACAGCCGTGTCGTAGAGGCGTATCTGGGCGGCGCGGTGACCGCGTAAGGGGAGAAGACCGGCATGTTATCGATCAAGAATCTGGAAGCCGGCTACGGCAAGGTCAAGGTGCTGCACGGCATCAGCATGGAAGTGCCGCAGGCCAAGGTCGTCACGCTGATCGGGTCCAACGGCGCGGGCAAGACCACGACCATGCGTGCGCTGTCGGGCATGATCCAGCCCAGCGCGGGCGAGATTACCCTGGAGGGCCGCCGCATCGACGGCCTGGAATCCCATCGCATCGCGCGCCTGGGCCTGGCGCATTCGCCGGAAGGGCGGCGCGTGTTTCCCACGCTGTCCGTCACCGACAATCTGCTGCTGGGCGCCTATCCCCGGCTGACCGGCAGCCGGCCGCGCGGCGACGTCCAGGCCGACCTGGATCGCGCGATGGACCTGTTTCCCAGGCTGAAGGAACGGCGCGATCAGTTGGCCGGTACCCTATCGGGCGGTGAACAGCAGATGCTGGCGATGGCGCGCGCGGTCATGCTCAGCCCGCAACTGGTCCTGCTGGACGAACCGTCCATGGGGCTGGCGCCCATCCTGGTGGAGGAAGTCTTCCGCATCATCGGGCGTCTGAAATCGCAGGGCGTGACCATGCTGCTGGTCGAACAGTTCGCGTCCGCCGCGCTGAACGTGGCGGATTATGGATATGTGCTGGAAAACGGCAGGATTTCAGTGCATGGCACGCCGGAGAAACTGAAGGACGATCCGGCGGTGGTGGCTGCCTACCTGGGTAGCGGCAGCCACTAGGGCTGTTGACGCCAGATCGGCCAGTACGTGGCTATTTCCGGTGGGAACAGGCGGCCCCGGGGGCAATCAAATTCCGGCGTCTCCGCCCGAAAGGAACCGAGACATAGACTCTCCGATATACGGCTCGATCGCGGGATCGAGCAGCAGGTTGCCAAAGGCCTCGATGGCGGCGTTGTGCCCATGATCGCGCGCGTTCGATATGCCCAGCCTGCCCTCGCCATCCTTCGCCGCCGTCGGCATGGGAACCATGCAACTGCGCCGAATAATGCAAGCCTGGTGACCAGCTTTCTTGCATTGTCCCGCCAGGTTCGCACTGGCCCCTGGTGGGTACATTGGAGTTGAAGCAATTCGCACCGGAACCTGGTGGGGAAGGGGAAGGCGAGGGTAAGGGGGAAGAAGAATTGACGAACATGGGGTATCGGTCGGAACAAGTCGTGTGGGGTGCAAGGGCGCCCGGACGAGCGCGCCTCGTGTGTGCTGTGCGCCCGGACGGGGTTCCACGCGCGCGCGGCTTTGCGAGTGGCGCTGTGGCGCCGTGATGCCGCGGCGTGGGCACCCGGCTAACGCCGCTTCGCGGCCTCGTATCCCTTGAGCCCCTGAAGGTCCAGCACACGCACCCCGCGGTATTCCACCTGCAGCAAGCCCGCGTGCTGCAGGTTGCATAACGCACGATTGGCGCGCTGGCGCGACACCCTGGCCAGGTAGCCGACTTCTTCCTGTGTGATGCTCAAGCGCAACCCCATGCCCGGATACAGGATGGGATTGAACAGTTCCGCCAGGCAGCGCGCCACGCGCGCGTCCGCATCGAGCAGCCGGTCGTTTTCCGCTTTGCCGATGAACTGCGCCACGCGTTCGTTCAGCAAATGCAGCAGATAGCGGTTAAAGGGGATGCTGCTGTCCAGCAGCGATTCGAAGGTGGCCGCCGGCAGGCGCGCAATGACCGAATCGCGCAGTGCCACCACGTCGTACTTTCGCGCCTCGTGTTTCAGCAGCGAGCCTTCGCCGAACCAGCCGCCCGCCGGCACGCCCGTCAGCGACGCCATCCGGCCTTCCGCATTGCCTACCGACACCTTTACCAGTCCGGCCAGCACGCCTATCCAGGCCTGCGCCATCTGACCCTTGCGTTCGATGATGGTCCCCGCCGGCGCTTGCTGCACCGTCAGGTCTTTTTCCACGCGCGCCTGCTCGCCCGGTGTCAGCAGGCGAAACCACGCCGCAGCCAATTGCAAGGAGTCGATTACTTGCATCGGGATATACCCTAAATCGTCCCTGAATCGCCCTGAATTGTCGCGAAAGCGACAGTTGGGCCCGATGCAAGCTTATACCTTAAGCGCACACCAAAACGCAGCTCGAAACGGAAATACGCGACCCGCGACGTTTCGGATGCCATGCCGGCGCGGATCTCGCGGCGGCTGGACATGAATGCGATACCCGACAGGAGACAACGTGGCGCCATCCCAGCCCGCACCCCCGCCGGGGCCGAGGGAGGACACCTTCCCCGCCTTGCTGCTCTTGCATGCGCGCCTGCGCGGCGACCGTCCCGCAATACGCGAGAAAGACCTGGGGATCTGGCAGGCATTGACCTGGGCCCAGGTGGCCGACCTGGCGGACCATGTCGCGCACGGCCTGGCGGCGCTGGGTGTGCAAGCCGGCCAGCATGTGGCCGTCGTCGGTGAAAACCGGCCGCGCCTGTATATCGCCATGATGGCCGCGCAGGTCCTGGGCGCCATTCCCGTGCCCCTGTACCAGGATGCCGTCGCGCAGGAGATGGCCTATGTGCTGCGCGATGCCGAAGTCGGCGTGGCCATCGCCGAAAACCAGGAACAGGTCGACAAAATGCTGGAGGCGCGCGAGCTTTGCCCCACGCTGCGGCATATCGTCTACGACGATCCCCGCGGCCTGCGCCATTATGACGACGCGCAGCTGATGTCCTTCGACGGCCTGCTGCGCCTGGGCGCCGAGCGCGCCCGCATCGATCCCGCATTCTTCGAACGCAGCGCGCGCGCCGTCCAGGCCAGCCAGACCGCCGCCATGTTCTACACGTCCGGCACCACCGGCAAACCCAAGGGCGTGGTTCTGACCCACGCGGCCCTGATTGACCGCGCGCGCGCGATCGCGGCCATGGAAAACCTGACCTTTCGCGAAGACGTGCTGGCCTATCTGCCGCCGGCCTGGATCGGCCAGAACATGTTTTCCTATACGCAATTGCTGGTCAGCGGCTTTACCGTCAACCATCCGGAATCGCCTGCCACCGTGGCCATCGACATGCGCGATATCGGGCCTACCTATTACTTCGCGCCGCCGCGTATCCTGGAAGACCTGCTGACTCATGTCCTGATCCGCATGGAGGACGCCGGCTTCGTCAAGCGCCGGCTGTTCCAGTCCTGCATGGCACTGGCGCGCCGCGTCGGCGTGCGCCTGCTGGATGGCCAGCATGTCGGCGTGCGCGACCGTGTGCTGTACGCGCTGGGCAACCTGCTGGTATACGGCCCGCTGCGCAACGCGCTGGGCATGAGCCGGGTCCGTGTGGCCTACACCGCGGGCGAGGCCATCGGCCCCGATCTGTTCACCTTCTACCGTTCCATCGGCATCAACCTGAAGCAGCTGTACGGCTCCACGGAAACCTCGGTTTTCGTGTGCGTGCAGCCGGATGGCCAGGCGCGCGCCGATACGGTCGGTCCACCGGTGCAGGGCGTGCGCATCCAGGTCGCCGACAGCGGCGAAGTCCTGGTGCAGAGTCCCGGCCTGTTCAAGGAGTACTACCGCAATCCCGAGGCCACGCGCGCGGCGCGCGACGACGAGGGCTGGTTCCATACCGGCGATGCCGGCTTCCTGGACGGCGACGGCCACCTGAAGATCATCGATCGCGCCAAGGACGTCGGCAAGTTGGCCGACGGCAGCCTGTTCGCGCCCAAGTACATCGAGAACAAGCTCAAGTTCTTTCCCTATATCAAGGAAGCCGTGGCCTTCGGCGCGGGGCGCGATGCGGTGTGCACGTTCATCAATATCGACCTGGAGGCCGTCGGCAACTGGGCCGAGCGGCGCGGGCTGCCCTATGCGGGCTATACCGATCTGGCGGGCAAGGCAGAGGTCTACGACCTGATCGCCGGCTGCGTCGAGCAGGCCAACGCCGAACTGGCGCGCGACGCCCGGCTGGCCGCTTCGCAGGTAGGGCGCTTTCTTATCCTGCACAAGGAGCTGGATCCGGACGACGATGAATTGACGCGCACGCGCAAGGTGCGGCGGGCCTTTATCGCACAGAAATACGCGGTGCTGGTGGACGCGTTGTTCGACGGCAGTCCGTCGCGTTTCATCGAAACCGAAGTCAAATTCGAGGACGGCCGCACTGGCAGCATCGCCGCCGATCTCGTCATCCGCGACGCGCGCCGATATCCGGCCGTAGCTAAGCAGGCCGCCTGACATGGGACACAGCGCCGCGCTTCCGGTCCACGCCATGCACGAAACTGTCTCCGCTGACGCGGCGGCGTCGGACCAGGCTGTGCGCAGCGGCCATTCCGATCGCGCGCGGCGGATTGGCGGCGTGATGTTGGATATGCAGAATATTTCCCTGCGCTTTGGCGGCGTTAAGGCGCTGACGGATATTTCCTTTGATGTGCGCGAACATGAGATCCGCGCCATCATCGGGCCGAATGGCGCGGGCAAGAGTTCCATGCTGAACGTCATCAATGGCGTCTATACGCCGCAGCAGGGCGCCATCGTCTTCGAGGGCCAGCGCTATACGCGCATGCAGCCGCGGCGGGCGGCCGAAATGGGCATCGCCCGCACCTTCCAGAACCTGGCGCTGTTCAAGGGCATGAGTGTTCTGGACAACATCATGACCGGGCGCAGCCTGCGCATGAAATGCGGCCTGCTGGCCCAGGCGCTGCGCATCGGCCCCGCCGCGCGCGAGGAAGTGCGCCACCGCGAGTTCGTCGAGAACATCATCGATTTCCTGGAAATCCAGGCCTACCGCAAGGTGCCTGTCGGCCGCTTGCCGTATGGCCTGCAGAAGCGCGTCGACCTGGGCCGCGCGCTGGCCATGGAGCCGCGCATGCTGCTATTGGACGAACCCATGGCCGGCATGAACATCGAGGAAAAGCAGGACATGTGCCGCTTCATCCTGGACGTGAACGACGAGTTCGGCACGACCATCGTGCTGATCGAGCATGACATGGGCGTGGTGATGGAT
Organism: Bordetella sp.; assembly: GCA_035493915.1. Classification (GTDB taxonomy): domain Bacteria; phylum Pseudomonadota; class Gammaproteobacteria; order Burkholderiales; family Burkholderiaceae_B; genus Bordetella_C. The sequence goes on from DATJHN010000034.1 coordinate 14,964, forward strand.
ATTTCCGATCGCGTGGTGGTGCTGGACTACGGCCGCAAGATCGGCGACGGCGACCCCGAGCAGGTACGCGCCAACGAGGACGTGGTGCGCGCCTACCTGGGCGTGTCCCACTGAACGCGCGGGACAAGGAGACCTTGGTGGGATTCTTCCTGGAAACACTATTCGGCGGCCTGATGAGCGGCATGCTGTACGCCTTGATCGGGCTGGGCTTCGTGCTTATTTTCAAGGCGTCCGGCGTTTTCAACTTTGCCCAGGGCGCCATGGTGCTGGTCGCCGCGCTTTCGATGGCCCGTTTTTCGGAATGGATCCCGCGCTGGCTGGGCTTCGACAATCCGGTGCTGGCCAATGTGCTGGCCTTTATCGTCAGCGCGGCGCTGATGGTCGCGCTGGCGCGCGCGGTCGAACGCCTGGTCCTGCGGCACCTGGTGAACCAGGAGGCGACGACGCTGCTCATGGCCACGCTGGGTATCAGCTATTTCCTGGATGGCGCCGGCCAGATCGCCTTCGGCAGTTCGGTGTATTCGATCAATGTCGGCATGCCCAAGGATCCCGCGCTGGTCCTGGACAAGCTGTTCGAAGGCGGCCTGCTGCTCAACCTGGAAGACCTGACCGCCGCGGTGATCGCGGCGCTGCTGGTGGCCGCGCTGGCGCTGTTCTTCCAGTACACCGGCACCGGCCGCGCGCTGCGCGCGGTAGCCGACGACCATCAGGCCGCGCAATCCGTCGGTATTCCGCTGAACCGTATCTGGGTGGTGGTATGGAGTGTCGCTGGGCTGGTCGCGCTGGTGGCCGGCGTCATCTGGGGGTCGAAGTTCGGCGTGCAGTTCACGCTGTCGACGGCTGCCTTGCGCGCCTTGCCGGTGGTGATCCTGGGGGGGCTGACGTCGATACCGGGCGCCATCCTGGGCGGCCTGATCATTGGCGTGGGCGAAAAATTGTCGGAGGTCTATCTCGGACCCCTGGTGGGCGGCGGTATCGAGATCTGGTTCGCCTATGTACTGGCCCTGGGCTTCCTGCTGTTTCGCCCGCAGGGGCTGTTCGGCGAAAAAATCATCGACCGGGTATAGCAAAAGGAAAGTGCCATGCTGTATCGCGAGAACGGGCAATTCAAGACCAGCTACCTGGCGGACCAGCAGATATTCCCCATCCTGCAGGATCGGGTCGTGATGGCGCTGCTGCTGGCCGTGGCCTTTATTGCCGTCCCCTTGCTGGCCAGCGACTATTTCCTGCGCGCCATCCTGATCCCGTTCCTGATCCTGTCGCTGGCCGCCGTGGGCCTGAATGTGCTGGTCGGCTATTGCGGGCAGATTTCCTTGGGGACGGGCGCGTTCATGGCGGTCGGCGCCTATGCGGCCTGGAACTTCGGTGTGCGCATTCCCGCGATGCCGCTGCTGCTTCAAATCGTGCTGGGCGGCCTGTGCGCCACCGCGGTCGGCGTGGTGTTCGGCATTCCCAGCCTGCGCATACGCGGGCTGTACCTGGCGGTGGCGACGCTGGCCGCGCAGTTCTTCGTCGATTGGGCTTTCCTGCGTATTCCCTACTTCACCAACTATTCGCCTTCGGGCAGCGTATCGGTACCGCCGCTGGAAGTCTTCGGCGTGCCCTTGCAGAGCTCCGCGCAAAGGTATCTGTTCGTGCTGGCGGTGGTGGCGGTCTTTACCTTGGCCGCCAAGAACCTGGTGCGCGGGGCGATGGGGCGGCAGTGGATGGCGATACGCGATATGGACGTGGCCGCCTCGGTCATCGGCATCCGGCCGATGTACGCCAAGCTGACCGCCTTTGCCGTCAGTTCCTTCATCGTCGGGGTGGCGGGCGTGTTGTGGGGCTTTATCCACCTGGGCGCCTGGGAACCGCTGGCCTTCGACCTGGCCCGTTCCTTCCAGCTGCTGTTCATGGTCATCATCGGCGGCCTGGGATCGATACTGGGCAGTTTCTTCGGCGCCGCGTTCATTGTGCTGCTGCCGGTTCTGCTGTCGAACATTCCGCGCATGTTTGGCCTGCCGCTGGCGGTCGACACCGCATCGCACATCGAGCACATGGTGTTCGGCGCATTGATCGTTTTTTTCCTGATAGCAGAACCGCATGGCCTGGCGCGGCTGTGGAGCATCGCCAAGGAAAAGCTGCGCATCTGGCCGTTTCCGCATTGAGTCCGCCACGTACCAGGCCGCATCCGGGCGTGGTCCCGCTTACCCATAACCGCCGGCACCAGACCGGACATACAACCCGGTGTCCAAAACACCACCCAGGAGGAAATGGAGATGAAGCGCTTGAATATTCGATACGCGGCGGCCGTGGCGGTTGCCGCCGCCGCGCTGGGCTCGGCCAGCCTGCCGGCGTGGGCGGACGACCAATTTGTTCCGCTGCTGGTCTACCGTACCGGCTCCTTCGCCCCGCTGGGCATCCCCTGGGCCGACGGCAAGCTCGATTACCTGAAACTGGTCAACGCGCGCGACGGCGGCATCAATGGCGTGAAGATCACTTACGAGGAATGCGAAACCGCCTACGCCACGGACCGTGGCGTGGAATGCTACGAACGCCTGAAGACGCACGCCCCAACCGGCGCATCCGGCTTCGATACACAGTCCACGGGTATTACCTTCGCGGTCAGCGACAAGGCGCCGCAGGACAAGGTGTCCGTGGAAACCGTGGGCTATGGTTTGTCGCAGGCGGTCGACGGCTCGGTCTTCCAGTGGAATTTTCCGCTGCTGGGCACCTATTGGACGGCGGCCGACGTGATGATCCAGGACATCGCCAAGAAAGAGGGCGGCAATCTGAAGGGCAAGAAAATCGCGCTGGTCTATCACGATTCGCCCTATGGCAAGGAACCCATCCCGCTGTTGCAGCGCCGCGCCGCCAAGGACGGCTTCGAGCTGCTGCTTTATCCCGTCACCGCGCCCGGCGTCGAGCAAAAGTCCACCTGGCTGCAGATACGGCAGTCGCGGCCGAACTATGTCCTGTTGTGGAGCGCCGGCATCATGACGCCGACCGCTGTCCGCGAGGCGCAGGCCAGCGGCTACCCGCGCGAGAAAATCTACGCGATCTGGTGGGCCGGATCGGAAGGCGACGTCAGGGACCTGGGCGCCGTGGCCAAGGGCTACAACGCCATCACCATCCACAACAGCGGCGAACCCGGCAAGGTATCGCAGGACCTGAAGAAGTTCGTCTACGACAAGGGCGACGGCAGCGACAAGACCGGCACATCGGTGGGGACCATCGCCCATATGCGCGGCATGATCATTTCCATGCTGCAGGTCGAGGCCATCCGCACCGCGCAGGAAAAATACGGCAAGGGCAAGTCCATGACGCCCGAACAGGTTCGCTGGGGCTTTGAAAACCTGAACCTGACGCAGGACAGGCTCAACCAGCTGGGCTTTGGCGACATCATGCGTCCCGTCAAGACGTCATGCGCCAATCACATGGGGGCGGACTGGGCGCGCATCGTGCAATGGGATGGCGCCAAGTTCAATGTGGTCTCCGACTGGTACCAGGCCGACAAGACCATGGTCGACCCGCTGGTCAAGGAAACGGCCGCCAAGTACGCCAAGGAGAAAAACATCACGCCCGTCAATTGCGGAGCGCAGGGGTAGAGATGGCGGGCAGCGTCGCGCAGCGACAGGGGGGCATTCCATGACAGCGCAATCCGCTGCCGAAGCATCCGGCATCCTGCTGGACGTCAATGGTATCGAAGTCATCTACAACCACGTCATCCTGGTCCTTAAGGGCGTGTCCCTGCTCGTGCCGGAGGGCCGCATCGTGGCCCTGCTGGGCGGCAACGGCGCGGGCAAGACGACGACGCTGCGCGCGGTGTCCAATCTGCTGCGCGGGGAACGAGGCGAGGTGACCAAGGGCAGCATCCGCTACCGTGGCGAGCGGGTCGACCGCCTGTCGCCGGCGGATCTGGTGCGCCGCGGCGTGGTGCAGGTGATGGAAGGCCGGCATTGCTTCGCTCACCTGACGGTGGAGGAAAACCTGCTGACCGGTGCCTACACGCGCCGGCTCGGCAGGGCCGGCACCGAGGCCGCGCTGGAGCGGGTGTACCAGTATTTTCCGCGCCTGAAGCAACGGCGCGGCAGCCAGGCCGGCTATACGTCGGGCGGCGAGCAGCAGATGACGGCCATCGGTCGGGCGCTGATGGCCAGTCCCACCATGATCCTGCTGGATGAACCATCCATGGGCCTGGCACCGCAGATCGTCGAGGAAATCTTCCAGATCGTGCGCGACCTGAACCAGCGCGAAGGCGTCAGTTTCCTGCTTGCGGAACAGAACACCAATATCGCGCTGCGCTATGCCGACTACGGCTACATCCTGGAGAACGGCCGGGTAATGATGGACGGCGATGCGGCCGCGCTCAGCGATAACGAGGACGTCAAGGAATTCTATCTGGGCATCTCCAGCGGCGCGCGTCGCAGCTTCCGCGATACCAAGTTCTATCGCCGGCGCAAACGCTGGCTGGCCTGATGAGATGATATTCATGTCCCAAGCACCGTATTTCGATGCGCTGGAAACCCGCCCGCCCCAGGCGCGCGAGGAATCGCTGATGGCGGCGCTACCCCATGCCATCGCGCAGGCCATGGCGCGCGCGCCGGCGATCGCCGCGCAGCTCGCCGGCGTGGATCCGATGCAGATCACATCACGCCAGGCCCTGGCCGCGCTGCCGGTGTTGCGGAAGTCCGAATTGCTGATGCAACAGCAGCGCGGCCGCGACCATCCGGCATCTCCCGATAACGCGTCCGTCGACGCCGCCCGCGATGGCGCCGCCAAGGCCATGGGCGGTTTTTCCGCGGTGGCATGGGGCGACGCGCTGCGCGTCTTTTCATCGCCAGGGCCCATCTACGAACCCGAGACCCGCCGCCGCGACTACTGGCGCTTTGGCCGTGCCTTGTATGCCGCCGGCATCCGCCCCGGCCAGTTGGTCTACAACTGCTTTTCCTATCACTTCACCCCCGCCGGTTCGATGATGGAAACGGCCGCGCATGCGATAGGCTGCACGGTATTTCCCGGCGGTACCGGGCAAAGCGAACAGCAGGTGCGCGCGATCAGCGACCTGGCGCCGGCGGCCTATACCGGTACCCCAAGTTTTCTCAAGATCATCCTGGAAAAGGCCGATGAACTGGGTGTCCCGCTGCCTTCCCTGCGCCACGCGCTGGTATCGGGTGAAGCTTTTCCGCCCGCGCTTCGGGATAGCCTGTCGGCCCGCGGTATCGACGGCTTCCAGGCCTACGGCAGCGCCGACCTGGGTTTGATCGCCTATGAGACGCCGGCGCGCGAAGGCCTGGTGCTGGGCGAGGACATCATCGTCGAGATCGTGCGCCCCGGCACCGGCGACCCCGTGCGCGATGGCGAGGTCGGCGAAGTCGTGGTCACGACCTTGAACCCCGACTATCCGCTGGTGCGGTTCGGCACGGGGGACCTGTCGGCGGTGCTGCCCGCGCTATCGCCATGCGGCCGCACCAACACGCGCATCCGCGGCTGGCTGGGCCGGGCGGACCAGGCCACCAAGGTGCGCGGCCTGTTCGTGCATCCCTCGCAAGTCGCCGACATCCTGCGGCGCCATCCGGAAGCCCGGCGCGGGCGGCTGGTCGTGGGCGGCGAGGTCGGTACGGATACCATGACACTGCACGTCGAGACCGCGGACGCACCCGCGGACCTGGCCGAGGCCATCGCGCGGTCCGTGCGCGACATCACCAAGCTGCGCGCCGCCATCGTCCTGTGCGCGCCCGGCAGCCTGCCCAACGACGGCAAGATCATCGAGGATACGCGCACCTATACGTGAGCCTTGCCGCGCTTCGACCGGAACGCACCGGTTTTCGGGATTGCCGCAGGCGCGTTAAGCTTGGCGCCTCGCGGATCCACCACCGGAACCCGCATGCATCGAAACGCGGAAGGAAACCTTATGCGCAGTAACTCCATCAAGGCATTCATCGGCGCCGCCCTGTGCGTGGCGGCCGCGCAGGCGGCCCACGGCGCTACCCTGGACACCGTGCGCCAGCGCGGCGTGGTCCTGTGCGGCACGACGACCGGCTTCGCCGGATTCTCGGCGCCGGACGCCAAAGGCGAATGGCACGGACTGGATGTGGACATGTGCCGCGCCGTGGCCGCCGCCGTCCTGGGCGACGCGAACAAAACCAAGATCGTGCCGCTGGATGCGCAGCAGCGCTTCACGGCCCTGCAATCGGGCGAGATCGACCTGCTGGCGCGCAACACCACCGTCACGCAGCAGCGCGACACGGCGCTGGGCATCATCCATGCCGGCGTCAATTTCTATGACGGCCAGGGCTTCATGGTGCTCAAGTCGCTCGGCGTAAAAAGCGCCAAGGAACTGAACGGCGCGACCGTGTGCCTGCAGGCCGGCACTTCCAACGAGAACACGCTGGCCGACTGGGCGCGCGCCAATCACATCGAATACAAGCCGGTCGTCATCGAGCAGTTCAACGAGGTGGTCAACGCCTTCGCCGCCGGCCGCTGCGACGTGTTCAGCACCGATGCTTCCGGCCTGGCATCGATCCGCATTTCCAAGCTCCACAACCCCGACGATTACGTCGTGCTGCCGGAGATCATTTCCAAGGAGCCGCTAGGCCCGTTCGTCCGCAAGGGCGACGACAATTGGCTGAACATCGTTTCCTGGTCGCTGTCGGCCATGATCGAAGCCGAGGAATACGGCATCACCTCCGCCAACGCCGACGATCTGAAGGCGAACAGCGCCAATCCCAACATCAAGCGCATCCTGGGTGTGACGACTGGCGCGGGTACCAACATGGGATTGGGCGAAGACTGGGCCTACAACATCATCAAGCAGGTGGGCAATTACGGCGAAAGCTTCGAACGCAATGTCGGCCAGGGCAGCCCGCTCAAGCTGCAGCGCGGATTGAATGCGCAGTGGAACAAGGGCGGCCTGATGTACGCGCTGCCGATACGCTAGGGCCTGTCTCGGTTGGAAGATGCCCTAGGCCGGTGGCGGCTTGCCCTGGTAGGTCGCCGCGATATGCATGAAGGCTCTCTCCAGTTCGCGCGTGCCACTCTGGAATACCACGGTCCGGCCCGCGCGGCTGACGATCATCAGCCGCTTGGAGAAAATCAGCGGCACGAAGCGCGCGCTGCCGATATCGTCCCAGGCGATTTCGCGCCGCATCAGCCAGGTCTGCCGCAGGCCCTGTCCATCGATCGTGGTGATCGATGTCTGCATGAACCACGCGACCACCCCCAGCGCCAGGAAACACACCAGCACGCCGCCGAGCAGCAGCTGATTCAGGTTGCCGTTGTACAGGCGGATGATCGTGGTGACGATTTCCCAGCCGAGCGCCGCCAGCAGCACCCACGCCAGGATCTTTACCCAGTCTGGCCACGCCTGACCGCTC
>DATJHN010000035.1:0-7570 GCA_035493915.1 Bordetella sp.
CCGAACTGGCCTTTCTGGCCATTCACGGAACTGATGTTGATAATGCGGCCCCATTGGCGATCGACCATGTGTTCCAGCACCTGCTTGGTCACATTGAACAGGCTGTTCAGGTTGGTGTCGATCACCGCGCGCCAGTCATCAATCGACATTTTGCGAAACAGGCCGTCCCGCGTGATGCCGGCATTGTTCACCAGAACGTCGACCCCTCCGTAATCCGCGTTCACCTTTTCGAAGGCAGCGACCGTGGAATCCCAATCGGAAACGTTGCCCACCGAGGCATAGAAGTCATAGCCCTGCGCCGCCTGTTCATCCAGCCATTGCTGGTAATTGCGGCTGGGACCGCAGCCCGCGACCACGCGGAACCCATCCTTGGCGAGACGCCGGCAGATCGAAGTTCCTATGCCGCCCATGCCACCCGTCACATATGCCAGTTTTCCGCTCATTGATATTCTCCTTTGTGCTGCCGCGCTTCGAATGTTTGCCTTCGGGTCTTGCCGTCATGACATGCATGGCTCTTGCCGCTACATGGCTCTTACTTTTACATAGCGTCCCGGTGCCGGTTCGATGGGCGCGTATTTCGCATTGCCGGCCTGCGCCGGTGCCTTGACCTGCCGACCGGAATGGCTGGACAGCCATTCCGCCCAGTCGGGCCACCAACTGCCGGCATGCTCCTGCGCGTGCGCCAGCCACGCGGATGGATCGCCAGGCAGCGGGTCATGCCCATTCCCATGCTCCGTGCCGGTCGTCCAATAGCTGCGCCGCTTTTTCGCCGGCGGGTTGATCACGCCCGCGATATGTCCGGAAGCTCCCAACACGAAGCGCTGCGTTCCGCGCAGCAGCTGCGTGGATGCATACGCCGATGTCCAGGGCACGATATGGTCCTCGCGCGAACCGAATATATAGGCGGGCATATCCAGGCTGGTCAGGTCCAGCGGTACGTCGCGCACGCTGCAGCGGCCGGGTACCTTCAGATTGTTTTCCAGATAGGTATTGCGGAAGTACCAGGCGAAAAACGGACCCGGCAGATTGGTGCTGTCGGCGTTCCAGAACAACAGGTCGAAGGCCGGCGGCCGGCGTCCCTTCAGATAGTTGTCCACCACGTAATTCCATACCAGCTCATTGGGCCGCAGGAATGAAAACGTGGTGGCAAGTTCGCGGCCCGACATCAGCCCGCCGGCCCCCAGTTGGCGTTCTCGCAGCAGGGCGTGGGTTTCGTCCACGAAAACATTCAGCACGCCCGTGTCGCGGAAATCCAGCAAGGCGGTAAGCAGCGTCAGGGCCGCAACGGGTTTTTCACCACGTGCCTGCGCCAGCGCCAACGCCGACGCCAGCAGCGTTCCGCCCACGCAGAAGCCCAGCGCATTCACCTGCGGCTGGCCGGTGATTTCCCCGGCGACGCGCAAGGCCGGCAGCACGGCGTCGTCCAGATAGTCGTCCCATTGCGCGCGATCGACGCCGTCATCATCGGCGGGCACCGGATTGCGCCACGACACCAGGAAAACCGTAAAGCCCGCCTCTACCGCATGCCGCACGAACGAGTTTGCCGGCTGCAAATCCAGGATATAGAACTTGTTGATATTCGGCGGCACGATGACCAGCGGCAGCTCGTGCACGGTGGGCGTGGCCGGCGTGTACTGGATCAGCTGGAACAGCGGGTTTTCGAAAACCACCTGCCCCGGCGTCACGGCCACGTTGACGCCGATCTCGAACTGGCTTTCGTCGGTCTGCGTGATGCGGCCCTTGCGCAGGTCGCTCAATAGATTGGCCAGGCCTTCGTCCAGGGCCTTGCCGGCCGAGGCGATGATGGATTCCTGGGCGTCGGGATTCAGGGCCAGGAAATTCGACGGCGCGACGGCATCCAGCCACTGCATGATGGAAAAGCGCAAGCGGTCACGCAAGGGTTCGCTGACGCTGGCCGCATCGACCATGCGATGCATGGCGCGAGCGGAAAGCAGATAGGCATGCGCCATGACCAGATGCTGGGTACTGCGCCGCCACGCATCGCTGGCGAAACGCTTGTCGACCGGTGGTTCCAGGCGCCCCTGGCGGGCATCGTCGGCAAGACGCTGCCAGTCGCGGGAAAAGTCCGCCTGTATCTGGGCCAGGATATCCGGCGCGACACCCACCGGAACGGGCCATGATGCGGATGGATGGGCAGTCACCTGGACACCTTGTTATGGTCGCTTTTCCAAAGGATGGTGCATTGCGGTGCATGGAGTGTCAATGCGGGTATTCGCAGGGGCACAACCACGGGTATTTGCGCATGCATGCGGCTGCTTCGTCCGAAATACGTCATTGCGGCGACAACCATGCCAGCATCGCCATGCGACCGGTCTCGCCATCGCGTCGATACGAAAAGAAATGTTCGCGGTCCGACACCGTGCACAGTCCGCTACGGTGCACCGTCCCGACCCCGGCGCGAGCCAGGCGCAAGGCCGCCAGGCCTGGCAGGTCGGCCAGCCATTTGCCGGGATGTCCGTGATGGGGCTGGAACAGCTCGGCCGAGTCGGGCCCGCCGGCGGCAAAAGCATCCAGCACGTCCTGCCCCACCTCGAAGGCCGTGGGGCCGATACCGGGACCGATCCAGGCTTGCCAGGCCGTCGCCCCGGGACACTTGCGGCGCAGGGCTTGCAACGTGTTCTCCAGCACGCCGCCGGCCAGGCCACGCCAGCCGGCGTGTGCCGCCCCCAGGACACGGCCGCCGGTGTCGGCGATCAGCACCGGCAGGCAATCGGCCGCCATGATGGCCAGCGGCCGGTCGCGTGCGGCGGTTACGGCAGCATCCGCCGCGGGCTCATCTTCCAGTGGACCATCGGCATCGACCACCCGCGCGCCATGTACCTGGCGCAACCAGAGCGGCTCGGCTGGCAGCATGGCAAGCACGCGGCGCCGGTTTTCCGCGACCGCCTCCGGCCGGTCGCCGGCGCGCAAGCCCAGATTCAAGGTATCGTGCGGCGCCGTGCCCACGCCGCCCGCGCGGGTCGTGCAGAAATAACGCACGCCAGTCCATTGCGGGCCGGCCACGACCGGCAAGGCGGCCGGTCCGCTCTTTGCGGATGGCGATTCGGGAAAATCCACTCGTGTCCCCTATTCGTTCCAGGCAATGGCCTGACAGACGGTTGCCATATCGGCGGGCAGCGGCGCGTCGAACGACAGCAGCCCGCTTCCCCCCGGATCGTCGAATTTCAAGGCCCGTGCGTGCAGCATCTGGCGCGCCGCCCCGGCCACCGTCTTGCCGCCGTACAGCGTATCGCCCAGCAGGGGATGCCCCTGGCTGGCCATGTGTACCCGTATCTGATGCGTACGTCCGGTTTCCAGCCGGCATACGATGCGCGCGACGCGCGTACCGTCGGCCAGGCCGGCGGCTTCGGGCGTGTAGTGCGTAACGGCGTGCTTGGGCGCGATGGGGCGTTCCACGCTCATGCGTACCGGCACGCGCGAATCGCGGCCTACCGGCCGGTCCACCGTGCCAGGCCCCGCCGGCCAGCCATGCACCAGCGCCAGGTATTCACGGCCCATGGTACGAGCCTGCAACTGGCGCACCAGGTGCGTTTGCGCCTGTTCCGTGCGCGCCACCACCAGCAATCCCGATGTGTCCTTATCCAGGCGATGTACGATGCCGGCCCGCGCGACCCCGCGCAATTCAGGGTAGCGGAACAGCAAACCGTTGAGCAGCGTGCCGCGCCAGTTGCCGGCACCCGGATGCGTCACCAGCCCGGCCGGCTTGTCGACGACGATCCACGCCGGGCTGTCCGCCACGACGCGAAAATCCACCGGTTCCGGTTCGAAAGCCTGGGCGTCTGGCGCCGGCTGCTCCCAGACGGCGATCAGGTCGCCGGGGCCGACGGGCTGCCGCACCTTGGCGGGCGCCCCGTTCACCTGCACGTAGCCGGCCTCGATCCACCCCTGCAGGCGGCTGCGCGAGTGCTCTGCCAGAAGCCCCGAAAGCACCTTGTCCAGCCGGTCGGCCTGGACGGTTTCCGGGACGCGCAGAACTTGCGGTTCGTCATCGGAGGGGATATCCGCACTGGCGGCTAACTCGGACATGGAGACAAATCATATAATCGACGCAGCCAGCCATGCTAACACCAAGGAAATGACCGTCGTGACACCCCGCGTTCCCGCCCCCCTGTTTTCCGCCGCCCGCTTCGGGTCGGCCATGCGCCTGTGCGTGGCGCTGGCCTTGACCGTGGTGTTGGCCGCCTGCGGCACCAGCGGCACCAAGTACGACAAGACCGCCAACTGGAGCGCCGAGCAGCTCTATAACGACGCCAAGCAGGAAATGGACGCCGGCAACTGGAAGGATGCCCGCGAACGCTTCACCGCCGTCGAAAGCCGCTATCCCTTTGGCGTCTACGCGCAACAGGCGCTGATGAATCTGGCCTACGTCAACTGGAAGGATGGCGAAAACGAACAGGCGCTGGCGGCGATCGACCGCTTCCAGCAGCTGTATCCCAACCATCCCGGCACGGACTACGTGCTGTACCTGAAGGGGCTGATCAATTTCACGCCGGCCAGCGCCTTCATGACCAACATCACCGGCCAGGATCCCAGCGAACGCGATCCCAAGGGCCTGCGTGCTTCGTATGACGCATTCAGCGAACTGATCAAGCGCTATCCCGACAGCAAATACGCGGCCGATGCCCGCCTGCGCGTCGTGTGGCTGGTGAACGCCATCGCCATGAACGAAGTCCATGTCGCGCGCTATTACTATGAACGCGGCGCCTATATCGCAGCGGCCAACCGCGCACAGACCGTGATCACGGACTTCCAGGGCGCGTCGGCCTCGGAAGAAGCCCTGTACATCCTGTACAAATCCTACGAGCAGCTGAAAATGCCGCAGTTGGAAGCCGATGCCCGGCGGGTACTGAATACCAACTTCCCCAATAGCAAATTCCCCACCCAGGGTTTCACGCAAGACAAGGCCTGGTGGGATCCGTGGGGCTGGATGTAAGAGGAACATAGCGCGCGCCGATCAACGCGCGGATATGCGCAGAATGTTGAAACGCCCCGCACCCGGGGCGTTTTCTTTGGACGCTCGCCTGGAAACGATGCGACAGGATTAGGCTTAGGCCTTTGCCTTGCGTGCTTGGTCGCGTCCAGGCACCGCGGTTTCGCCGCCGGGATCAGGCCGGTGCGGCCAGCGGCGGCGTGTTTTCTTCCGCCTTGCGCTCCAGGAACGCCAGCGCTTCGTTCAGTTCACGCGTGCGCCCGAAAGGCGGCAGGCCGCGCCACAAGCGCTTGCCGTAGCTTTTTTCCACCAGGCGCACATCGCCGACCATCAGCACCCCCCAGTCGCTCATGGTGCGTATCAGGCGTCCGGCGCCCTGCTTCAGGGCGATCGCCGCTTCCGGCAGTTGGTATTCGGCGAAGGGATTGCCGCCGTGCAAGCGGCATTCGCGCAGGCGCGCTTCGATGACCGGATCGTCGGGCGGAGCGAACGGAAGCTTATCGATCGCGACCAGCGTCAGTACATCGCCCGGCAGATCGATGCCTTCCCAGAAACTGGCGCTGCCCACCAGCACCGGATGGGTCAGCGTACGAAAGCGTTCCAGCAGATCGCGCCGCGTACCCTCTCCCTGGCGCAGCAAGGGCCACTCGACGCCATCGGCTTCGAAGGCATCGGCCAACAGGCCGGCGAAGCGATCCACCGCCCGCAGCGTCGTGCAAAGCACCAGCGCGCCGCCGGGGCTGGCGTGCAGCAGCGGCATCAGGGTTTCGACGAAGCGCTGGGCGAAATGCGGCGCCTGCGGTTCCGGCAGATCCTTGGGCACGAACAACAGGCCCTGCGAACCATAATCGAACGGGGATTCCCAATGGCCGGTCACCGCGTCATCCAGGCCGAGCTGGCGCGTGAAGTGGCCGAAATCGCCGTGTACGGACAGCGTGGCGGACGTCAGCACCCAGGCCTGGCCCGGCTTGCGATACTTGGAAAAGGCCTGCGCCACGGACAGCGGGGCGGCGTGCAGCCGCACGTGGTGCGTGCCGTGCTCGACCCAGCGCACGGCGGGGCCGGTCCAGTCGGCGAGCGGAGGCAGGGGCACGGCGGACGGCGCGCGGACCGCCACGTCAGACGACGTGTCTGCGCGTCCGGCGTCAGTACCGCCATCCAGTGCTGACACGCCGGCCGCCATCGCGGCCGACCAGGCTGCGAGCACCGCTTCGTCGCTTTCCACCACCTCGGCCGGCTGGCCGGCATCCGGCCGTGCCGGCGGTGCCCAGCGCTTGAGCCGCAGCAGGATATCCGCGCCCTGGCGCGCTGCCGCGGCCAGATCGGGATGTTTTTCCGCGACCTGCGTCAGGCCGCGGGTGACGGTGTGCACCGCCTCGTTCAGATTTCTCAGCGCCTCGTGAAAACCGTCGGCGTCTGGCACGGCTTCGAAGGTTGCCTTGCGTCCAGGCATGTGTTCCAGGGCACCGCAAGCCAGGCGCAGTTCACGCGCGGCGGTCTCCAGCTTGCGCGAGACTTCGCCCCAATTGGCCGCTTCACGGGCGTAAGCCAGGCCGGCGGCTTCCGCGGCGCGGCCGAAATCCAGCAATTGGTGCGTGGACAGGCTGGTGCCCAGGAAGCGCGTGGCCGTGTCCGGCAATTGATGCGCTTCGTCGAAGATGACCGTATCGGCTTCCGGCAGCAGGTCGGTCACGCCTTCCTCGCGCAATACCAGGTCGGCCATGAACAGCGCGTGATTGATGACCACCACGTCGGCTTCCTGCGCCTGCCGGCGGGCCTTCACGACAAAGCAGTCGCGGATCCGCGGACATTCCTGCCCCAGGCAGTTTTCGCGCGTGGACGTCGCCCGCTGCCAGATGTCGGCGTCTTCCGGCACCTGTGGCAAATCCGCCCGGTCGCCGGTCTTGGTATGCACGGCGAAGCGCTGGATATGCCGCAGCTGGCTGATTTCCGCGCGCGATTTCAACGCGCGGTCGTCGCCGGACAGGCGGTCCAGATGGTAGTGGCACAGATAATTGCCGCGGCCTTTCAGCAGCGCCGCCGTCACGGGCACCGCCAAGGCGGCGCGCACGCGCGGCAGATCGCGGCTGAACAGCTGATCCTGAAGCGTGCGGGTACCGGTGGAAATCAGCACCTTGCCGCCCCCAAGGAAGGCGGGCACCAGGTAGGCCCAGGTCTTGCCGATGCCGGTTCCGGCTTCGGCGATCAGCGTTGATCGCCGCGAAATGGCCTGTTCGATGGCCTGCGCCAGCTCTACCTGGGACTGGCGCACGCGATAGCCCGGCGACGCCTTTGCAAGCGGGCCGTCTTCGGCGAAATACTCGGCAAGCTCCAAATGCAACATGAAAAAACAATATGGGCGGGACAGCCTGGAATCATACCGTCCGCGACCGGTCTCACCCCTAATCAGGGACAAAATCATCCAGGGTTCATTTTTTCGCGACGGTGCCTTGTGGCAAAATCCGGCGCTTGTTTTTCCTTGTTTTTCCTTCTTTGTCGCCCAAGAGATGCCTGAGACCTCCGCTACCACGTCCGCCGCCGCACCCGCCGTCGACCAAGCCCGCATCATCGCGCAACTCGCGACCGAGCTTGGCGCAAGGCCCAACCAAATCGCGTCCG
>DATJHN010000036.1:0-7038 GCA_035493915.1 Bordetella sp.
GCTGGCCCCCACACAGCGAAGGGCACGCTGGCCTCATAGCCCTCGAAGCCGGGTGTCTCAGCCACCGCGGGCACCTCGGGCAGGAACTTGGAGCGTGTGGCGGAAGTAACCGCCAGCGCCCTGAGCTTGCCTTGCGCGACATACGGGCGCGCGAGGTTGATACCCGAAAAGTTGACCTGTACTTGACCACCCAAGGTGGCGACAAGCGCGGGTGCGCCGCCGCTATAGGGCACGTGCGTCATTTGGACACCCGACATCATCTGGAACATCTCGCCGGCGATGTGCGCCTGGCTACCGACTCCGAACGAGGCATAACTCAACTGTCCGGGCTTTTCTCGCGCGAGCCGCACCAGTTCGGCGACGTTGTTGACGGGCAGCGAGGGGTGGACCACGAGCAGCAGCGGCACGGTGCTGATCTGCGTAATGGGTGTGAAGTCCGTGACGATGTCGTAGGGCAGGTTCTTCACGAGCTGTTTGTTCAGCACATGCGAGAAGATGTCCGAGAACATCAGCGTATAGCCGTCCGGCGCCGCCCGCGCGACAAGCTGCGTGCCGATGACGCCGTTGGCGCCACCCCGGTTTTCCACGACGATGGGCTGGCCGATTTCCAGCGAGAGATACTCGGCGAGCAGACGCGCGACGTTGTCGGTGCCGCCGGCCGCAGGCCAGGGCACGATGAGCCGGATCGGTCGCGAGGGGTAACCCTGTGCCCAGGCGTGTGTCCCAAGGCCCAGCGCTGCGGCCGCCCCCAGCACCCGCACGCCGAAGCGGCGCCGTTGCATGTTCTTCATTACTGTCTCCTTTATTTTTTATTTCCCGGCCCGTCGGCGGTCACGCGCCGATGCGGCTCGATCTTATGCGGGTGATTTACCGCGATATGCCGGGCACTTCGCCGCGGTCGCGCGGACCTCCGTCGAACAGCGCCAGATTCACCGAGAGCTTCCAGGGCTATGGATTGGGAGATTTGATGCGGAAGCGCTCATGGGGAAATTTGTCCTCGATGTCCGTCGTCTTCCAGCCCAGGTCGATCACGTGCGCGGTCTCCATGAAGCTTATGGCCAGGTCGAACAAGGTGCGGGCTTCCGGCGGCATCGCGTGCAGAGGAAACTGGTCGAGCCAGGCCTTGATCGCGGGCGTGCGCGCCAGCATGGCATCGTAGAAGGGACGCAGCTCGTCGACGCTGATTGAAAGCAGCTTATCCATGCGCTCGGCCTCGGTGGCAAGCGCCCAGTCCGCGAGCCACGGAGAAAGATCGGCGAATTCTTCAGGCAACTCGCGCACGGCGGGTGCGGAGCGCAGGATGTGTACGGTATGGGTTTGCATGAGCTTGCCTATCAATCGAGCGTCATCATTTCGTCGAGCACACGGAAGTGGTGCTGCAGGGAAAGCTCCTGCTGCGACAGCTGCATATGCGTCAGGGCACCAGACTGGAGAACCTGCTGGATGGCTTCCATCGTGTTGAGATCCTCACGCAGGATCTCGCGCGCGCGCACCTTGGAATAAGCCTGGCCCAGACGGTCGCTCGGCCGCTCGGCCTTGTACATGAAGCGCTGGCCGCGAATAAGGGTCCGGCCCGCGTCGATAGGCCAGAACCAGAGCCCCAGATGCCACTCGTTGGCATTGATTGCCACGAAATTCGGGAAGATCTCCATCACGTCGAACGCCCAGGTGGACACCCGGCCCGGGTTCACCCCAGGCGGCAGGTCCTCGCGCGGTGTTCCATATGCCGGCACCAGTTTGCGGTTGCCCTCGTACGCCACGACCTCCGCCGGCGTAGCGCGGTGGTCCGGATTGGCGGGCGCGGAATAGCGCGAGTGGCGCTCCAGGAGTTGGAGGAACGGGCGGTGCCGGTGCACGTTGTCCTTGCTGCCCAGATAGTCCGGTGCCGTATTGCGATGCAACACCCGGGTGTGATAGCCCTCCGTGAAGGAATTCACGCCGAGATGCCAGTTGGCGCTGACTTCCACCTCATACTGGCTGACCTCTTCCCGACCTTCGAAATAATTGTCGAATTCTCCATGCAGCTCGCCCAGCCATTCAGCGAGCGTGTAGCGCGGTTCCTTATCGAAGTTGACGAAGAGGTGGCCCTGCCAGACTTCGCAGCGAACCTCGGGCAGCGCCAGCACGGCGCGGTCGAAATCCTTGAACTGCCCCTCGTCGGGCACGCCCGTCAGGCGCCCATCGTTGGAAAACGTCCAGCCATGAAAGCCGCAGGTGAACTGGCGACGGCAACCCTTGCCCTCCCGCACAAGCTTGTTGCCGCGATGGGTACAAACGTTATGGAACGCGCGCACGGAGCCATCGGCTGTGCGTGTGACCAGAAGCGAGGCCTTGAAGGTGGGCACTTCGACCACGGCGTAAGTGCCCGGCTCGGGAACATCGGCGGTATGCGCGACGCAGAGCCATGCGCGCTTGAAGACCTTGTCCAGTTCCCGCTCATACTGTTCGGGCCGGATCCGGTCGGCGATCGGCACCCTGACTTGTAAATCCATGTCGTCCTCCAAAAGGTGCGCCTAAGATAGTTTTCGCCGCCGAGGACGGTCAAACGACAGTTCGTGATGGGGCCATAAGGATTTCTAGGGCTTGAAGGCTCGCGGGACTACGGTTTTCCCTAGTAGAGTTCGCGGCAACCACGAACCACAATCGTCGGGATGGATCCCAAGCCACGCCAACTTCGCGCCTTCGTCGCGGCGTATCGCCTTCGTAGTCTTACCCAGGCCGGTGAACAGCTTCACCTGACGCAATCCGCCGTCAGCCAACTCACGCAGCAGTTGGAAGAAGTAGTTGGCGTCCGCCTTTTTGACAGGACCCCGCGCGCGTTGCGGCCGACCGAGGCCGCCGATGCCGCGATCGAACTCGTCGAGCGCATCCTCGCTGATACCGAACAGCTCAAGACACGCATGCGCGGGTTCGCCGAAAGCCGCCAGGGCACGGTCACCTTTGCCTGCACGCCCAGCTTCGCCGCCACGGTTGCGCCTCCGGTGCTCAAGACCTTCAAGAACCTGCATCCGGAAGTAAAGACGGTCATGCATGACGCCGCGCCCGACAAGGTCATGGAACTTGTGATGCACGAGTCAGTGGATTTCGGCATCCTCATGCGCATCGAGGAACGTACCGATGCCGAGTACCGCCTGCTGCATACCGACTCGATCAACGTCATCTTCCATGCGGACTCTCCACTGGCGCAACTCGAACAAATCCGCTGGAAGGACCTGGCGGGCGAGAAAGTAATCGCCATTGACGGAGGGTCCGGCCTGCCCAGTCTCATCAAGAAGACGCTGGAGGCGCAGGGAGAAGCCTTCGCGCCTTCGTACGGTTTTTCCTATCTGCAAACAGCTGTCGCGATGGCGGCGCAGGGGCTGGGCGTATTGCTGCTGCCGGGCTATTTGGCGCAAGGCTTTCCGCCTGGTACTCCGCTCATCGCGCGGCAACTGGTCGAACCGGTGGTTCCACGTCACCTGTACCTGCTCAGCAAGCACGGCCGCAGCGTCTCGCCAGCAGCGGAGTCGCTGGTAACGGCACTAGCCGAATCGCTGGACTAGCCCTAGAGTAAGACCCACCCCCCGAAGCGCTACCGCGCTTCCCCCTCAAGGGGGCGACGCGGGGCGGACCGGCAGAGACGGCTCCGCGCTCACTCCCGGCCATGCACCCTGCCGCACGGTTTCCAGAATGGCGTGTTTCACCGTCTGCAGCGCGTTCCAGGATCCAGCCGCGGCATCCCGATTCCTGGCCATGGCCAGCACGATGCCGCGCGTCAGCGGCGGATCGGCAAGCGGCGCGGCCTGCAAGCGCCCGAGGGCGATCTCGTCACGCACCATGGCGTGCGGCAGCAGAGTGTAGCCAGCGCCCTCCGCGACCATGCGCGTCAGCGTGGCGCTGCCTGTATCGCACTCGATGCGGATGTCCAGGCGGATATCAAGATTGCGGGCAAGCGTGTCGGCCATCATGCGCAGGCCGTACGACGTGGTGGGCAGCACCAGCGGCAACTCTCCCAGCCGACGCGCCGGAAACGACGCGCCCAACGGCGTTGCATCAGCTGCAGCCACAAGGTAGATCGATTCGGTCAGCCGCAAGCTGTCCCAGCTGAGCGCCGCTGGTGCAGGCGCGTACACAATACCGATGTCGGCCTGGCCGTCGGTCAACAGCTTGAGCACCTGGCTACCCATGCCTTCGACGAAATGCAGCGCGGTAGCGGGAAAGTCATGCGCCAGGCTGGCAGCCAGGCGGCCGAACAGAACGCTGCCGATGGTAGGTGGCGCCGCGATCACCAGACGCGGCGGTCCCTTGTGCGTCAATGCGTGCGCCACCTGGCGTGCCTCGTCCAGGGCGTCGAGCACCTTACGCGTCGCTTGCAGGAAGGCCACCCCACTATCGGTAAGCGCAGTACCCCGGCCGCTGCGATAGAACAGTCGGACACCGATGCGCTGCTCCAGCCGCGAGATGTGCCGGGTGATGGTGGACTGGTCCACGCCCAACTCGATGGCCGCATTCGAAATGCTGCGATGCCGCGCGACCTTAGCGAAAAGCTCCAGCTCGTCTGAGTTCATCGACCGCTGTCTCCTTGCCTTTTTTGCCGCCGGGCCGCCGCCAAGGCAAAAAGCTTCCCCTTGGGGGGCAGCAAGCCAGAGGCGCAGTGTGGGGGCATTTCCAGCGGATTCTAACGGAGGGTGGCGGCGTCCGGCATTTCTTGCATAACTGCTATGCACACCCCGCGCACGGTACGGCGCCGGACGCCTCCTATAGTGGGTCGACGTCACTCGACGGACAGGAGACATCCCAATGAAAATCCGCAAAATCCAGGCTTATGCGCTGACGATCCCGCTGCAGGCGCGCTACTGGGTCAGCAACGAAGTCATCGACAAATGCAGCCAGATCATCGTCAAAATCGAAACCGACGAAGGCGTGACCGGCTTGGGCACACTGCATGGACGCTCCATGCCCCGCGTGCTGGAAATGGTGGCCGAGCTCGATCGCTACCTGCATGGCCGCGACGCGCTCGCGCAAGAGGCAATCTGGGAAGCCGTCTTCGGATTGACCACGAGCTCTCCCGGGACGGTGCGCGAGCACGGTTTGCCCGACGTCCTGGGCGCGGACAAACGCGTCCCGCTACTGGCCGCCATGGCGGGAATCGACATCGCCCTGTGGGACATCAAGGGCAAGGCCGCGGGCCTGCCGGTCTGGCGCCTGCTCGGTGGCGAACGCAGAAGCATCCGCGCCTACGTCACCGGCGGCTATTACCAAGAGGGTGCCGACATGTTCGCCATTGCCCCGGAAATGGCGAGCTACGTCGAACAAGGATTCAACGGCGTAAAGATGAAGGTCGGCGGCGTGGACTTGAAGACGGACGTGGCGCGGGTGCGCGCCGTTCGCGAAGCCATCGGCCCCGACACCATGCTGATGGTCGATGCCAACTGCGCCTATACGCTGCATCAGGCTGTACAGGCCATCCGCGCCTTCGAGCCCTACGACATTTTCTGGTTCGAGGAACCTCTGCACTGGTATGACTCCGTGCGCGGTCTGGGCCGTCTGGCTCAACAGACCCACGTGCCGCTGGCCAGCGGCGAATCGGAGATGCACAGCTGGGCCTGCCGCGACCTGATCGATCTTGGCGGCGTCCGCTACATGGAGTTCGACGCCACTCGCTCCGGCGGCGTCACCGAGTGGCTGCGCGTGGGCGCCTACGCCCATGCCCACGGCGTGCTGATGGCGACCCATCACGATCCGCATATTCATGGCCATCTGGCCTGCGCGGCGCCCAACGGCGAGTGCGTCGAGGTGTTCGTGGACGAGAACCGCGACCCGCTCTGGGCCCGCTTGTTCCCCGAACGCGCCCAATTGAAAGATGGCCACCTGCACTTGAACGATCTGCCGGGCTTCGGCTTCGACATCGACTGGGACCTGGTCAAGCGCCACCACATCTGAACGACGCCGGGCATGGCCCGCACGCGGTCGAAGTCCTTGATCGACATCGGGCATGGCCGCACGTGGCGCGTGGTCGGCTTCGATCTGCCGCGCGCCATACGAGGCGGACCAGTTCCGGCAAATACTAAAACGACAAAAGGAGACAAGCATGACCCTTATCCCACGCACCCTGGCGGGAATGCTGCTGGCGCTGTGCGCGCTGTCCGGGGCATCCGCATCAGCCGCCGATTACCCGGATCATCCCATTCATCTCATCGTGCCCTTCGCGCCGGGCGGCGCCAGCGACCAGACCGCACGCTACGTCGCGCAGAAGCTGACAGACCGGATGGGCCAGCCGGTCATCGTAGAGAACCGCACGGGTGCGGCCGGCGTCATCGGAGAATCCTACGTGGCCCGGTCGGCGGCGGATGGATACACCCTTATGCTGATCGACACGTCCTTCTCCATGGTGGTGGGGATCGGTACAGCTACGCCCTTCGACCCGCTGAAGGATTTCACCCACCTGCGGCTGATCGTCACGACGCCGGCAGTCGTGGCTGTGAATCCAAAAGTGCCCGCGCATACGCTGAAGGAATTGCTGGACATCGCGCGCGCCAGCCCCGGCAAGGTCACCTACGGATCCGGCGGCATCGGTAGTCCGCTCCATCTCGCCGCGGCGCTGCTGGCCGATCAATCGGGCACGCAGATGCTGCACGTACCCTACAAGGGAGCAGCCCCCGCCGTCATGGACACCATCGCGGGCCAGGTTCAACTGAGCATCCCGGCCCTGCCCGCGGCCCTGCCCTACCTGAAGTCCGGCCAGTTGCGCGCGTTGGCGGTGACATCGTCACACCGCGCGGCCCTGCTACCCGACGTGCCGACCGTCTCGGAAGCCGGCGTACCCGGCTACGAAGCCACCAGTTGGTTCGGCCTGTCCCTGCCGGCGAACGTGCCCGCGCCCATCGTGAAGAAGCTGCGCGGCGAACTCGACGCGGTGCTGGCCCAGCCCGAAACCATCGCCTTCTTCGCCAGCCAGGGCGCGGACGTCGACACCGCTGGCCGGCCCTTCCCCGATTTCATCAAGCACGAAATCGCCAAATGGACGGAGTTGGCGCGGAAGGCGGACATACATCCGTA
>DATJHN010000037.1:0-3339 GCA_035493915.1 Bordetella sp.
GATGGCCACGTCGAAATGTTCTTCAACCAGATCGACGGCCCGATCCTGCGCGACCACGTCCAGTTGAACGTCCGGGTAGGCCGCCAGGAACCGGGCACCGAGCTGGCCGAACGCGAGTTGCGAAAACAGCAACGGCGCGGCAATGCGCAAGCGGCCGCGCGGCTTGGCGAATCCTTCGCGCGCCGCGATCACGGCCTCCCCGACTTCGCGCATCGGATCTTCGGCACGAGCCAACAGCAACTGCCCGGCCTCGGTCAGGATGAGTCGATTCGAACCGCGTTCGAGCAGCCGGACGCCCAGCGCCTCTTCCAGATCGGCAATGCGGCGTGACAGCGTGGCCTTTGATCGGCCGCTCGCGCGGCTGGCTTTGCCCAGGCCGCCGTGGGCTGCCACCAGCAGGAAGTCCTCGAGGGCGTTGAGATTCATGTGTTTTGATATTGAGACATTGTGTCCACATATTAGCCTCTGTGTTTTGTTCGTGGAACTGCCTATTGTTGTGGTACCCAAGCAATTGCAAGGAGAGCACGACATGAACCCGCAACTGTTCAACCCTGTCCGTATCGGACGCCACACACTTCCCAACCGCCTGGTCATGGCGCCGATGACCCGTTCGCGCGCCAAAGCCGATGGCACGCCTGGCGATCTCGCGGCGGACTATTACAGCCAGCGCGCCAGCGTCGGCCTGATCGTCACCGAAGGGACGCAACCGTCGGAGGATGGGCAGGGCTACCTCACCACGCCAGGCATCCATACCGACGCTCACGTCGCCGGCTGGAAAAGGGTCACGGCAGCCGTGCACGACAAGGGTGGTCACATCTTCATCCAGCTCATGCACGCGGGGCGCATGTCACATCCGGACAACACGCCGCACCACCGGCAGGGCGTCGCCCCTTCCGCCATTGCGCCGGGTGCGCCGATGTTCACGGCCACGGGCATGCAGGAGATCCCCGAACCGCGTGCACTGACCACCGTGGAAATCCACCAGACGGTCGATGACTTCCGCTTCGCCGCGCGTCGCGCGATCGAAGCGGGTGCGGACGGTGTCGAAATCCACGGCGCGAACGCCTATCTGGTGCATCAGTTTCTCGCGCCCAGTGCCAACACGCGCACCGACGACTACGGCGGGTCGATCCCGAACCGCGTCCGCTTTGCCATCGAAGTCGCCACGGCGGTTGCCGCCGAAATCGGATCGGACCGGACCGCCATCCGTCTGTCACCCGGCATGAAGCTGTGGGGCATCGAGGAAGGGGACGAGGGACCAAACCTCTATCGCCATTTGATCGGCGAACTCGATGCATTGGGCCTGGTTTACCTGCACATCGCGCAGCAAGGCGACGAAGCGCTGCTGGCGGACATCCGCAAACTCTGGAAAGGCACGCTGATGCTCAATCGCGCAGGTCGACCGCGAGACCGGATCGGCACCGACGTGGCCGAAGGGCTGGCCGATCTGGAGTCCTACGGTCAATTCGTGCTCGCCAATCCCGATTTCGTCGCACGGCTGAAGGCCGGCGCGCCCTTGAACGCCGCTGATCGCAGCACGTTCTTCGGCGGCACCGCGAAGGGATACACCGACTATCCGGTGTTGCGCGAAGCGCTGGCCGCGTAACTTTGCTTCTATGCAGCGTGACGAAACAGCCAAGCTGACGCAAGCCGTCAGGCTTGGAGTCGGGTGCCGGCGACGGCAGTGCTGCCGTAAGCGAGCACGGGATGGTCGTCGCTGGTGAGCAGGCGGACGAAGTTGGGGTGGATGAAGACTTTCTCGCGGCCGACCTTGTTTTCGCTGAGCATGCCCAGCGCAGCCAGTTGCTTGAGATATACCGACGCGGTCTGGCGCTTGGCGATGTTGGCCTCGACCAGGTTCTGGATGCGGCAGTACGGTTGCACGAACAGCATGTCGACCAGCTCGCGCGAGTAGATGCCCGGTGCGCGGGCCTTGACGAAGGCCAGTGCATTGGCATGCAACTGCTGGATGGCCTGTATCTTGGCGGTGGTCCAGCGCGCGGTATCGGTAATGGCGGCCAGCATGAAGCCGACCCAGGCTTCCCACGCGGCATCGGTGGTGACCGCCAGCAGGCCGCTGTAGTACTGGACGCGATGACGCAGGATGTAGCGCGACAGGTACAGCACCGGCATGTCCAGCAGGCCCTGCTCCACCAGCAGCAGCAGGTTGAGCACGCGACCGGTGCGGCCGTTGCCATCGCCGAAGGGGTGGATGGCCTCGAACTGGTAATGCGCCACGGCCATGCGGATCAGCGGATCGACATCCGTCTGCTCGTGGATGAAGCGCTCCCAGTTGGCCAGTTTGTCGCGCAGCAGCTCCTCGCCTTCGGGCGGGGTATAAATGACGGCGCCGCTGGCGGCGTTGGCCAGCGCGGTGCCGGGCGTGCGCCGCACCTGCATGTCGGCATTCTTCAAACGGCTGCAGACGGTGACCGCGGTATTGGTGCCCAGCGGGCGCTGACGCAGCGAGGCATGGCCGTCGGCCAGCGCGCTGCGGTAGCGCAGCGCCTCCTTGGTCGCCGGATCGACGGCATGGCTTTCCAGTTGGGCAAAGCGGAACAGCTCGTCGCTGGTGGTGACGATGTTCTCGATCTCGCTGCTGGCCTGGGCTTCCAACAGCGGGATGGTATTGATGAGCACGGCCTGGTTGGGGATCAAGTCGCCGGCACTTTTCAATTCGGCCAAGGCCGCGCGGGCCTCGATGCAGGCCTTCAGCAAGGGTTTGCTCTCGATATCGGCCGCAGGCGGCAGATCGGGCAGGTCGTTCCAGGGTTTGCGTGGATCGAAGCTCATGAATTGTCAGGATGGCGGAATCGACAGGTTCGGGGAATACATCGATTTTTTCGACATTACAGGAACATATGTCGATTTTCAATGTACTAATCAACATGTAACGCCATATGGGGATAGAATCGACATGTTTTGGGCAAATGTCCATGAAAACGACATTTGTCGACATCACGGGTCGAAATGCTATGCGATTGCGAACCTCATCCGCCTTTCGCGCCACCCTTTCCCGAAGAGAGAAGGGTTGATCAGCAGCTTGACCTCAGCGCCAATCAGTTTATCGAACATCCGAAACGGTCACTGTGGGTGAGCATTTCGCCACGCCGGTAAACTCGAGCGGTGGCCGGACAACGGCCGGGGGCGCCGCAGGGGGCAAGCATGAAGGAAGACCACCTCGAATCTGCTTGCCTGGACTGGCTGCGTGAATTGGGCTGGACCTGCGTGCACGGTGACGAGGTGTCGCCGGGCGGCACGCAGGACGCGCGTGCCCGGTATTCGGACGTGGTGCTGGCACCGCGCCTGCGCGAGGCGGTGCAGCGGCTGAACCCCGGC
>DATJHN010000038.1:0-11709 GCA_035493915.1 Bordetella sp.
CATCGTTGCGCGTGGACAGAGCGCGCATCGCGGCGAAGCCGCCGATGCCCAGCGGGGACACCGTGGATTCCGCGCCGCCCGCGATCATCACATCCGCGTCGCCGTATTCGATAAGACGCGCGGAATCGCCGATGCTGTGCAAACCCGTGGTGCACGCCGACACCACCGCATAGCTGGGCCCCTTGAATCCGTACATGATCGACAACTGACCGGAGATCAGGTTGATCAGCGCGCCAGGCACGAAGAAGGGTGAAATGCGGCGTGGGCCGCGCGCCAGCAGATCGGTCTGCGTTTCTTCGATCCGCGGCAATCCGCCGATACCCGAACCGATGATGACGCCGATGCGTTCGGCATTGGCCTCGGTGAGTTCCAAGCCGCTGTCGCGCCAGGCCTGGACGCCCGCCGCCAGCCCGTAGTGGATAAAGGTATCCATCTGACGGGCTTCCTTGACGGGAAGATACTGCGTGACATCGAAATCGCGGACTTCTCCCGCGATATGAGTGGTCAGCGCGGAGGGATCGAAACGGGAAATACGGCTGATGCCGGAACGTCCGTTGACGATATTGTCCCAGGCGCTGGACACGTCACTGCCCACGGGGGACACGATGCCGAGTCCGGTGATGACGACGCGTCGTTTCACGGATGACTCCTAAACAAACAAAAGAAAGGCGGTTTGGAACATGCCGCTTGCGCGGAAAAATGGCGTCACGGGGCAGGCTTTCGCCGCCCCGCGCTGCATCCGCGCGACATACCCCAAAAACCGCCCTGGTTCCCCGCGGGGCGAAACGCCGCGGCGCAAGGAAAGACAGGCTGATAGCTTATTGCTTGCCGTGCGAATTGATGTAGTCAATCGCTTGTTGCACGGTCGTGATTTTCTCGGCCTCTTCGTCGGGGATCTCGGTCTCGAATTCATCTTCGAGGGCCATGACCAGCTCAACCATGTCGAGCGAATCGGCACCGAGGTCGTCAAGAAAGGAAGATTCGTTCTTGATCTCGGCCTCATTGACGCCAAGTTGTTCAGCGACGATCTTCTTGACGCGCTGTTCGATGCTTTCCATGCAGATCTCCAATTGGGAAAAATCCCGCGAATTATAGCCAAGCGCAGCGTAATGCCAACGACGGGCTGTGACAAAAATGGATTCCCGATCGGAAGGCCGGTCGGGACACTCAAATCGGCGACGATAACGTCGCCGGTGCAGCGGACCGCGCCAAGGATCCCCGGTCGGCTGCAAAAAACAAGCCCGGATACGGGGTACTTACGCGGAACAAAATAACTTTTGCCCGAAATTACATATACATGCCGCCATTGACGTGCAGCGTCGTCCCGGTAATGTAACCGGCTTGGGGGCTTGCCAGGAATGCCACCGCATGGCCGATATCGGTGGGCGAACCCAGGCGGCCGACCGGAATCTGCTGCAGCAGCGCCGCCGTCTGGGTCTCGCCCAGCACGCGCGTCATGTCGGTATCGATGAAGCCGGGCGCCACGCAGTTGACGGTGATGTTGCGGCTACCCAACTCACGCGCCAGCGCGCGCGACATGCCAGCCACACCTGCCTTGGCGGCGGCGTAGTTGGCCTGCCCCGGATTGCCGCTTGAACCGACCACCGACGTCACGTTGATGATGCGGCCCCAGCGCGCTTTCATCATGCCTCGCATGACGGCGCGCGACAGGCGGAAGACGGCGGCCAGGTTGGTATCGATGACCGCGGCCCAATCGTCGTCTTTCATGCGCATCGCCAGCGTGTCGCGGGTGATGCCCGCATTGTTCACCAGAATATGCGGGCCGCCTTCCTTGGCGAGCTCCTCTACCAGCGCTTCGCAGGCCTGGGCATCGGTAACGTCGAGCACAACGCCACGGCCGCCAAACGGCGCCAGCGCCTCGCCTATGGTTTGCGCGCCGCCCGCCGACGTGGCAGTGCCTACCACGGTCGCACCGCGCGTGGCGAGCTCATGCGCGATCGCCTTGCCGATGCCGCGGGTGGCACCGGTAACCAGCGCGATCTTTCCTTGCAGTTCCATGGAGACTTCCTTGTCAGTTGGACCCGATCGCGGCAAGCGCTGCGTCCAGCGAGGCAGGATCGGTGATCGCCAGGCCGGTCAGTTCGCCGTCGATACGCTTGACCAGGCCGGTCAGAACCTTGCCGGGACCGCATTCGATTACATGGGTGACACCCCGCGCCTTCATTGCACGGATGACTTCCACCCAGCGAACCGGATGCCAGGCCTGGCGCACCAGCGCATCGCGGATGGCCGCGGGGTCATCGGGCGTGGCGACATCTACGTTGTTTACCACGGCGATAGCCGGCGCGGATATGCTGACTTCGGCCAAGGCCTTTGCCAGTACGGCGGCCGCGGGTTCGAGCAGGCTTGAATGGAACGGCGCGGACACCGGCAGCAACAGCGCGCGTTTGGCACCCGCGGCCTTGGCGGCCTCGCAAGCGCGCTCGACGGCGGCCTTGTGCCCCGCGATCACAACCTGGGCGGGCGCGTTGAAATTGACGGCTTCCACTACTTCGCCCTGCGCGGCTTGCGCGCAGGCGGCGCGGACGGCATCGTCGTCCAGGCCGAGCACCGCGGCCATGGCGCCCGTCCCCACCGGCACGGCGGCTTGCATGGCGTCGGCACGGATACGGACAAGGCGGACGGCGTCTGCCAGGTCGAGAGCCTTGGCGGCCGTCAAGGCGGCATACTCGCCCAGGCTATGGCCGGCCACTACGTCGGGCTGGCGCCCGCCGGCGGCGAGCCAGGCGTGGTACATCGCAACACCCGCGGTCAACATGGCCGGCTGGGTGTTGGTCGTCAGGTTGAGCTGTTCGGCCGGCCCTTGGCCGATCATGGCATCCAGGTCCTGCGACAGGGCCGCGGACGCACGCGCCACGGTATCGGCCACGGCGGCGTTGCCCTTCCAGGCATCGAGCATGCCCACGGACTGCGAACCCTGGCCAGGAAATACGAAAGCGATTTTCATCGATGACGATCGGATCAGATTGTTGTTGTAAGTGATGCCTAGGCGGTCAACCGCGCCAGCACCGAACCCCAGGTGAAGCCGCCGCCGACCCCCTGCATCAGGATCAGTTGGCCCGGCTTGGCCCGGCCTTCGCGGCGGGCGACATCGAGGGCCAGCGGCACACTGGCCGCCGACGTATTGGCGTGCCGATCGACCGTCACCACCAGTTTGTCCGCAGGCAGATTCAATTTACGGGCAAGAAAATTCAGGATGCGGACGTTGGCCTGATGCGGGATCAGCAGATCGACCGCATCCAGCGTCACGCCGGCTTCTTCGCAAACGTCGCGCGCGGAGCGTTCCAGCACGGTCACCGCCTGTTTGAAGACGGCCTGGCCATCCATGCGCAGGAAAGGGTCGCCGACCACTTCGCCGTAGGCCACATTGCCGGCCGCGCAAAGGATTTTGGTCTGGCTGCCGTCGGCATGCAGTTGCGCCGCCAGTATGCCCGGCTGGTCTGACGCCGACAGCACCACGGCACCGGCGCCATCGCCGAACAAGACGCACGTGGAGCGGTCGTTCCAATCGAGGATGCGGGAAAAGACTTCGGCGCCGATGACCAGCGCATGGCGGGCCCGGCGGGCACGCACGAAGCAGTCGGCGGTGCTCAAGGCATAAACGAAGCCGCTGCACACGGCCTGGATATCGAAGGCCGCGCCTCCCTTGATGCCCAGCTTGCTCTGCACCAGGCAGGCGGTGCTGGGAAACACGAAATCGGGCGTGGACGTGGCCACAATGATGAGGTCGATGTCCTGCGGCCGCAGGCCGGCGTCTTCGATGGCGCGCCGCCCGGCTTCGATCGCCAGGTCGCTGGTGGTGACGCCCTGCTCGGCGATATGCCGCTGGCGGATACCGGTGCGTTCGACGATCCAGGCATCGGAAGTCTGGATATCGCGCGAGGCGAGCTCCACCGCCAGGTCGTCATTGGAAACGACGCGCGGGGGCAGGTAGCTGCCGGAACCGGCGATCACCGAATACTGCGGGTTGACGTTCATCAGGCGGAGTCCCCGGCCGCGCGCGGTATGGGTGCCGCCGCGTCATTAATGTGTATGCCCTGCTGCCTTATCTGGGCCATGCTCTGGTTGGTGCGTTCGAGCAGCTTGCTGGCAACGGCTTCCCGTGCGCGCTGCAATGCGAAGCCGAAAGCATAGCTGTCGGCCGAGCCATGGCTCTTGATGACCACGCCGCGCAGGCCCAGCAAGGCGGCGCCGTTGTGACGCCGGTTATCGACACGCTTGCGCAGGCGGTTCAGCACGGGCGACGCGATGGCGCCGGCCAGCAGGGTGATCGGATTGCGCTTGAATTCCTCGCGGATGATGCTGGACAGCATCCGCGCCAGGCCTTCAATGGATTTGAGCACGGCATTGCCGACAAAGCCATCGCAGACGACGACGTCGACCGTGCCCTTGAAGATATCGTTGCCTTCCACGTTGCCGTAGAAGTTCAAGGGGCTGGCCCGCAGCAGCTCGGCGGCTTCCTTGACGACTTCGTTGCCCTTGATGACTTCTTCGCCGATGTTCAACAGGCCGACGCTGGGCCGCTCGCAATGGTCGAGCGCCTGCGCCAGGGCCGCGCCCATGATGGCGAATTGCAGTAGATGTTCGGCCGTGCAATCGACGTTGGCGCCCAGGTCCAGCACGGTGGTGGACTTGCCCTTCTGATTGGGAATCGAGGTCGCGATGGCGGGACGGTCGATGCCGTCCAGCGTCTTCAGCACGTAGCGCGAAATCGCCATCCATGCGCCGGTATTGCCGGCGGACACACAGGCATCCGCCTGGCCATCCTTGACGGCTTGCGCGGCAATGCGCATGGACGAGTCCTTCTTGCGGCGCAAGGCCACTTCGACGGAATCGTCCATGGTGACGACCTCGGACGCCGGTACGATCTCGAACCGCTCCCGGGGCACGTCGCGAACGCCTTCCAACGCCTTTTCAATGGCGTCCGGCAGCCCGACGAGCAACAGCCGCACGTCCGGAAACCGGCGCGCGAACTCGATCGACGCGGGTATGGTCACGGGCAGGCCGATGTCGCCGCCCATGCAGTCTATAGCGATGCGTATCACGGGTGCCAAGTATCAGCGCCAGCCGTAACGATGCGGGTCCGGTTCACGCGATCCGGAATGGACTTATTCGTCGCTCTTGGTCTTGATGACTTTGCGGCCGCGATAGAAACCGTTCGGGCTGATGTGATGACGCAGGTGCGTTTCGCCTGTGTTGGGTTCGATCGCCGTGGACGGCGCGGTCAGGAAATCGTGCGAGCGGTGCATGCCACGCTTGGACGGGGACTTCTTGTTTTGTTGAACAGCCATGATGACTCCTAGAAACGGGCAGCATTGTACGCGATGCGGCCCGGTGTTGATCTCAACGTTTTTGCTTCAATTTTTCCAGCACCGCGAACGGCGATGGACGCTTTTCCGCACCGTCGCCTTCCGCGGGGCTGCCGGCGCCGGTCTTCAGCGGCGCGCCCGGACATACGTCATGCCTGGGCACGTACGGAATATTCAGGATCAGTTCGTCTTCGACCTGTTCGAGCAGATCGAAGCGACGCGAACCGACCACTTTTTCCGGCGCATCGTCGACAGGGGCCGCGTCGTCGTCCGCCTCCTGGGCGGGATCGTCGAGGCCATCATCGAGTTCGGCTTCGGATTTCACCAAATGCATACTTACGTGCGCATCGATGGGATAAGCAAAAGGCTCCATGCAGCGCTGGCAAGTCAGCAAAGGCGCAGCCTGCACATGCAAGTGCAGCAGCGGCTCGCCCAGCCTGCCGGTTTCCCCGCGCACGGACCATCGAACTTCGCCGGTTTTGTCGCGCGGCTGCAACGGCAAGCCTTCCATCGCGCGCCCAAACCGGGCCAAAGGCAAACTGCCAGCGGCTTCCTTGCCCAACCGCGCGAAATCGAACGCATCGATCATGCCGTTGCGAATACCGCTTTCCACATCGCGTCCCACGCTGCCTTCCACAATCGGGCCACACGTCGGACATGCATACACGCTTGCCTGTTCGACGAAATTTCCGCGAAAACGTTAGATAATACCGTGACTTACGTCTGACCGTCAAACCTCGCATGCCATCGACCACACCGCGCCTTATCCTTGCGTCCACCTCACCCTACCGGCGGGAATTACTTACCCGCCTGCGCCTCCCTTTCGATATTGTCGCCCCCGGCGTCGACGAAACGCCGCGACCGGGGGAAACGCCGGCCGACCTGGCACTCCGCCTGGCGGTTGCCAAGGCCCGGGCCGTCTCTTCCACGCAATCCGGCGCGGTAGTCATCGGTTCGGACCAGGTCGCCACGGTGGATGGCGCGGCGATCGGCAAACCCGGGGATTTCGAGCGCGCGCGCGCGCAGCTGCGCATGCTTTCGGGGCGTGAAGTCGAATTCCACAGCGCGCTGGCCGTCACCGATGGGGAACGCACGCTCCAGGCCGATATCGTCACGCATTGCCGCTTCCGCCCGCTGACGGACGCTGCCATCGACGCCTATCTGCGCGTCGAAACGCCCTTCGATACCGCGGGCAGCGCCAAGGCAGAAAGCCTGGGGATCGCGCTGATGGAAAGCATACGAAGCGACGACCCGACGGCGATCATCGGCCTGCCCCTGATCGCCCTGACGGGCATGCTGGCCCGGTTCGGCCTGGATCCGCTGGTTCACGCGGAGGCTCAACGGTGAGCAGCGCGGAATCGTCGACCAAATCCGCATCGGGAGATGCGCC
Source organism: Bordetella sp. (assembly GCA_035493915.1). Taxonomy (GTDB): domain Bacteria; phylum Pseudomonadota; class Gammaproteobacteria; order Burkholderiales; family Burkholderiaceae_B; genus Bordetella_C. The sequence continues at coordinate 6,721 of DATJHN010000038.1, forward strand.
GAAGCACGCCCCGGGAATCGCGCCGGCAAACCCACCCGGCACCGCGTCGGCGGATCGGCCTGAAAACACGCCGGCGGGACAGCCCGGGCAACTGCATCTGATTCCGGTAGGCCTGGGCGACGCGCCGGTGGACCGCTGGCTGCCGCCCGAAGTGCGCGCGCTGGCGGCGCGGCTGGACACCTACATCGCGGAAAACGCCAAGACCGCGCGCGCGTTCCTGAAGCTGATCGGCGCGATCCGGCCGCTGCAGGACATCACCATACATACCCTGACGGACAAAGCGGACACCGCGCAGATCCAGGCCTGGCTGCGGCCCTTGAAGCAAGGCGGCGAAATCGGCCTGGTATCGGAAGCGGGATGTCCGGCGGTGGCGGATCCCGGCGCGCGCGTCGCCGATATCGCCCACGGATTGGGCCTGACGGTGCGCCCCTGGGTAGGGCCATCATCCATCCTGCTGGCGCTCATGGCCAGCGGCCTGGACGGCCAGCGTTTCGCCTTCCACGGCTATGCGCCGGTGGAACCGAATGAGCGCGTGCGTCAGTTGCGCGCCTGGGAACAGCAGTCCAGCCGGGGCAACCAGACCCAGATGCTGATCGAAACCCCCTACCGCAACACCGCGATGTTTGCCTCCCTGGTGGGCGCCTTGCGCGGCGACACCCGTCTGTGCGTGGCCCGATCGCTGACCACTGCCGACGAATGGATACGCACGCACACCGTGGCCGACTGGAAAACCCGCCCCGCCCCCGACCTCGACAAAAAACCTACTTTGTTTTTGTATTTGGCGAGATGAGCACATCCGCACGGCCGTCCGAAGGATGTGCTGCCCTCCCTCGGGGAGGCGTCGCGAAGCGACAGGAGGGCCATTTCCGCACATCCGCACGGCCGTCCGAAGGATGTGATCGCTTCGCCGCCCGATTCATCCTGGCCTTATGTGCGGGGCTGATGCTGATGCTGGCGGGCTGCGCATCGCGCTATCCAGAGGGCGTGGACGTGGATCGGTCGATCCAGGCGGTCAGCCAGGACAGCCGGGTGCGCTTCATCGTGCTTCACTACACGGCGGGTGACGACACCGCGTCACTGCTGACGCTGTCCCGCGGCGACGTCAGCGCACACTATCTGGTCACCGACACTCACCCCGTGCACGTTTATCAACTGGTCCCCGAAGACCGCAACGCGTGGCAGGCGGGGGAAAGCAGCTGGTACGGACACACGGCGATCAACAACTCGTCGATCGGCATAGAGATCGTGAATGCGGGAGACACCCGCGCCGCCGACGGCACGATGCGCTGGGAGCCTTATCACGAGGACCAGATCCAGACCGTGATGCTGCTGGTCCGGGACATCGCGCGGCGCCATGGCGTCCGGCCGAAGAACATCGTCGGACACAGCGACGTCGCGCCGCAACGCAAGGTCGACCCGGGCCCGCTATTTCCCTGGCACCGACTGGCAGAGGCAGGCCTGGGACGCTGGTACGACGAAAGCGCGGCGGCGGAATACCAGACGCTCTTCGAAAAAAACGGCATACCGGACGCGGCCTGGTTCCAGGCCCAACTGGCACGCGCCGGCTATGAGGTACCGCGCAGCGGCGTCTTCGATCCCGAAACCACGCGCGTCATCGCGGCCTTCCAGATGCACTACCGCCCCAGCCGCTGCGACGGCGTCGCGGACGTGGAAACCGCCGCGGTGCTGATGGCCCTGCCCGGCAAGCTTCCGGCTTCCAGTGTTGACAACCCCTAGGCCGTTACGGCGCTGGCGGCCTTGCGCCGCGCCACCGCCCACACGACCAGCCGCCACAGCAGCAGCACAGCCAGCACACTGCCGTAAACGATAGGCTGTTCAAAGTCATGCTTGCCGGCCTTGTGCCACAGCAGATGCAGCCAGGCCAGTATGCCGATCACGTATATCGCGCGATGCAGACGCTGCCAGCGCTTGCCGAGCCGGCGCATGGCGCCCTGCGTCGACGTCACCGCCAACGCCGTCATCAGCACGAAGGCCGCGAAGCCCACCGTGATGAATGGCCGCTCACCGACATCCTGCAGCATGGAAGCCGGATCGAAGCCGCGGTCCCAGCCGACCCAGGACATGAAGTGCAGAAAGCCGTAGAAAAAGGTGAACAACCCGCACATGCGGCGCAGCCGCACCAGCGCCGGCTGGCCGGTCAGGCGGCGCAGCGGCGTGATCCCCAGGGTGACAAGCAGGCAGACGAAAGTCCAGGTTCCCGCCGATCGGGTCAGGAATTCGACGGGATTGGCGGTCAAGCCGTTGTGCGTACCCAGCCATATCCAGCGCGCCAGCGGGAAGAGGCCCAACAGGAAGAGAAAGGGCTTGAAACGGCTGACGGCGGCGGCGGACAGCTGTTTGCGTGGCGCATGCTGCACACCTCGCACATGCTTGGCCACTTGCGGCTGCTGCCCCCCCCGCATGTGCAGCGACGCCGGCGCCTGGGACGGATCAGGCACCGGCCGAGGCCTGGACGGTTGTGGAGCAATCATCGACACGATCCCCGCGCGGCGCTCAGAAGTTGGCCCGCAGGTCCATTCCCGTATACAGGGAAGCAACCTGATCGTAACCATTGAACATCAGCGTCTTGCGCTTGGGGCTGAACAATCCGTCTTCGCCGATGCGGCGTTCGGTAGCCTGGCTCCAGCGCGGATGCGGGACGTTCGGATTCACATTCGCATAAAAGCCGTATTCGTTGGAGGCCGCTTTCATCCAGGCGCTGACCGGCATCTTTTCCACCAGCCGGATGGCAACCAGCGACTTTGCCGATTTGAAGCCGTATTTCCAAGGCACGACGACACGCAACGGCGCGCCATTCTGGTTGGGCAGCACTTTGCCGTACAGCCCGAAGGTCAGCAGCGTCAGGGGATGCATGGCCTCGTCCAGGCGCAAGCCCTCGACATAGGGCCAGTCGATCACGGGATAGCGTATGCCCGGCATGGTATCGCGCTGCACCACGCTGATGAATTGCACGAATTTCGCCTTGCCGGTGGGTTCGACCTGGTTCAACAGGGCGGACAAGGAATAGCCCACCCACGGGATGACCATGGACCAGCCTTCGACACAACGCATGCGGTAAGTGCGCTCTTCCTGGGGCGCCAGCTTCAGCAGCGTATCGATATCGAAAGTGCCCGGCTTCTGCACCTCGCCTTCGATGCTGACGGTCCAGGGACGCGTACGCAAGGCCTTGGCATAGCGGGCGGGATCGCCCTTGTCCACGCCAAATTCATAGAAGTTGTTGTACGAAGTAATGTCTTCGTAGGACGTCGGCTTGTCCATGATGGCGAATTGCTTGTCCGGCGTGCCGGGCAAGGGAGCCAATCCACTATCGGCCGCGCGGGCCTGTCCCCCACCCCAGCCCGCCACGCCCAGGGCCGCGGCCCCCGCGGCAGCCCGGGCCATCCACGCGCGGCGCGATTGCCAGACAGGTTCAGGCGTGATTTCCGAAGGAAGAATATCGGAAGGTTTGCGTATCAGCATGGCGATCTCCGGCTGGCATCTCGGCGCCCCGCATGGGCGTGAATGCAGGTTATGACAGCATTGTGCCCTGGCCGTTCGACGGCGGAATTCAATTTTCCGTTATAGAAGCCGCCGGGGACGCAATGCAATCAGCCCAGGCGCGGCAGCAGCCACTCGCGCAGGCCGGATACCGATTCGATTACGGCCTGGGGTGACAGGGCTTCCAGTTCGGCGCGCAGATGCGCGCCGTAGGTCACTCCCACCGCATGCATCCCGGCATTGGCCGCCATTTGCAGATCATGGGACGTATCGCCGATCATGACCGCCCGATCGGCCGCCACATCCAGTTCGTCCATGATCTCGTAGAGCATGGACGGATTGGGTTTGCTGAAGGTTTCGTCGGCGCAGCGGGTGGCCTGGAAAACATCGACCAGGCCGCTGGCCGCCAGGGCGCGATTCAGGCCGATCCGGCTCTTGCCCGTCGCCACCGCGATGCGCACGTCCCGCGCGGCCAGCTCGGCCAGCATCTCGCGCACGCCATCGAACAGCTTCAGTTCAGGATCGCGCAGCAGGTAATGGACGCGGTAGCGCTCCAGAAAGCGCGGCACCATCGCGTTGGTCAGATCGGGCACCGCGCGCCGCAGCGCGCTTTCCAGCGACAGGCCGATGACCCAACTGGCCTGGGAGGCCGAAGGCACCGGCAGTTCCAGATCGCGGCAGGCGGCCTGGATCGCTGCCACGATACTGTGCGTCGAGTCCATCAAGGTCCCATCCCAGTCGAATACCACCAAGGAATAGGGCATATCAGGCAGGCTCCAGCGTTTTGAGAATGTCGAGACAGGCTTGCGGCAAAGGTGCCTCCAGCGAGAGCGGCTCCCCGGTCAGGGGATGCGGCAGATCCAGATGGTGCGCATGCAGGAACATGCGCCCGAAACCCTTTTGAGCGAAAGACAGCCGGATCGCATCGTCCCCATATTTATCGTCCCCGACGATGGGAAATCCCACGGACGCCAGATGGACGCGGATCTGGTGCGTGCGCCCGGTGCGCAGTTCGGCCTCGATCAAACTGAACTTACCGTAGCGTTGTTTCAGAGTGACGATGGTGTGCGCCGCCTGCCCGTCGCGATCCACGCGGACGCGCCGTTCACCCGATGCGGTCGTCCATTTAAGCAGCGGCAGCTTGATATGTTGCCGGTCGTTGACCCAATCGCCGCGCACCAAGGCGTAATAACGCTTATTGCCCTGCCCTTCGCGCAGCATGCGGTGCAGCGCGAGCAGGGAGCTGCGCTTCTTGGCCACCATGAGCAAGCCCGAGGTCTCGCGGTCCAGCCGGTGCGCCGGTTCAAGCATGGGAGCCTGCGGCCGCGCGGCACGCAATCGTTCGATCACCCCGAACGCCACGCCGCTGCCGCCGTGGACGGCGATGCCGGCCGGTTTATCGACGATCAGCAGGGCGTCATCCTCGTAAACGATGGGAAATTCGGCCGGCGGCACGGGGCGGGCTTCACCCGGCGCGGGCAGGCGCAGGGG
>DATJHN010000039.1:0-28286 GCA_035493915.1 Bordetella sp.
CGCGGCGGAGATGCCCTTTGGCGGCGTCAAGGACAGCGGCCTGGGCAGCGAAGGCGGCGCCGAGAGCTTCGACGGCTACCTGGTCACCAAGTTCGTCACGCATCGCTGATGCATGCCTGCGCTGGATGCGGGTAGCTGAGACGGCCAGGGCCGGACACTGCCAGCACGAACAGCCAGCCCCAAGAGCCGCCTACCAAGCGGCTCGGCGGGCGGTCATGGCTAACGCTAGGCCTGGCGGGTGGATGCCTGTTTGCGGCGCGGCGCCAGCGTCTGTGCCCAGCCGCTTGGTGGCCTGGCGTTCGGCGTCCAGTTCATTCAGCCAGCGGCGCTCCTGCGCGGCATGCCGCGACTGAGTCTCGGCCAGTACGCCCGCCTGTTGGCTTTGCAGGTCCACGACCTGGACACGCAAGGTATCGGCTTCGGCGCGCGCCTGCATCAGCGCTTCACGCGCCGAGACCGCCTGCTGCTGCTCGGCTTGCAGCCGCGCCGTTGCCGAGTAGGCGGCGTCCTGCGCGGCGGTCAGTTGTTCCCGCAACGCCTGCACACCCAATTCAAGGTCGGCTTGCCGTGCCTGCAGGCGTTCCTGCGCCTGGGACAGATCTTCTTCCGCGGCGGCCAGGCGATCCTAATACCGGCGCAGGCAGTTCGAAATTAGGAATTCAGGCCATCAGACTGACATGGGCCGACACCACACGCCAGCCGGCCGATGTACGCATCCACGTCTGGCTCTGTCGCCCAATGCGGGGCGAGCCCGCGCGGCGAAACTCGATATTGGTGGTGGCGAAGTCATGGCCGTACGTGGTGATGGCCGTGCGCAGGACGTCGCGCTCTAACCCTGCCGCGGGTCGCGCGGCACGAAAAGCGCGGATCTCGTCATAGCCGTAGAGATTTTCAGTCGCGCCGTAACGCAACGTATGCGGGCTATCCCAGAACAGCTCGTCCAAGACGGCCACGTCGTTGGTGGTCAGCGCTTTTTCGTAACGGGCAAACTGCGCTTGCACTTCCGCAAGCACATCCGGCAAATTAATGTCCATCAGGATCCTTCCTGCAATTGCGGGTGACGGGTGCACGCAACGCCCGCGCGTTCGAGCGCCACGGCGGCACGTAGCGCGATGTCTTCCCGCCATGGTGCCGCGATAAGTTGTACACCGATCGGCATGCCGCCCGCTGCGTCCGGCCACATCGGCGCCACTGCCACGGGGCATCCCGCGAAGGATATCGGTTGCGTCAACAATCCCATGGCTGGCCGGCATGGATGGGAAGTGCCGTTGATGTCCAGCCATTCGGTGCCGATGGGCGGCGCAGCCACAGGTGTGGCGGGCGCCAGGAGCAGGTCCCAATCCTGGAACAACTCAAGAACCTGCTCGCGATACCGGCGGCGAAAACGATGCGCGCGGGTGACCCAATGGGCAGGCTGCAGAGCGCCGGCGATGAAGCGGTCCACAGACAGCGGCTCGAAGTCATCCGCGCGCCGTCGCAGCTCCGGCAGGTGCAGGCTGCCGCCTTCGGCCGCCGTGATAATGAACGCCGCCGCGCGAGCCAACATGGCGTCGGGCCACTGCACTATCCGCGTGGCGCCCAGGGCCTGGGCCGCTGCCTGCACCGCGGCACGCGCCGGCGCCGTCGCGTAGGCGTCGAAATACCCGCCCAATATGCCGATCCGCAGGCCTTGGGTGGCCAGCCCCAGCGTCGGCCGGACCGCGTGCACGGCGCGGGCATGGCAGCCTGGGTCTTCATTGTCCGGAAACTGCAAGGCATCGTAGACGCGCGCCAGCAGCGACGCCGATTCCGCAAAAGGGCCCAGATGGTCAATGCTGTGCACGAACGGGAAGGTGCCGCGCCGCGACAGGCGTCCAAATGTGGGTTTCAAGCCCCAGATGCCGCATAGGGATGCCGGTACGCGTATCGAGCCATTGGTATCCGATCCCAGCGATACGGGGACCTGTCCGGCCGCGACGGTTGCGCCCGATCCACCAGACGAGCCTCCGGCGATGCGGGATGTGTCATGAGGGTTGCGGGTGGGGCCGTAGTGGCTGTTCTCGGTGGTAAAGCCGTAGGCGTACTCGTCCATATTGAGGGCGCCGACAAGCACCGCCCCGGCGGCGCGCATACGCTGCACGAGCACTGCATCAGCCATTGCCGCTACATGGTCCCGATTTATCCTGGATCCGGCCAGCGTGATTTCGCCTTGAATGTCGAAGAGGTTCTTCACCGCGTATGGCAAGCCCGCCAGGGGAGGCAAAGCGATGCCCGTGGCGCGCATGGCGTCTACCGCGTCCGCTTCGGCCCGCGCCCGCGCCAAGGTGCGAGCTGTAAATGCATTGATCGCGTCATCAGTGGCATCGATGCGCGACAGGCATTGTTCCAACCAGTCGCGCGCTGTCGCTTCGCCCCGCGCGATGGCGTCCAGGCGATCGATGCTGCCCGGCCCCGCGGCCAGCGGCAAGGAGGTCATGGCAGCGACTCCGGAAAAGTTGCCGGACAGTACAAGGCCACGGGTTCATCCGCGACATCGAGCGGCGCTTCATCCAGCATGCGAGCCATGTCGGCGGTACGGGCCAGATAAGCAGCGACGCGCGCGGCCTGTGCCGCATCCAGCGGCAGGTCCAGCAGCGCGGCGCTGGCTTGCACGTATGCCAGGGAAACCTCTTCGTTCATCGGAGTACCTCTCGTCGAAAGCTTTGGCGGCACATGGACCGGCATGCGGGTGATGTTCTTCTATTCACCTTCGTCGCGCGCCACGGCGATTGCATCGATTTCCACCAGCCAACGCCGATCCATCAAGCGGTGCACGAAGATAAGCGTGGACGCGGGCCGGTTTTCGCCCAGGAATTCCACCCTGAGCGCATTGAATGCCGCGCGCTCTTCTTCGGTGAATTCCACCTGCGACGACAGATAGATGCCGGTGCGCACAACGTCCCGGGATGACATGCCGGCGGACTTCAGGACGCAATCGATATTGGCCCACACGTTGCGTGTCTGGGCGAGCAGGCCTTCCGGTACATTGCCTTGCGCATCCGCACCGACCTGCCCCGATACCAACAGGCAGCGCCCCTGCGCGGGGAACTCCAGGCCCCAGCTCAAGGGCCCGACGACGGGCATCATACCTTCGGGAATGTGTGATTTATGCAAGGCGTCCTCCTGAAAAAATCGCCCTTCTTCATACGGTTTTTCATTCGATGTACTTGCCTATGCCGGCGGGAAGCCGCACTGACCGGCCCAGGCCGGCCAGCACCGCCAACGCAATCAAATAGGGCAGCATTTGCATGACGTAGGAACTGACCGGCAGCCCGGACATTTGCAGCCGCAAGTGCAGCGCCTCGGCGGCGCCGAAGACCAGGCAGGCGGCGAAGGCGCCCCATGGCGTCCAGCGACCGACAATGATGGCGGCAAGCGCCAGGAATCCACGCCCGCTGGTCATGCCGTCCGTGAAGGTGCCCACCTGTTGCAGGACCAGCACCGCACCGCCCAGCCCCGCGACGGCGCCACCCGCTATGACCGCCGCCATTCTTACGGCATTCGGGTCGGTACCGACCGAATAAGCCGCCGCCGGGTTTTCACCCACGGCGCGCAGCATGAGCCCGGACTGCGTGCGCGTCAGGAAAAAGTGCAATGGGGCTATCAGCAACAGTGCCAGATAGGTCAGAGGCGGCTGCGAAAACAATAGCGGACCCACGAAAGGTATGTCGGACAGTAGGGGCAGCGGCCACGGCGACAGCAAAGCCGCCTGCATCGACGGCACATGTGCGCGCTCGACGACGGTTCGCACCAGGAAGCTGGTCGCACCCGCCACAAGCACATTGACAGCCAATCCTGTCACCATCTGGTCGGCGCCCAGGCGCACGGTCACCCCGGCGACGACGACGGCCACCATCGCGCCCGCGGCCATGCTACCCGCGATGCCCGCCACGGCGTAGCCTGTCAGGAAGGTGAACAGCGCGGCGCCGAAGGCGCCCGCCAGCATCATGCCTTCGAGCCCGACAGCGAACACGCCTGCCCGTTCGGACAGGATGCTGCCCATCGCGCCGAACAGCAGCGGCGTGGCGATACGCAGGACCGACGACAGGAAATCGAGCAAGGAGATATCCATCGTCATATGCGTCCCTTTCGGCCGGCGGCCCCCGCGATGACCAGAGCGAAGAGCATGGTCAAGCCTTCTATCATCGCCACCAGCGATGACGGCGAGCCGATTTCGCGTTGCATGGCGAGCGCGCCCGCCTCCAGGAAACCCAGGAAAAGCCCGGCCGGAAGCACTGCCAGCGGCTGCCGGCCGGCCAGCAGCGCGATAGCCACGGCATTGAAACCGAAGCCCTGGGAAAATCCGGCGATCATGCGGTATTGCAGGCCTAGCACTTCGACCGACCCGGCCAAGCCGGCGAGGCCACCAGCCACGGCCATCACCGTCATGGTGGTACTGAACACCGATACGCCGGCATAGCGCGCCGCATGTCGGCTGGCGCCCGCCAGTCGCAGCGTGTAGCCCCATTTCGTGTGCCAGAGGCAAACGTGTCCCAGCACGGCCACGACCACCGCCAGCGCCGCGCCCCAATGCAGGTCGCTGCCGGCGAAAAACTTGGGCAGCCAGTAAGCCGGCTCCAGCATTGGCGTCTGCGGAAATCCGGCGCCCGGTTCGCCGATATAGTCCTGCACGATCCACTGCACCGCGAGCACCGCGACGAAATTCATCAACAGGGTCACGATGACCTCGTTGATGCGCCTGGTCAGATGCAGCAGCGCCGCGATAAGCGCCCACAGCGCACCGGCCGCGATGCCAGCCACCAGGCTGGAGGTGATCGCCAGCACCGGGTTCTGCATCGGAAAGGCCAGCGCACACGCGGCCGCGGCCAAGCCGCCAAGCGCGATCTGGCCCTCGCCCCCGATATTGATGATGTTGGCGCGAAAACACAGCGCTACGCCGGTACCGCACAGGATGTAGGGCGTGGCCTTGTTCACTGCCACGGAGACCCGGTCGAGCGAACCGAAGGCGCCGCGAACGAAGGCGCTGGAGGCAGTCAGCGGGTCGGTGCCCGACAGCGCGATCAGGCAGGCCACGGCGGCCAGCCCCAGGCCCAGGACCAGGAACAACTGCCGGTTTGGTAACCGCCATTGGGCTCGGGCCAGCCGATTCGGCGCAGGGGCGGCGATATCGGCTTTCATGCAGGCCTCCCCGTCATGTCCGAGGTGTCCTCTCCCGTCGCCATCAGCAGGCCTATCCGTTCCGGTGTCGCCTTATCGCGCGACATCAACGGCGACAGGCGGCCGCGATACATGACGCCGATACGGTCGCCGATCGCCAGGCCTTCCTCCAGTTCCGCCGTGACATACAGCACGGCGGAGCCCGCCGCCCGCAGCGCCAGCATCCGATCCAGCACGAAGCGCGTCGCGGCGGGGTCCAAGCCCCATGTGGGTTGCAATGCCACCATGACCTTGGGCTGGCGGTCTACTTCACGGGCCACCACGATCTTCTGCTGGTTGCCTCCTGAAAGCTGGCGCACCGGAACCTCCGGCCCGTCGGCCCGAACATCGTAGGCGCGCATCAGTCGGCGTGCCGTATCGGCAAGCGTCCTGCGAGACCGCAGCCAGGGGCCACGCGAATACTGGCCGGCGGCGTAATCCCTCAGCATCAGGTTGTCGGCGATCGACATTGCAGGCACCAGGCTGGTGGCGGCGCGATCCGACGGGATGTACGACAGCCCCGCCTCGATTCGCTGGCGAATGCCGACGCGCGTCATGTCTTTCCCATCGATGTAGATACGCCCCGCGGAAGGGGCGCGCATGCCGGCGATCGTGTCGGTCAGTTCACGTTGGCCGTTACCGTCGACACCGACGATCGCGACGATCTCGCCCGCGCGGATTTCGCACTGCACGGTCCGCAGGCCCGGCTCTGATACGTTGCCCGGCAGGTCCAGGCTTTCCACCGCCAGCAAGGGGCGGCCGGGCGCGGCCCCGGCGCGAGGCGCAATAGTCGTCCAGCCAGTACCGGGCCGGCCCACCATCATGGCGGCCAGGCTTTCCCGGGTGGCCTGCGCCGCGGACGTGTTGCCGACTACCTTGCCGTCGCGCAGCACCGCGATGTCATCGCATATCTCCAGCACTTCGCCCAATTTGTGCGAAATGAAAATCACCGAGCGCTGCTCGGCCCGCAAGCGGCGCATGACGTTCAGAAGCTTGGCGACTTCCGGCGGGCTCAAATTGGAGGTCGGTTCGTCCAGCACCAGCAAATCCACCCCGCGCAGCAGGGCTTTCAATATTTCCACGCGCTGGCGCGCGCCCAGGGAGAGGGTTTCGACAAGGGAATGGGGATCCAGGTCCAAACCATATTGAGCGCTTGCCGCGACGATCAGGCGGGCGATTTCGGCCGTCCGCAGTACGCGTCCGGCGCGAGGCCATCCCAGCATGATGTTTTCCAGCACGCTCATGGCTTCCACCAGCATGAAGTGCTGGTGCACCATGCCGATTCCGGCAGCCAAGGCCGCCGCAGGCGTATGCCCGGACAGCTCGCGGCTCTTGAATACGATGACGCCCTCGTCCGGCACGGTCATACCGAACAAGATCTTCATCAACGTGCTTTTGCCGGACCCATTCTCGCCGAGCAATCCGATAATGGAGCCGCTTCGCACGTCCAGGTCTATCCCATCGTTGGCGCGGACCGCGCCGTAGTGCTTCGCGATACCGCGCATTTCCAGAATAGGCCTGCTCATTTCATACCTTCGTCATGCGTCATGGGCCCCGGCTCAGCCCTTGCCGCCGCGCGCGTCGTCCTTGGTCGGCGTGATCTTCAGCTTGCCCGATGCCAGTTCGTCCTGTAGCACTTTAAGCCGCGCGACCACAGCCTCCGGCACGCGGGGATTGAACGCGCGATCCGGCGCGTAACCCAGTTCGGCGCCGGTCGACCCCGGGGTATCGTAGCCATATACCTTGTATGCGCCGGACAGCTTTCCGGCCTTTACGTCCAGGGCCGCGGCTGCGTACATCTCCGGCCACTTTTCTATGATGTTGGTCAGCACCTGTTCCGGGGCGATGGCAGTGTGCTCGTAGGAGCGTCCAGCCACCCAGACGTTCTTCTCCTTGGCCGCCTGGATCAGCCCGCTTTGCGCGGCATTCAACTGGCCCACCAGGCCGTCCGCGCCGCCGGAGATCAGCGAGAACGCGGCTTCCTTGGCAGCCGCGGCGTCCTCGATATCCTTGATGTAAAGGATGGTGACCTCGACGCCGGGGCGCGCTTGCTTGGCGCAGATGCGGAAGCTACCGACCTGATCTATCGTTGTCGGCAAGCCCTCCAGCCCGTACACGCCGCCGATCTTGCCAGTCTTGCTCATAAGCGCCATCAGCGCGCCCAGTTGGCAACCGAAGTGCACGTTGTTGAAGTCGATGGACATGACGTTGGGAGGATAGCCCTTGGACCCCGCGGCAGTAATGAACTGCACCTTGGGGAATTCCACCGCCACCCGCTGTTCGGCGGACAGGAAGCGTCCCGAATGGCCGATGATCAGGTTCGCGCCTTGCCGTGCGTAATCGCGCATGGCATTGACGTGGTCGGCCGCCGGGACGTTTTCCGAATAGGACACGTCGAAGCCCAATTCCTTGATTTTCATCAGGCCGGCATAACCCACGGCATTCCAGCTTTGATCGTTGATGCTACCCGGAAGCAGCATGGTTGCCTTAAGCGAGGCATGCTGCGCCAGCGCCCCGGCAGAGAAGCCAAGGCAAGTGATGGTTGCGGCGACACTGAACAGCCGACGCGGCGTGACGAGGGATTTCATGGCGAGCCTTCCTAGCGAAAAATGATTGTAGAACGCGGGTGGTGTAAGGAAACGGTGGAAGCTTAAGGGGCAGTAAAAGCGTTCCGCGCGATTACCGCGACGGGTCCGCCGCCGTCGGGGCCCTGGTGCTCCGCGCCGCCGGAAACGAACAACTGCGTGTCGCCGAACACGCCGGCCAGCACACCGCCCACCAACGCCCGCGCATGGCGGGACGCGTGAATGTCGCTGTCATCGAGCATGATGTGCCGCCTGCCGCGGATGGTCCCGTTCCGCGAGGGTTCGGCCTTGGCCAGCACGGCGGCGACGCGTTCTCGACCCGCGCCGCGCAGATCGCCGCCACGCAGGCCGACCGATGCAAGCGCCAGTTCCACCGCGTCTATGTCCAATGCATCGCTCATGACGCCGTGACCCACGACATAGTCGCTGCGCCACGCGCTGCTGTTGCCGAGCACCATGATCTGGTTCTGCATCATTTCGATGCCCGCGGAGGTGGCCGCACGGCCCGAATACAGGCTGCTGTCCCGGCACACCGCCGCGTCGGACAGCGCGTCCTCGGGAACTTCGCCCAGCGCCAGCGCGACGCCGAGGGCCGACGCACCGCGCGAATAACCCATCGACAGGTAGGTGTCTTCCGTGGCCACATCCCGATCCCTGGCAAAGGCCTGCTCAATGCGCGCGCGGGTAAGCAGGGGGCACTTCACCTGGACATAGTGCACATCGTTCACGTCCGTGATGCCCGCCGTTCGCATCGCGTCGCGCACCGCCTCCGCCGTGCGACGCGCCTGCGGCATGCGCCCTATCTCCTCCGGCAGGAATGCGGGCGTCATGGCCACGCCAATCGCCAACGACTGAATACCGGCCGCGTGCGGGTCCTTCCCCTGCGTGGCAGCCACCTCACGAATTTCAAAGACCAGCCAGTGCGGCGACAGCCCGCCTTCGGTGCCACCCGACATGACGAAGGCCACGTCCCGACCAACGTCATCGACATCGCGCCGCGAGAGCTGGGCGATCGCGTGCTTCATCGCCAGCGTGGCCAGGCCCCGGCTGAAATCGTTCACGCATCCATTGCCTTCCGTCTTGCCGAGGACGGCAACGATCGCGCCGGGATCGATAACGCCCCGATCAACTGCCTGGACGAGGCTGCTCACGTCATCGGGCGCGGATGCGGGAAGGCGGTGCACAACGGCTTGTCTAAGTTTTTCCATGGCCCCACTCTAGAGGCCCCCAGCGCGACCGACTAGCGCTATATTTCTTCAGCAGTGCTGCAAATATTGCAGCACTCGCGGGCGAGCATTCGCACCGTTTGGGGCGGGTGCGAGGCCGCCCTGCCCTAACCGAACAACTCCCGCTTCAACGTCTCGCCAAACAAGGCAGCCGCGACCGGCAGCACGCGTCCGCGCAGTGCTCCCAACACCATGGGGCGGGCGTAGCGCGCCATCTCGGCGACCGGGATCGCCGCCAAGCCGTCCTCCGGGCTGACATGCTCCTGTTCGGGGCGAATCTGGAAGCACACGCCATTGGTGCGCTTCACGAAGGAAGTCAGCACTGCATAGGAATTCGATACCAACTGCGGCGTTAGCCGAAAGCCGGTTCGGCTCAGGTATTCGTCCAGCAGCTTGCGCCCACCCCAACTACGGTCCGCCAGGGCAATGGGGTAGTTTGCGCATTCGTTGAGCGAGATGCCCGCCTTCCCGGCGGACGGATGATCGCTGCGGACAACCGCGCACATGACATACCGCCGTTCGGCGATCTCGTAGAAATCCTTTTCCGCGGAAAGGTTGAAAGCGACGCCCAGGTCCGCCCGGCTTTCAAGAACCGAGGCAACCACTTCATCAGCGCCGGCCACATGCACGGAGAAGGCGATCTTGGGATATTGGCGCTGAAAATTCGCAATAATCTCGGTCAACCTGTCGTTCGCGGCCACCGCGATGACCGCCAGGTCGATATTGCCGCGCCGCAGCCCGCGCAAGTCGTCGATTTGCGATTGCACTGCCTGGGCGTCGCGAATCGCGCGCACCGCGTAGGCCAGGTAGGCCTCTCCGGCGGAGGTCAGGCGGATGCCGCGAGCATGCCGATCAAACAACGGGACGCCCAGCTCGTCTTCCAGATCCAGGATGCGGCGGTTTAGCGCCGACGAAGTCAGATGCGTGGCCTCGGCCGCCTCGCGGATGGATTTGCTGCGCGCTACCGCGAGGAAGCTTTCAAGCAATTTCAGTTGCTGCATGACTATCCGTCAACACCCGCCAACGCCGGGAAGCACTTCAGGAAAAGCGATATTTGAGGCCAAGTATGATACTCGCAAGAGACCGTGTCCTTGTCCGCCGGCCCCGACGCGCCCCAGCCGCTGCAAAGCGCTTGGCATAGCCTGAGCGAACGCTTGACCGACTGGCGTATAGCCTCGAGCGCGAAAAAACATAAGCAACCGATAGTCCGCCCACCGCTAGGCGTAGTCGTAGATACCGGTCTCCCACCTGGCCATGCCGTCTTATCAGATTCCGCATCTGGATGTAGGCCAACGGCGGAAATTACCTACTCCGGTTATATCCAAAATATCTACCACCGGATGTAAGCCAGTAACCGCGCCATATCATTGGCATCGTTCAGACTGAATCGAACACGTTTTGGAAGAGTTGCAGGGAATCCGCGTCAGGTGCCACGCCCGTTCGGTTTCTTCGCTATCTGCCCGACCGCCAGCGCCCAGCACCCGCACTTCATTCAGCGCATCTATTCAAGCGGGCGAGGTCGGTATGGCAATTCAATCTCTCATGCCACCCCAGGACATTACCTGGACGCGAATGGCATTTGCCCCAGACATGGTGGACACCAACTTCGGCGACATGGCGTTCAGTCCGAAGTGGCGTTCGTCGCTGGCTGTCTACTACTACGTGGTGCCGGACGAAGAGACCGCCGACACCTATCCCGACTCCCGGCTGGTCTATCTACGTTTGACCTGCAGCCTGACCGGCTGGAATCCGTCGGAGGCCCTGCGCAACGCCCAGACGCAGGCGCAGCAAGCCGGCAACTGGGACGACCTCCAACGCACCTTGTGGGAGACGATCGTCGCCAGCGGCTGGGCGGCGCAGTATTGGCCGTGCCTGGGCGCCATCATGCAGATCGCCGTCTATCCGCATAACGCGGACGGCGTGGCGCCGGATGACTATCCCTACTTCCTGGACTTCGAGCCCAAGAAACGTGAACTGTACGAGAGCGTGACAGAGGGATCGGAGATCCTGTCCGCGTCGGCGAACACCACCAGCATCACCAAGGGCAATAGCTCGACGAATAGCCTGGAAGTCGGCGCGAGCGCGGGCTTCAGCGTGGGTCCCTTCGGGGCGTCCGCGGACGTCACGTCGACCTGGTCCGACACGACGGTGAACCAGAACACCACCGACACCTCGCGCGAAGCGCGCGAGACGCTGAGCCGCACCACCTCCACCAGCCAGATGTACCAGCTCTTCAACGGTTATCACCTGGGCACCAACCGTGCGCTGTTCGTGGTCGCGCCGCGCCCGCACACCGTGTCCAATTCGGCTCAGACCGAATTCAACCTGATCGATGGCGAGCGCAATCTGGAAGGCATCCAGGATGTATTCCTGGTGGTGCACATGCCGCGCTCGCTTGACGGGCTTTGCATCCAGGCCGGCCTGGACACCGGCCATCAGGCGCCCGCGGTCGTGCCGCACTACCTGGTCGCCATCATGCAAAGGCCGAACACCGGCAACGGCAATTGGCCGCCGCCGGATCCGCTGCCGCCTCCTCCTCCCGGGCCGACGACGCCATTGACACCATTGAAGCAGTTGGTGGTGACGCGGCGCATCATCCAGAGCTGCGGTACCTTCGACTCGAACGGCAATCTGGTGCTGCAGCAGCTGCGCGAGCCGATCCGGCCGCCGGTCGTGACCGGCGAGATCTCGCTCCCGGATCGCGCCACGATGGCGTTGGCACGCACGCAAACCGGCTCGACCTCGCCCGAGACGCGCGCGCAAAGCCAGCGCGATCTGAATGTCGCCCAAAGCCAGGTAAGGCGCCAGATGCTGAACAACATCTCGGCGGGAAACTATCAGCCCAGGCCCTTTGAACAGACCGGCGTCTTCCGGTCGCTGGTGGCCAGCATCGCCATGCAGGCCAATATTCCGCTGGCCGATGTTGCCAGCAAGGGCTTCCTGGACGCGGCACACCTGCCCGACTTGCAACGGGCGAAGATCACGACGCTCGCCCAGCTCTTTGCCACAACGGCCACCGATACCACGGCGGGAGTGGCTCAGAAGGATGTCCTGGACCGCTTCCTGAAGACCACCAAGAATTGAGCAGCGGTCATGCCGGACCCGGATACCACGACGCCTGACACCACCCCGGACTCCGGGGGTGCCTCGTCCGTGGCGACAGTCGGGCCGGATATGAACGATGACCAGGTCAAGGACGCGATCCGCAAGCGCTACATGGACCTGGCCGAGGACGCCGGAACAGTGCTGTCGGAGAATCCGCCGGACAAGCAGACAGTCGACGACTTCAAGAAGCTGCTGAAAACGGCGCCGCTGCGGATCGATGTGCCGGCGGAGATGGCGGACAGGTTCGCGCGCCTGCGAGACCAGGTGATCGACGAGGTTGCGCCGGCGATCATGCCGTCGGGCGACAGCAACGGCCATTATGTGGTCAAGAGCCTGGATCCTGCCCCGGCGAAGGAGAATGTCGCCAAGGCCGCCGATCCGGTAAAGCTGTTCAACGGTGAGTTCGCGTACGCCATCGCCGATTTTGAATTGAATGGCGCCGGCCAGAATTTCCTTTTTCAGCGCAGCTACTCCCAGCTCGTGGTCTACCAAGGGCCATTGGGCTTCAATTGGGATCACAACTACAACCTGTGGCTTACCGTGCCACCCGATCAGCTTGCCATCGTGCGGTCGAACGGCGCGCTCGGCATCGAGCTGTACACGCTGCACGAAACCCACGGGTACTGGCTGCCGCCGGACGGTGTGGATGCCATTCTGCAGGCGGATGGAGATTCCTTCACGCTGCGCCAGCCAGACGGCACGCGCATCCGCTATCGGCAACATCCGACGCTTGGCCCCACCGTCCATGTCGTGGCGCGCATCGAGGATCGCTACGGCAACTATCTGGCCTTTACCTACGAAGATGGGCTGCTGGCGCATGCCGAAGTCAACAGCAGCGTGCGCCGTGTCGATTTCCTCTACGACAGCGAGAATCGCATCGTGGCCATCGCCGATTTCACGGGCCGGACCTGGCGCTATGCCTACGATGACATCGGCAATCTGGTTACGGTAACCCTGCCCGCCACCGAGCCGCATCGCGGTGGGCCGACGTCGGTCTACGACTACAGCGGCGCGACCAACGCCGACGCCGGTTTGCAGCACGCATTGACGGCAATCTTCGATGCCAACGGCCGGCCTTATCTGGAAAACGAGTACGGCATGCAGCCTGGGCTGGTCGACTATCGCCGGGTAATCCGCCAACGGCAAGGCGGCGGCGACATGCTGTTCGACTATGCGGACGTGATCGAGGACTTCAATCAGCCTTATGACGACCACGAGCGGCCGGACCGCCAAACCATCGTGACGGAACGCGACGGCCGCCAGCTGCGCTATCTGTTCAACCGCTTCGGCAACGCGCTCTACAAAGAGGAATATGCCGTCATCGGCGGCCTGCCGAAACTTGTCGGAGCGCATTACCGCTACAACCGCGACGGCAATCAGATCGCCGCTGTCACACCGATGGGTGTGACCACCCAGAGCCTGTTTGGGCGGGATTGGTATGAGCGCCTGCATCCTCGCGGCGATGATTACCGTCCCCAGGCCGATGCAGATCTTACCGCGGAGGCTCGCCTGCAATTCGGCAATGTTCTGTCTGTCGTCAGGCGAGGCCGCTACCTGGGCTTCGCACCCACCGGGCTGGCTCCCAGCCTGTGGTCGGCCGCCGCCCTGCCCGACATTTTCGCCACCGATGATGCCGACTCCATCCAGAAATTCTCGTACGAGCCGGAATTCAATCAGCCGACAACCGTCTCCGACGCGCGCTACACCAGGAGCGCCAACCCGGCATTCGGCGAGGATGCCGATTACGAACGCACGCTTACCCGCTACGCCTACACACCCGGCAATGGTTTCGAGAGCTTCCTGCTGCAAGCCGTCCATCGACCCACGCCCACCCTGCCCGATGGATCGGCAGGCGGCCCCGTCGCGATCCGCTTCGATCAATACGACGACCATGGACGTCTGCTGGAGGCCGCCAACGCGGCCGGCCTGCGGACACACCATACCTATTTCGGTGCGGCCGACGGTCCGCTCGAAGGTCTGCTGAAATCCACCGTCATCGATCCGGCGGGCGCCGCGCTCACGACTTCGATGGATCGCGATCCGCTCGGCCGGGTAACGCGGGTCTACAGGCCGAAATACACGCAGGGAGATGATCGCTTTGTGTCGCAGGTGGATTACAACGCGCTGGATCAGGTGACGCGCCGCATAAGCTCGCTCCCGGTCGGCGCCACCACGACTTTTACCTACGACCGCGCGGGCAATCTCGTGCGTTCCGAGCTCGGCTTGAAGGATGAAAACAATGCGCCCATGGGCGCCTTCGTCACGCTGAGCCGCTACGACGAGGAACAGCATCTGGTCCGCCAGGCTATCGGCGACGACACGCTGTCCAAGCTCACCCGGATAGTGCACGATCGTGCGGGCCGGCCGTATCTGACCATCGCACCGTCAGGCCGCCTGCGCAAGATGACCTATAACGAGCGAGCGCTGATCGCCACCAGCATCGACGACTATGCGAAGGTGCATGCCCTTACCCGCTACTACTACGATGCCGACGGGCGCACGATCCGTATCGTCAACCCGCGTGGATTCGCGACGCGCTTCACTTTCGATGCATACGGACGGGCCCTCCAGACCGAGGATGCGATGGGCAACGTCACGGTCCGCCGCTTCGACAAACTCGGAAATCTTCTGGTCGAATGCACCCACGAAAAACAGCCCGATGGCAGCTTCCTGCTGCTCGCCCGGCGCCAGTTCACCTATGACGAGATCGGCCGGCGCATCACGGCCTCGGCCGACCGCTACGATGATCCGCCGTCCGTCGCCGCGGCCGACCTGCGGACAGCGTTTCTGGACAATGGACCCGGCACACTGCTCACGCTGCGGTACTACTACGACAGCACCAACAATCTCGTCCGCGAGACCGACCAGGACGGCCGCGAATTCGTGTCGGAATTCGACATCCTTGGCCGGCCGGTGCGCCGCGTCGATCCATACGGCGACGAATGGCGGCTGACGTGGGATCAGGAGGCCAATCTTGTACGCCTGGATCGCGCGGAATCCGTCCAGGATGGGAACGGCGCCACGCTGGGTGTTCAGTACTATGCGGCGACCTGGACCTACGACGAGCTCAATCGCAGGGTTGCCCAGGCGACACCGACCGGCGTCCTGCGCCATACCTACGATAGCCGTGGCAACCGCGTGGCGATCACCGACCCGCTGGGCAATGTGGTGAGTAACGAGTACGACGTTTTCCGGCGCCTGACGCGCAATCGGCAGATCCTGGTGCCAGCCTTATCCGGCGGCACGCCGCAGCCGGTCGATATGAGCTTTACCTGGGATCTGGACGACCAGAAACTCTCGCAGACCGACGCGCTGGGCCGCATCACACGCTACGCCTACGACACGGCGGGGCGACTGGCATCGACCATCCTGCCCGATGGAAGCGCGGATCAGGCACAGTACGATGCCGCCGGCAACATGCTCGCCTATCGCGATCGCAACGGTGTGATCCGACACTTCGCCTGGGACGCGCTCAACCGCAATACTTCCCTGCAAGTCGACCGTACGGGACTTGTTTCCGGTCTTGAACTGGGCGGCGCCAGCGATCAGCGCGCCGAGTTTGACGGCCTGGGCAGGATGCGCCGCGCCTCCAACGACTTTATCGACATCCGCCTGCGGCATGACTCTCTCGATCATGTCCTTGAAGAGACGGTGACCTTCCCGGGAGTGCCCGGCGCCGATCCCGCACGCGGCTTCGTCATCCAGCGGCAGTTCTCCAACACCGGAGCGGTCGAACGTCTGCGTTATCCGTCCGGCCGCGAGCTCGGCTACCAGCGTGACGTCCTCGACCGCGTAGTCTCCATCGCCCAGCAACACCAGGGCACGGCCTGGCCGGGGGACCCGGCGGCCGCGGACAGTACGCCGCTGGCGGGCTTCGCCTATGCAGGACTCAACCCTTCACGGCTGACCCGCGTCCAGGGGCCGACGACCGACTTCCGCGTCGATGCCGGCGGCCGCATCGACGAGGTCCGGCACTCGATCAACGGCGCGCCGGTGCTGACCGTGCAATACCTGCGTGACGCCCTGGGCAACGTGCGCAACGCCGTCGAGACCGGCCCGGACTTCAGCGCGCGGCTGGCGTTCACCTACGACACGCTCTCGCGTCTTGTCGACTGGCGTACTGCCCTGCCCGCCACGGCGCTGGACATGGGCGCATTGGCACCGCCCAGCCAGCCGCTGCCCGATCCGCTGCCTGACCTGCAATCCCCGATCGATGCGCGCTTCTTCGACCTGCCCGCCACGCCTGACGGCGGCGGCTGGAACTACGACCTGGCGGGGAACCGGACGACCAGCACCGCCGGCACAGGCACCACGCCTTACGTCGTCAACGAGCTTGATCAGTACCCGCAAGTGGGAAGCGCGGCGCGCCGCTACGATGGCAACGGCAATCTGATCGAGGACGAAGGCTGGTCCTATGTCTACGACTTCCGCAATCAGCTGGTGTCGGCGACGCGCAAGTCCGACAGCCGCGGGATCGAGCGCTACTACGACTGGCTCGGCCGTCTGTACGCGGAGCGCCAGGCCGGCACACTGCGGCTTTTCCTGCGCGACGGGCAGGAGCCGATCGAGGAATACGAGGCCGGGCAGCTTACCCGCAGCACCGTATGGGATCCGCTCCGTTCCGATGCACTGATCGTTTCGAGCGGCGGACGCGACAATTTTCTGATGTGCGATGCCAGCCACTCGGTGCGCTATCTGTTCGACAAGGCGGGCAAGCGCAACTTCTACGTCTACGATCCTTTCGGCGTGTTGCTGCGAGCGATGACGCCGGCCGACGACAATCCATTCCGCTACGCCGGCAAGCGTTCGATCGACGAAACCGGCAAACTCGATTTCGTGTTTCGCGCCTACGATCCCGCCACCGGACGCTTCCTGCAGCGCGATCCCAAAGGCCAGACCGATGGGCCCAACTTTTATGTTTTCGTGCGCAACAATCCGCTCGCGTTCTCCGACCCCCTGGGCCTGGAAAGCCGGCACGAGTTTGCCGGCCCCACCGCCACGCTGGGTGCCGAATGGATGTTCCGCAATCCTTCGGGTTTCACGCTGGCCGTGCCGAACAATTTCGACCGTGGCAAGATCCGCGCCTACAAGCAGCGTATCCGCGATCCGCTCGATCGCGGCGTCGGCATGCGCTCGCCGCTGGCCGGCTTGAAAAGCAAGACGGACGACATCCGGGCCGCGAACGAGACCTTGGCCGATCTCGCCGAAGTCCGCCTGCGCGACGAGCAAGGCCTGCGGCCGCCGAACGTCCACCTCGATCACACCGTCGAGCTGCAGCACATCATCCGCACCGGCGCGCCGGGCGCCAACACCGTGCGTCCGCAGGATCATCGCTGGCAGGATGCCGGCCTGAACACATCACAGGGCGCGAGCGGGCGGCAAACCGATATCCGGTCACGTGCGCGCGAGGAACCCTGGGACGTGTCCGCCGGCGGCGTGGCACGCGAGCGCGATCTGAACAAGTTCTGGAACCGCCCCGGCTGGCGCGGCCTGAACCGTGCCTGGGGCGCCTATAACCTGGCCGGCGGTACCTATGCATCGATCTCATCCCTTGGAGACGATATCCGCGAAGGCAACTGGTTCGCCGCGGGCCTGGACGGCAGCGGCTTCGTCGCCGGGGGGCTGGAGATCGGCGGCATGCTGGCCGGCTCCAATACCCTGCTGGCCGCGGGGCGCTGGATCGGCGTCCCTGGCGCGGTCATAAGCTCAGGCGTGATAGGGGTCCGCATCGGCACCAATCTCTACGACAACTACGTCGACAAGAACAACGCCATGGATGCCGGGTCCTGGGTCGAAGAGCACACCGGCTCCCGTGTGCTGGGCGCCACCGCCGCGGCAGGCTGGGCGATCGGCAGCGCGGCCTACCACGCTCCAGAGGCCGCCTACGACTATGCCAAGGAAACCTGGACCGTCGATCCCGACGAGATCGACTGGGATCGGACCTTCAAGCCTTGGAAATGGCTGTAGCCATCCATCGGGTGGCCCACGCCGGGCGGGGTGCATTTCGTTATTATTCCTACCGATTCGCCCGAGCATGGGCCCTCACGGATGAATGACGATGAAGAAACTGATCAAATTCGCCGCCGGCGTGTGCCTGGTTGCCGCCCTGGGCGCCTGCTCATCTTCCGGTCCCAACATGTCGGCCCTGGACGCCGCGGATTACGGTCCGCAGCCCACGGCCGGCCAGGTAAGGGAAGGAATCCGGGCATTGGGCGGGGATGTTTCCAAGTTCGATGCGGCGAACGACACTGACGGCGGGCGCCGGATGACCATCGGCTGGGCAACCGACCTTGACAACCCGGGCGGCTACATCTACGGCTGGCAAATCCAGTTTGTGCAGAGCGCGGCCAACGGCGGCGGTACCGTCACGGCGCTGTTCCACGACGGCATCCTGATCGCCGCCACGCGCAATGTCGCCAGCCAGGCCAAGCCGGAGCGCCTCAAGTAGTCCAACCAGATAGCCCGACCAGGTAGCCCGATCAAATAGCCCGACCCGGCTTACGACCGAATGGTCAAAGCCGCGCCGGACTCCCCGCCGGTCCTGTTATCCGGCGGCGAATCGAATCTTCAGGGATTCGAACTCTTGCATGCGCGGGATCTGTACATGCACGGTGTCGCCATCTTGATGGAAAGGCAACGCTTTACCGGCAACCGCCAAGTCGGCGCCCGTACAACGCCCGCCAGCTGGCAGCCGTACCGCGACGCGTAAATCGTGCAGCGGAATGATTTCCTCGACCGCGCGGCGGTTGCCGCTGCGCATGCCACCGTGCGTATTGAAGTTGACCAGGGTAACGACCCGGCTGCCGGGCTTGTCCATGACGGACGTATCGATCAGGCCGGGGCCTTCGATGGTGACCAGGTCCGACCACCCCGGCGCGGCACGCAGGGCTTGCACGATCAGTCGCATGGGATCACGCAGGCCGAAGTGAAAGCCGATACGGTCAGGCTCCCACGGAAAGTACGCCAGGCTGCCCAGCCCTATCCGCCTGGTCAGCAGCAGCGGAATGTCGGTGATTCCAGCGGCGGCATTGAATTCCGGCACGCTCATGCCGCTGCCGGGGCGCGCTTCCACCGGGGGTACCAGCCGCAGCACATCCGCATCGCTCGCCTCTCCAGCCTCGAAACGGCATACGCCCCCTGCCAGGGGCAATAGATCGGTATCACCCACGCCTTCGAGCACGGGATGATCCCGCCGTCCGATCAGCGCATACGCGGCCTTCAGGTCGGTGCGGGTCTCGCCGGTATAGCGCGCGCCCAGCCAGCGGCCGACCACGGGTTCGGCGTGAGGATTGCCCCAACGGTCGCAGAAACCCGTGCGGTAGGTGGCCACCACATGGCCACCGGCGTCCATGTAATCACGCAGCGTTTGCGCCAATGCATCGTCCATGCACGCCAGATTGGGCAGCAGCACGGACTTGTAGCGTCCCAGCGACTCGGCCGTCAGGTTCTTGTCCGACAGCAGGTCAAACGGCAGGCGGCCGTCCATCAATGCGTTATAGGCACCCCTGAAGCCATCCAGGTAGTTCAGGTCGGGTTGCGCCGCGCCGATGTAATCCAGGCAGGTGCGGGAATAGACCAGCGCGACCTGGGCAGCGGAGCGGCGGTCCTGGTAGGTATCGCCCTGTTCATGGAAGAAGCGGAACAGCTCGCGCATCGGCTCCAGGCCGCGGCGGTCGAAATGCTCGGAAAAATAGCCGGTCAGGTGCAGCCACGGACGCGCGCCATTGGCCACCATCTGCGCGGCCCACACGCGGTTCTCCGGCACCGGCGCATGGGTGAAGCGCCACCACGGATAGAAATAACTGATCGTAATGCCCGAGCCGCGGCTGTCATCCATGCCTTGCGCATAGCGCGCCTCCATGCCCGGCCACCACAGATTACAGTAGCGGCGCTGTGCTTCAAGCACCACGCCATCGGCATGGGGAATCGTCATGTCGATGTCCCAACCGCCCTTGCGCGTGTGATCCCATGACTCGATGACCTGGCTGAGCGGCAGCCAGGCACAAGCGGGCCGCACCTCGTCGATCACGGCCTTGACCATGCGATTCCAGTCGGCTATGCGGGTGTAGCGCCATTCGTTGTATTGCTTCCAGACCGGATCGCTCCAGTCTTCCTTCTCCGGAAAATCCTTGCCGAAAGCCTCGCGGAACGCGCCCCGGCAGCTATCGCAATAACAACGGCCTGTGCTCCAGGGAGAGAACTGCGCGGCATTCGCCCACAAGCCATCCAGGGGATAAAGCTCGACGATCTCGCGGACGACATCGATCATGAACGATCGGAAATGATCGCCATTGGGACAGGTCAGATAGAAGTCGTGCAGCTTGATGGGCTGCCCATCGGCATCGCGCGCGAAGCGTTCCGGGTACTTGGCATACGCCTGCGGACTGCCTAGGCTGGGATCGATGCGGCCGATGGTACGGATACCGGCCGCGTGCAGCGCCTTGATCGTTTCGCCGACCAGGTCGCGCCCATTCAGCGAGGGGCTGACGGGATGGTCCGGCAAACGGGTCGGATAAAACGCGGTGACCCCTCCCACGCTGAATCCCAGCGCGCCCAGCGAGAATGAGCGGGCCAGTTCGACCAGCTTGTCCGGATCCCAGCGCGACGCATCGTCGGCGCGCATGGTGGTAATCATGGCAAGGCTGTCCTTCAGCCAGCGGTGATCCAGGTCTGGGGTCATGGTTGTTCGTCTCCCGCGGGTGCTGGAAAGAATTCGAGGAACTTGTCGGTTTCGTACTGCCGGAAGGCGGGAACGCGCCGCAGGCGGGCCAGCAGCACCTCGTCGTCGCTGGTCCAGGCGGACTGGAAGCTGGCCGCATTGGCGCGCAGCTGATCTGCGTCGTCCACCCCCACGATCAACACATCCGGACGATGCAGGGCCACCCACTTCAGCGCCAGGCGGGCCAGCACGGCCTTGTCGCCAATACCGGCCTCCACGCCGATACGGAACAGCGCCCCCTTGAAAAAAGCCTCTCGCACGATACGGCCCATGCCGGCGCCGCCGGCAGCGGGCAGCACGGTCTGCAAGGCTTGGGCGTCGCCAAGGTTCAGGTCGACATTGACGGCGTCGAATGCGCCGCTGCGAAGCATGGCCAGGTACAGGCGCTCGCCGGAAAAGGAATCCGCCACCGCATGGCGGATCAGCCCTTCGCGCTTGAGCCGCGCCAGGTTTTCCGCCAGCACCGACATGTAGTCGGGGTCATGGTCGATAGACCAGCTCAGAAGCCCGACGTTGAACAAATCGATGCAGTCCCGTCCCAGAAGTTTCAAGCCACGCTGCACTTCCGCGCGCAGCAGCGCATAGTCGAGCAGCTTGCGATTGTTCCTGTCATAGCTGTAGCACATACCCTCCGGTCGAGTCTGAACATGGATCTCGTAAGGCGGCGGCATGTCACGCAGATTGCGTCCCAGCGCCTCTTTTTCGGAATCGATGGTGACGTCGAAGACGTTGATGCCCAGATCGTAGGCCGCGGCCAGAACCTGCTTGCGCTTCGGACCGCCATAGCCCGAGCCGACGTAGCCGGGCGAGACCGCCTGCTTCATATCCTCGTTAAAGCCGCGCGACCTGCCGTCGGCCAGATATTCATGGCCGCCCAGCGCCAGGGCAGAGAGCCGCAGCCCCGTGGAACCGAAAGGACGCCAATCCTGCGGCGAGCGGACGGATGCGTTAGGCAACGTTGATCTCCTCGTGGTCCAGGACAGCGGCGCCGGCCTGGCACAACATGGTGTCCTCCGACGCCAACGCACCGCTGGCGCCGATGGCGCCGACGCAAATGCCGCCGATGCGCAGCGCCACGCCACCTTGTATTGGGAATGCATCGGGCTGGCTCAGCACTGCCAGACGGCCGCCGGTCAGACGGTCGTCAAACACCGCCGTATCGCGCCGATACGCGGCCGCGCTGCTTGCCTTGGCCAACGCCACATCACCGCTGCCCCAGGGCACGTCGTCCATGCGTTCAAAATAGAGCAACCGTCCGCCATCGTCGACGACGGCAACAGCGATCCTGAGCTTTTGTTCGCACGCGGCGTCCAGCGAGCGCCGCGCCACGCGTCTGGCCGCTTCAAGCGTCAACACGGGCTTGGTTGGGATAGTCGAAGAGCTATGCATAAGCGTGGGCAATGGTGGTGTTAGTCAATCGAGATATGAGCGTCCTGGACAATGCGGGCGAACTTATCGACCTCCCGCTTGACGGTTTCGCTGAAGGCCGCGGGCGAGCTGCCCACTGGTTCGGCCGCGAACGATGCCAAGGCGGCTTTCACATCCGGCGCGCGCAATGCCTCGACGATGGCCTTGTTCAAACGCGCGGTGACATCCGGTGGCAGGCCGGCGGGACCGAACACGCCCCACCAGGACGTGAATTCAAACCCGGGCACACCGGCTTCCGCGAGCGTCGGTATCTCCGGCAGGGCTGACGAACGCTGCGCCGTGGTAACCGCCAGGGCGCGCAGCTTGCCTTCCTTGATGAATCCCATGGCCGGCGGCGGATCGCTGATCGCCACCTGGACCTGGCCGCCCAGCAATGCGGTGATGGCGGGACCCGAGCCGTTGTACGGCACATGCGCCATGTTCGTATGCGTCATCAGCTTGAACATTTCACCGGACAGGTTCGTGCCCGTGCCGTTGCCGACCGATGCATAGTTCAGCGCGCCAGGTTTCGCCTTCAATGCGGTAACCAGTTGCTGGATGGACCCAATCTTCGACGCGGGTTGCACCAGGAATACGAAAGGAAAGGTGGCCACCTGCGAGATCGGCGTGAAATCCTTTACCGCATCGAACGGCATCTTGGACTTGTACAGCGCGGGGGCGATGGTATGCGTCACCGACCCATAGACCAGCGTGTAGCCGTCCGGCGCTGCCTTGGCGACGAAAGCGGTGCCCACCAAGGTGCCGGCGCCAGGCCGGTTCTCCACGATCACGGACTGTCCGAGTATCTGGCCCATATGCTGCGCCAGCGCCCGAGCAGATATATCGGTTCCGCCGCCGGGCGCGTAAGGCACGATCAACCGGATCGGCTTGGACGGATAGGCATCCGCCGCATGTACCAGCCCGCCGCACAGCGGCAGCAAGGCGGCGATTACAAATTCGCAAAGACGTCGATATCCCATTTTTCTCCTCCTTGTGATTACTATGTGTACATAGATTGATACGCTCTATGGCGCCTATACGCCGATAATAGGTCCAGGAAAATCGTCCTATCAATGAGATCGAAGAAATTGCCTAATAATGAACACAATGTAGACACTGCGGACGGTGGCGCCGCCAGGAACGGCACGGGGCGTCCCGTGCGTGGCGCGCAGCTGGTCAGCTTCACGGCCCGCGTGTTGCGCGCCCTGGCGGAAAGCACGCGCGGCGGCGCTCGCATCGTTGATCTGGTCGAACGCACAGGCCTGCCGCGCGCCACGATCAATCGCGTGGTACGCGGCTTGTGCGCGGAAGGCTTGGCCACGCGGGATGGAGATGGCCGCTACCGTCTGGGAGGGTTGGCTTTCGAGCTGGGCCTGGCCGCCGAACAGCAATTCCCGCTCCGTGAAATCGCCGCGGCTTCGATGGCGCGCATCTCCACGGAAACCGGGGATACGTGCTTCCTGATGATGCGCAGCGGGGCCGACGCGGTGTGCATCGCACGCCATGAGGGTGGCTATCCGGTCCGTGCGTTGACCATCGATGTCGGCAACCGGCGGCCGCTCGGCGCGGCCGCGGCGAGCCTGGCCTTGCTTATGCATATGCCCGAAAAGGACTGCGATGCGTATATCGACCGCAATGCCGCGCGCATTGCGCGCTACGGCATGCTCAACGCCGATGTGGTGCGGGGCATGGTGGAAAATGCGCGCCGCCTGGGTTTTGCGCTGAACCACGACAACATCCTGCCCGAGGTCAGCGCTGTCGGCGTGGCAATTCCAGCCAGGGCGGGCCAGCCATACGCCGCGTTAAGCGTCGCGGCGCTGACCAGCCGCATCATGAAGGACAACCGCTATCGTGCGATCGCCGCCCTGTTGCAGCGCGAAGCCTTGCAGATATCCGAACTCTCGATTTCCGGATGACACACTGCCCCGCTCACTGGTCCATCGGCGAGCCATCCTTGTAATGCCGCATCGACACCTTGCGCTTTAGCGGCGCCCGCAACTGCTCGACGTCATCGTGCAACTCGACGCCTATGCCTGGAGCATCGCTGACGCGGATGAAACCGTTTTCGACCAGGGGATGGCTCTTGACCAGATCGGCGCCCAGCAGCCGGGCGCCCGATTGCATGGTCAGGTTCTCGAAACCCGTGGGATATTCCTGGATGGCGAAATTCGGCGTCGCGGTGGCCAGCTGCAAGCAGGCCGCCAGGCTGATCGGCGACAGCGGATTGTGTGGCGCGATCTCGATGCCCAGCGTCTCGGCCATGCCGGCGATCTTGCGAGCGCCCGTAATGCCGCCGCACACGCAGACCGAGGTGCGGGCATAACGTACGCCGCCGCGGCGGAACTGGGTCTGGAACTCGAACGGCGAGCCGAAGCGTTCGCCGGTGGCGACCGGAATGGTGGTGGAGTTCGCCACGGCGGGCAATTCGTCGTAAAGCTCCGGCCGCAGCGGATCCTCGATCCACATCGGCGTATAGGCTTCCACCTTGGACGCCAGGGTAACGGCTTCGGCCGGGGTCAGGCGCCGATGCAGCTCCAGCAACAGGTCCACATCGGGACCCACTGCCTCGCGGAACAGCCGCACGTTTTCCGCGGCATCGTCCAGCTTGCGCATCTGCGTCTTGAAGAAAGGATCGTCTTCCGACTCGTCCAGGAAGGGATTCAGATGGCCGATGGCGGTAAAGCCGGCATCCTTCAGGCGCCGGCATTCCGCCACTGTTTCCTCGATGGTCGGCGCGTACACATGCCCATATACGCGTATGGCGTCGCGATAACGCCCGCCGAGCAATTGCCACACCGGTACGCCCAGTTTCTTGCCCAGGATATCCCACAGCGCGATATCCACCGCCGACACCGCGCCGTTGATCGCGGTGCCGCGGAAATGGCTGAAGCGCTGCATCACATTCCAGTGGTACTCGATGCGGCGCGGGTCCTGGCCGACCAGGTATTCCCCGAACTTTTCCAGGGCAGCCTTCGACGCCTCGATATGGCCCCACGTGCCGGATTCGCCGAACCCGACCAGTCCGCATTCCGTTTCGATACGCACGTACAGGAACTGCCCCACATGCATGGGGATGACTCGAGAAATCTTCATGAAACGGCCTTCATAGCAATCAATGATCGGAACACCGGCAAGCGCCGATGGGAAACTCATGCGCCAGGCGCGGTGCCGGTAATGTCGAAATACAAATATTCGGCATTGCGCCGCAGGGAATCCGCGTCCACCAGGCCGGCATCAAGCAGCCCCACATACGCGTCCAACACTCGCGCATAGCTCTGCTCATGCTCGAAGCGGGTGAACGGCGCATCACTTCCCCACAGGTAACGACCGGCGTAGCCCAGCTGGTTCAGCTCGCGTACGACCTGGGCGCCGCCATCCGCCTGCAATCCGCGCAGCAGACGGTAAGGAGCGGACAACTTGACCCAGCAAGCCGTCTTGTCGCGGGCAGCCGCCAGCGCGCGTATCCCCGGACAATCCTGCACGGCCGGCGTGGACGGCATGCCGTAGTGATCGATAACCAGCGGCAGATCAAGATCGGACAGACGCGCCAGCGCATCGGCCAGCACGGCGCCGCTGCCCGCGATGACCAGATGCCAGCCCGCCTTGCGCATGGCATCCAGCGCGTCGCGCCAAGCGGCCGCCCGTGGATCCGGCAATGCCATATCGCCGAACAGATTCAGCCTTGCGCCACGCACGCCGGCATCACTCAGCTCGCGCACCCGCGCCGCCGCGGGCACCCGCGGAAAAGCCGCGACCCCGCGCAATCGATCGGGCGCCAGGCGCAGCGTATCGGCCAGATAAAGGTTGTCGTCATCCAGGAAACTGGGCTGCACCACCACCGCGGCCGCGATTCCGTGGCGCGCCATATCCGCCAGCAAGGCAGCGGCCGTACGTTCACCATCCGGTGTGTAATGCCGGATCGCCGCCATGGGCAGGTCCGCCGTCCATGCATGCGTATGGCAATCGACGGGGCCGCGGGAAGCGTCCATCATGTCATTCCGCCTGGGCGCCGGAGACCTTGACCGCCTCGCCCCACTTGTCGAATTCCTTCTTGCCCCACGCGGCGAATTCCTCGCTGGTCATCGATGCGGGCGTAAAGCCGGTGGCGCGCAAATGCTCGCTGACGTCCGGCTTGCGCAAGCCCTCGTTAACCGCCTGATTCAGGCGCTGCACGATGGCCTGCGGCGTACCGGCCGGCGCATACAGCGCGGTCCACGACGTTGCCACATAGCCCGGGTAGCCGCTCTCCGCGATGGTCGGCACATTGGGCAGCAAGGGCGAGCGCTCGCTGCTGCTGACGGCATAGGCCTTCAGCTTGCCGGACTTCATCTGCGGCAAGGCAATGTCCAGATTGATGAATAGCAGCGGCACCTGTCCGCCCAGCACGTCGGCCATGGCCGGCCCGCCGCCGCTGTAGGGAACGTGCAGGATATTCACGCCGGCGCGCGCCTTCAGCAGTTCCATCGCCAGGTGGTTGGAAGTCCCGATACCGGGCGACGCGTAGGCCAGCTTGCCCGGCGCCGCCTTGGCCTGCGCCATCAGGGCTTGCAGGTCCGGCGCGGTAACGGAGGGATTGGCCAGCAGCACATTGGGCTCGGAGCCGATCAGCGCCACGGGCGCGAAATCCTTCATGGCGTCGTAGGGGATGTTCTTGTACAGATGCGGGTTGATCGCATGCGTGCCCACGCCGCCCATTAGCAGGGTGTAGCCGTCGGCGGGCGATTTGGCGACGAAATCGCTGCCGATATTGCCGCCCGCACCGGCCTTGTTCAACACCACCACCGACTGCCCCAGCGCCAGCGTCAATTGCTGTGCCACCAGCCGCGCCTGGATGTCGGTGGCGCCGCCCGGCGCGTAAGGAACGATAAGGCGTATCGGTTTATCGGGATACGCGTCCGCCGCGGATGCCGGCGGCACGGCCGCAAACAGGCTGGCGGCTGCAACCGCGGCCGCCAACCTCGTGAATAGCTTGGTCAATGTAGTCTCCTGGCACTCTTCTTGTTGCCGGATGGCTGTCCGGCGGTCGACGGCGGCGCAATGGAAAGCTCGAAATGCGCCGCCATGCGGCTGGCCGCCAGGGCTTCCTTGCCCTGGCGCACGGCCGCGAAAATCTCCCGATGCTGGGCATTGCGCTGCTGGGCCGGCCGCGGAATAAAGCCGCAGCTTTCCCAGGCGCTCTGGAACATCTGATGGGCCACACGTTGTACGGCGATCAGATAGGGGTTGTGCGTGGCCTCGCCCAGCAACTGCTCGAACGTCAGATCAAGCGAGAACTCCCGGCGCGAGGCCAGCGGCTCGGATTCGGCGGCATCCAGGCTGTCGCCGATACGGCGCAGATCCTCCGGCAGCGCCTCGCGGGCCGCGACCCGGGCGGTCTCCACATCGACGGCGCGGCGCGCGTCGACGGCCTGGCGCAGCAGCACCAGCCGCGACGCCGAATCCAGCTGGGAGAGGTCGGTCAACGGCACGCTCTGCCGCTCCAGCACGAATATGCCCTTGCCGTGGCGCACGTCGACGATGCCCAGCCCTTCCAGCAGCCGCATGCCTTCGCGAATGGCGGGACGGCTGACCTCCAGCGCCAACGCCAGATCCCTTTCGGAAGGCAGGCGGTCCCCACCCTGCAGCTTGCGCTGCGCGATCAGCTCCCGCAGTTTGTGCGCGATGGCCTGCGCGAGCGAGGTGCGCTTCACAGGCGACATCGACAATTCCGGGGACCCGTCGGGTTTTTCCATTTTGGTTTGGTGTTCAAGTGGTATTACCAGTATGGCCCCGCCGAGGCCGATTCGTCAACATCCATCCTTAGCGATAGCTCCGAAAGGCCGAATCCCCGCATCGGGGCCGGTCATCGGCTTGACTCAAGGCCATGGCGGAACAAGAATTGATTTGCGCGCTGACCCTACACGCTACGACCGATAAACACAGGGTCCAACGGCGGGAGGGGATATGAGCTATCACCTGGAAGGCCGTCTGCTCGAGGTCTGCAATTGCAACGTCCTCTGTCCCTGCTGGATAGGCGAGGATCCCGATAATGGCACCTGCGACACCATCATCGCCTGGCGCATAGACAAA
>DATJHN010000040.1:0-14375 GCA_035493915.1 Bordetella sp.
AGGGTGGTGATCAGCAGGGCGACCACCAGGATCACGGCGCAGGCCACGATCAGGCCCAGCAACGCCGGGATGGGCGTGTTGTGCCACAGCCCTTCGTTGACGGCTTCCGAGAACGCCGTATACACCACCAGCAGGATCGAGCCCTGGTCCACGAACTTCAGCAGGGCTTTGCGCTTGTGTACCCAGGCGCCGATCCAGCGGCGCAGGGCCTGGCCCAGCAGAAAGGGGAACAGCAGTTGCAGCATGATCTTGCCGATGGCATCGAAGGACACCGGGGCACTGCCGGCGTTGACGACGACCAGGCCGACCGCCAGCGGCGTGATGAAGATGCCGAGCAGGCTGGATGCCGACGCGCTGCACACCGCGGCGGGCACATTGCCGCGCGCCATGGACGTGAAGGCGATGGCCGATTGAACCGTGGCGGGCAGGCAGCACAGGAACATGATGCCCAGGTACAGCTCCGGCGTCACCAGCGGCATCAGGACCGGCTTGAGGAGCAGCCCGATGATGGGGAACAGGATGAATGTGGTGGTGAAAATCAGGCCGTGCAGGCGCCAGTGCGTTATGCCGGCGACGATGGCTTCGCGCGACAGCCGGGCCCCATGCAGGAAGAACAGCAGCCCGACGGCGATGTTCGTGATGTTATTGAAGATCGGCAGGCCCCGGCCATGGGCGGGAAGGAAACTGGCGATAAGGACTGTGGTGACCAGGAACAGCGTGAAGCGGTCCGGCAAATAGCGAGTGAAGCGATTCATGGAGCTGCGGCGTAGGACGGTCATGCGACGCGTGAACCGCGCCAGCCGGCCGGGATAGGAAATTTGAGACGGCGCCTATTGTAGACCTTGCGCGGCGCGGATTCTTTCAAGGCGCTGTCAGGGGAAGAATGATGCCCCCACGCCGCGCCTACCGCTTGTCGCCCCCCAAAGGCGTCATCGCCAGGGCGAGGTCGAAGGCGGTGACCAGCGAGGTGGGGTCGGCGATGCCTTGCCATGCGATGTCGAAGGCGGTGCCGTGGTCGACGCTGGTGCGCACGAAAGGCAGGCCGACGGTGACGTTGACGCCTTCTTCCACGCCCAGGTATTTGACGGGAATCAGGCCCTGATCGTGGTACTGCGCCACGACGATATCGAAATCGCCGCGCCGGGCCCGCATGAATATGGTGTCGCCGGGCCAGGGGCCGCTGGCATCCATGCCCTGGTCGCGGGCGGCCTGGATGGCAGGGGCGATGATGTCGATTTCCTGGCGGCCGAATTTGCCGCTTTCGCCGGCGTGCGGATTCAGGCCGGCCACGGCGACGCGCGGCCGCGCGATGCCCATCTGGCGGCAAGCCGCATGCGCCAGGCGGATGGCGCGCAGTTCGGATTCCAGTGTGATGCGGGCAAAGACGTCGGCCAGCGCCACATGGATGGTCACCAGCAGCACGCGCAGTTCGCGGTTGGCCAGCATCATGGCGAAATCGTTGGTGCCGCTGCGTTCGGCCAGGATTTCCGTATGTCCGGGGTAGTCGATGCCGCCCGCGTGCATCGATGCCTTGTTCAGCGGCGCCGTCACAATGGCGCGGATGCCGCCGGCCAGCGCGTCGTCGATCGCGGCGCACACGTATTCATACGCGGCGCGGCCTGCCAGGGCGCTGACCTGCCCGGGCGGCAGATCGGCGGGCAGTGCCGGGTGGCAGGCCACTACCTGGATGACGCCGGCGCGCGGATTGGCCTGGGCGGCTGCCGGGATTTCTTCGATAACGAGCCGCGCGCCGAGCAGATCGGCGGCGCGCCGCAGGGCGCCGGCATCGCCATAAACGATGGCGGGCGCGGCCAGGCCCTGCGCCAGGGCCTGGACCACGATTTCCGGGCCGATGCCGGCGGCGTCGCCCATGGTGATGCCGACTGGAAGCGCTGGCTTCATGCCGCGGCTCCCGTGGCGTCGTAGGCAAGTGCTTTCATGCCGCGGCCCGTTTCCCGCTCGCTACAGCACATCGCCGGCGTAATCCGCCAGCCTGGAGCGTTCACCCCGCTGCAGCGTGACGTGGCCGGAATGCGGCCAGCCCTTGAAGCGGTCCACCACGAAGGTCAGGCCCGAACTGCCTTCCGTCAGGTAGGGCGTGTCGATCTGTGCGATGTTGCCCAGGCAGATTACCTTGGTGCCCGGACCGGCGCGCGTGACCAGGGTCTTCATCTGCTTGGGCGTCAGGTTCTGCGCTTCGTCGATGATCAGGTATTTGTTCAGGAAGGTGCGGCCACGCATGAAGTTCAGCGACTTTACCTTGATGCGCGAACGGATAAGGTCCATGGTGGCGGCGCGGCCCCAATCGCCGTTGCCGTCGCCATCGCCCATATTGAGCACGTCCAGGTTGTCTTCCAGCGCGCCCATCCATGGCAGCATTTTTTCCTCTTCCGTGCCGGGCAGGAAGCCGATGTCCTCGCCGACGGGCACCGTGACGCGCGTCATGATGATCTCGGTATAGCGCTTGGTTTCCAGAACCTGCGTCAGGCCCGCGGCCAGGGCCAGCAGGGTCTTGCCCGTGCCGGCTTGTCCCAGCAGCGAAATGAAATCGCATTCGGGGTTCATCAGCAGGTTCAGGGCGAAATTCTGTTCGCGGTTGCGCGCCGTGATGCCCCACACATTGTTCTTGCCGTGCGTGTAATCGCGCAGGGTCGCCAGTACCGCGGTCTTGCCGCTGACTTCGCGCACCTGGGCGTACAGCGGCATCTGCCCTTCGAAATAGACGAACTGGTTGACCACGAACGTCGCGCACAGCGGACCGCTGACGCGATAGAACGTCGTGCCGCCCTGTTGCCAGGATTCGACGTCCTTGCCGTGCTTGTTCCAGAAGTCTTCCGGCAACTGCATCACTCCGGTGTAGAGCAGGTCGGAGTCTTCCAGGACGTGGTCGTTGAAGTAGTCCTCGGCCGCCATCCCCAGCGCCCGGGCCTTCAGGCGCATGTTGATGTCCTTGGACACCAGCACGACCTCGCGCTCGGTGTATTTCTCTTGCAGGGCGCGCACCACGCCCAGGATCTGGTTGTCCGCCTTGCCCATGGGCAGGTCGGACGGCAGGGTGCTGTGGATGGCGGTGGTCTGCAGCAGCAGGCGGCCGCTGGCGTCCTTGTTGCCCAGCGCGTTCAGCGCCAGGCCTTCGTCCAGCTTGACGGTGTCGCTGACCAGGGCGTCCAGCGAACGGCTGACCTGGCGTGCGTTGCGCGCGACCTCGGACATGCCTTTCTTCTGGTGATCCAGTTCTTCCAGCGTCATCATCGGCAGGAAGATGTCGTGCTCTTCGAAACGGAACAGGGAGCTGGGATCGTGGAGCAGGACGTTGGTATCCAGCACGAACAACTTGCGCACGCCCGTTTCGCTGCGTGCCCGGGTCTTGCGCGTAGGCGTCGCCACCGGTGCTGGCGCGGGGGCGGCCCGCAACGCCGGGGCTGTGGGTGCCGCGGCTCGGGGCTGGGCGGCGGCGGCTTTGCGGCCGGTCTCCTTGCGCGCCGTGGTTTTACGCGCCACGGCGGGCTGGGGGGCGGAAATGCCGGCCAACTGGGGCTGGACGACTTCCGGTTCCGGCTGGTTGGCTTGCGGCCGGGCTGCCGGATTGCGGACGGCTTCGCCCGAAGGGAAGGTCAGGATGGCGGCGGGACGGGTGGGCAACTTGGGAAGCGGCATGGAGTCACTCTCCTTGGGGGGCCGGCAATATCGCCTGACGGGAACTACGGAAATCGGTCAACCGATGCTTTTCGCGGCCTGCAGGACTTCTTTCGCATGGCCGGGAACCTTGACCCCCCGCCATTCCTGCACCAGCACGCCATAGGCGTCGATCAGAAAGGTGCTGCGTTCTATACCGCGCACCTGTTTGCCATACATGTTTTTCTGCTTGATGACGCCGAACAGATTGCACACGGTTTCGTCGGGGTCGGTAATCAATGGAAAAGGAAGTTCGTATTTGCAGCGGAAATTTTCGTGCGATTTGAGCGAATCGCGGGAAATGCCGATTACCACACAACCGGCGGCCAGGAAGGTTTCGTGCAGGTCACGGAAATCCTGGCTTTCGGTCGTGCAGCCGGGCGTGTTGTCCTTGGGGTAGAAATACATGACCACGGCACGGCCGCGGCATTGTTCCAGGCTGATCGGGCCTATGGTGCTGTCGGCGGTAAAAAGCGGGGCCGGTTTGCCTATGATCGGCTTCATTATTGGGATTCTCCGGTGGGTATCAGCGCGACGACGACGCGTCGGCCTTCCGACATCAATATGTTGTAGGTTCGCGCCGCCGCCTGGGTATCCATGGTTTCGATGCCGATGCCAGCCGTCAGCAACGGACGCAGCACGTCCGGACGCAGAAAGCGCTGGCGCGCGCCGGTGCCGATGAGCAGGACTTCGGGGGCGTTGGGGGGAAGGGCGGGCGCGTTGCCGGGCTCGTCCAGGAAAGCGAGCGGATCGCTGACCGGTTCAGGCAGGCCGGCTGCCTGGCGCAATAGCGCGGAAGTGATCTGGTCTGCCGTCTTGACCGGCCATTCAACGACCGCGCCTTCCGGCCCGAATGCGACCGCGTGGGAAAAACGTACCTGGTTGACTTCGATATATCCGTCACCGTATGCGGTTACGGTATTCAGGGCCGACGCAGGCTCAGTATGCAGCTTCAATAAGGACTCCGGCTTGTTGTGCGGATGATAGCGCATCGCAATGCACGCATGTTGCATGCTCAACACGGGGAAAAACGCTATTTTCCCTGCCATTTGCCGGGGGAGCCGCCTTCGGCTAGATTATCGGGTTAGCCCATAATCCCCTTCCCGCATCAAGGATTCCCGTCATGAGGAACTTTTCGCGCATCGAGCGCCTGCCGCCTTACGTTTTCAATATAACGGCCGAGTTGAAAATGGCGGCGAGACGGCGCGGGGAGGACATTATCGACATGTCCATG
Source organism: Bordetella sp. (assembly GCA_035493915.1). Classification (GTDB taxonomy): domain Bacteria; phylum Pseudomonadota; class Gammaproteobacteria; order Burkholderiales; family Burkholderiaceae_B; genus Bordetella_C. The sequence continues at coordinate 4,910 of DATJHN010000040.1, forward strand.
GGCAACCCGGACGGCCCCACGCCGCGCCATATCGTCGACAAGCTGATCGAGGCCGCGAATCGGCCCGACACCCACGGTTATTCGGTTTCCAAGGGCATTCCCAGGCTGCGCAAGGCGATTTCCGACTGGTACCAGCGCCGCTATGCGGTCGATATCGATCCGGACAGCGAGGCCATCGTCACGATCGGGTCCAAGGAAGGCCTGGCGCATCTGATGCTGGCCACCCTGGACCGCGGCGATACGGTGCTGGTTCCCAATCCCAGCTATCCCATCCATATTTATGGCGCCGTAATCGCGGGTGCCAATATCCGGTCGGTACGGATGACGCCGGGCGTGGACTTTTTCGAGGAGCTGGAACGCGCGGTGCGTGAATCCATTCCCAAGCCCAAAATGATGGTGCTGGGTTTTCCCAGCAACCCGACCGCGCAGTGCGTGGACCTGAGCTTTTTCGAGCGCGTGGTGGCGCTGGCCAAGGAACACGACATTCTGGTTGTGCATGACCTGGCATACGCCGATATCTGTTTCGACGGCTATGTGGCGCCGTCGATCATGCAGGTACCGGGCGCGCGCGATGTGGCGGTGGAATTCTTCACCATGAGCAAGAGCTACAACATGGCCGGCTGGCGCATCGGCTTCATGGTGGGCAACCGCGAACTGGTGCATGCGTTGGCGCGTATCAAGAGCTATCACGATTACGGCACGTTCACGCCCATCCAGGTCGCGTCGATCGCGGCGCTGGACGGCCCGCAGGACGGCGTCAAGCAGGTGGTCGAGCAATACCGCAGCCGGCGCGACGTGCTGGCACGGGGCCTGCACGAAGCCGGCTGGAATGTAGAAATACCCAAGGCGTCCATGTATATCTGGGCGGAGATCCCGGAACCCTACAAGGCCCAGGGGTCGCTGGAATTTTCCAAGCGCCTGCTGGCCGACGCCAAGGTTGCCGTGTCGCCGGGGATCGGTTTTGGCGATTATGGCGATGAATATGTGCGCTTCGCGCTCATTGAGAACGAACAGCGCACGCGCCAGGCAGTGCGCGGTATCAAGGAAATGTTCCGCAAGGACGGATTGCTGAAATGAATCCCATGAAGGTAGGCCTGCTGGGCCTGGGCGTGGTGGGTGGCGGGACCTTTACGGTTCTGTCGCGCAACGCCGAAGAAATCGCACGGCGCGCGGGCCGTCGCATCGAGGTCAGCCACGTCGCCGTGCGCGATGCCGCCAAGGCGGCCAGCCGTGTCGGCGACGCGGCGGTGGTCACGACCGATCCGTACGAAGTCGTACGCAATCCGAATATCGAGATCGTCGTCGAATTGATCGGCGGCGATACGCTGGCCCGTGAGCTGGTGCTGGAAGCTATCGCCCAGGGCAAGCACGTGGTCACGGCGAACAAGGCGCTGCTGGCCAAGCATGGCAACGAGATTTTCGCGGCGGCATCGGCGCGCGGCGTCATGGTGGCTTTCGAAGCCGCGGTGGCCGGCGGCATCCCGATCATCAAGGCCATACGCGAAGGCCTGACGGCCAATCGCATCGAATGGGTGGCCGGCATCATCAACGGCACTACCAATTTCATCCTGTCCGAAATGCGCACGCGCGGCTTGCCCTTCGCCGAAGTCCTGGCCGAGGCGCAGCGGCTGGGCTACGCGGAAGCCGACCCCACCTTCGATATCGAGGGCGTCGACGCCGCGCACAAGCTGACGCTGCTGGCGTCGCTGGCATTCGGCGTGCCCGTGCAGTTCGACAAAGCCTATGTGGAAGGCATTTCCTCGCTGGCGCAGGAAGATATCGCGCATGCGGAACGCCTGGGCTATCGCATCAAGCTGCTGGGCATGACGCGGCGCCGTCCCGATGGCATAGAACTGCGAGTGCATCCGGCGCTGATTCCGGCCGAACGCCTGCTGGCGAATGTGGAAGGCCCCATGAACGCGGTGATGGTGCGCGGCGACGCTGTCGGCCCCACGCTGTATTACGGGCAGGGCGCGGGCGAAGAGCCGACCGCTTCCGCCGTGGTGGCCGATCTGGTGGACGTGACGCGTCTGCACACGGCGGATCCGGGCAACCGCGTGCCGCATCTGGCTTTCCAGCCGGACGCCATGGCCGATACGCCCATCCTGTCGATCGACAAGGTGTCGACGTCCTTTTACCTGCGCCTGCGCGTGGACGACCAGCCCGGCGTGCTGGCGGACATCGCCCGCGTCCTGGCGGAACACCGCATTTCCATCGGCTCCATGATCCAGCAGCCGTCGCACATCGGCGGCGCGGAAATCATCTTCCTGACGCACGAAGCGGTGGAAGGCGACGTCAACACGGCCATCGGCCGCATCGAGGGTCTATCGTTCGTGCGTTCGCGCGTCACCCGCATCCGCATGGAGAGCCTGTCATGAAATACGTGTCCACGCGCGGCGGTATGGCGCCGCAGGATTTCTCGGACATTCTGCTGGAAGGCCTGGCGCCGGACGGTGGCCTGGCGGTGCCGGAAGTATTGCCGCGCTTGTCGGCCGATACGCTGACATCCTGGCGCGGCCTGCCGTATGCGGACCTGGCGTTCCAGGTGTTGCGCCTGTTCGCCGACGATATTCCGGCGGATGACCTGCATCGCCTGACGCGGGCCGCCTATACCCAGCAGGTTTTCGGCAGCGAGGACATTGTGCCGCTGCGTCCGCTTCTGGATGGCATGAGTTTATTGGGGCTGTCGGATGGCCCGACGCTGGCGTTCAAGGACATGGCCATGCAGTTCCTGGGCCAGGCCTTCGAATATGTGCTGGCCAAGCGCGGCACCACGCTGAACATCCTGGGCGCGACGTCCGGCGATACGGGGTCCGCGGCGGAGTACGCGCTGCGCGGCAAGAAGGGCGTGGCGGTGTTCATGCTGTCGCCGCATGGCCGCATGAGTTCTTTCCAGCGCGCGCAGATGTATTCGCTGCAGGATGAAAACATCCATAACATCGCCGTGCGCGGCGTTTTCGACGAATGCCAGGACATCGTCAAGCTGCTGGCGGGCGATCTGGAATTCAAGGCGAGCTGCCGGCTGGGCGCGGTCAACTCGATCAACTGGGCGCGTATCGCCGCCCAGGTGGTGTATTACATCCATGGTTGGCTGCGCGCCACCACGCGCGCGGACCAGCAGGTGTCCTTTGCCGTGCCGTCGGGCAATTTCGGCAATATCCTGGCCGGGCATATTGCCCGCCGCATGGGCTTGCCGGTACGCCGCCTGGTGCTCGCCACGAATGAAAACAATGTGCTGGAAGAGTTCTTCCGCACGGGCATCTACCGGCCGCGTTCTGCCGTGGATACCTATGCGACCTCCAGCCCGTCCATGGATATCTCGCGCGCCTCCAACTTCGAACGCTTCGTCTACGACCTGGTGGGCGGCGATGCCGCGCGGGTCAAGGCCTTGTGGAAAGAACTGGTGGAAACGGGGCAGTTCGACCTGTCGGCGAAGCAGGCGTTGTTCGAAGCCGAATACGGTATCGTCGGCGGCGTCAGCACGCATGCGAATCGCCTGGCCACGATCCGTTCCATCTATGACGAAAGCGGCGTGCTGGTGGATCCGCATACGGCCGATGGCGTCAAGGTCGCGCGCGCCTATGTAGAGCCGGGCGTGCCGATGCTGGTGCTGGAAACCGCGCTGCCCGCCAAATTTTCCGACACCATCCAAGAGGCCCTGGGCAGGCCGGTGCCGCCGCCGGCCGCGCTGGCGGACCTGGAGTCGCTGCCGCAGCGTGTGCAGATCATGGACTGCGACGCGGAGTCGGTAAGGCAGTACGTGAAGGCGCACGCCGTGTTGTAGCTTGGCCGTGGCGGGTAGTCGCCGGCGATGACGGTGACATGAACGGGGCGCACTGCGCCCCGTTTTCATTTTTGCCGGCTGCCCGCCCGATCCTTCCCGGCTTATTGCCCGGCGTCAATGTCCGCCCGGCTGTCGCCGGACGAGAGGAAGGCGTTCGGCCTGTGACGAGCGTCCAATGAAAAACGGCCACGCATGGGCGTGGCCGTCCCGAAGCGGGATGGATCAGCGTTCGACCTTCAGCGCTTCCGGGTTCACCACATTGGCCGGCGCGCCCGCGCAGAATGCATTGATGTTGTCGAAGGCCATGCCGAAGTAGGCTTCGTAATTATCTTTTTCGACGAAGCCCAGATGCGGCGTGCACAGGGCGTTGTCCAGATGCAGGAGCGGATGGTCGGCGCCCAGGATGGGTTCCGATTCAAACGTATCCACCGCGGCAAAGCCGGGCCGGCCCGCGCGCAATGCGGCTTCCAGCGCGCCGGGCTGTATCAGCTCGGCGCGACTGGTGTTGACGATCAGGGCCGTCGTTTTCATGCGTCCGAGATCGGCCGCGCCGATGGTGCCCTGCGTGGCCGGTCCCAATCGCAGTTGCAAGGTCAGTACATCGCTTTCGGCGAAAAAGTCCTCGCGGCTGGGCGCGACATCGATACCGTCCGCGCGCGCCTGCTGTGTGGAACCAGGGCCGCCCCACACCCATACCTTCATGCCGAAGGCACGGCCGTAGTTCGCCACCTGCTTGCCGATACGGCCATAGCTCCACACGCCCAGTCGTTGGCCGCGCAGTTCCTGCCCCAGCGTGCCTTGCCATTTACCCGCGCGCAGGCGGTTGGCTTCGGATACCAGATGGCGCCGGCTGGCCAGCACCAGGGCCCAGGTCAGCTCGGCCGTGGCGGCGCCGGATCCCGATCCTTCGGCGACCACGACGCCCTGCGCGGTGCAGGCCGCGATATCGATGTGCGGCGCTACCTTGCCGATCTGGCTGATCAGGCGCAATCGCGGCAGGCGCCGCAGCAGCGCCTCGCCGATCTGGGTGCGCTCGCGCGTCAATACGATGGCCTCGGCGTCGCGGAAGCGTTCTGCCAGCGCGTCGATGTCCTTTACGTTGTCGTGAAAGATCGTCACGTCGTGGCCGGCGAGCCGGGCATAGCAATCCAGGCCGCGCACGCAGTCCTGGTAGTCGTCGGGAATGGCAATACGCATGGGTGTCTCGTGAAAGTTCCGCTTTGCGCGGACAGCTTAGCCGATCGAAATATGCAAGCGGCCGATGGTGTCTTTCCATTGGGCCAGGTCGCCATGGATCAGGCTGGCGAATTGCTCGGGCGGCATGCCCCCGGGATCGATGCCGACCGATGACAGATATTGCCGGGCTTCGTCGCTGCGCAAGGCATCGCGCAGGGCGCCGTACAGCGCCTGCCGGGTCGGCTCCGGCGTGCCGGCCTTGATCAGCGCGCCGTACCACGCGTGGATATCGAAACCCGGGTATCCCGATGCGGCGATGGTCGGCACGTCCGGCAGCGCCTTGGCGCCGGCCGCGGGCGCTGCCGCCAGCGCGCGCAGCTTGCCGGCGCGCAGGTAGGGCAGCAGCGTCGGCGTATCCAGGAACATGAATTGAAGCCGGCCGGCCAATAGATCGGTGAGGGCGGGCGCGGCGCCCCGGTAGGGCACGTGCGTCACCTGCAGGCCGGCCCGATCGGCGAACAACGCGCCTGCAAGGTGCGCCGACGTGCCATTGCCCGATGAACCATAGCTCATGCTGTTGGGATTGGCCTTGGCGGCCGCCACCAGCTCGGCCAGCGTCTTGGCGGGATAGTCGGCACGCACGACCAGAATGTGCGGAATGAATGCGGCAACGGTAAGGGGTTCGAAGTCTTTTTCCGCGTCGTACGAGACGTGCATCATCGCGGGGGTGGTGACCAGCGTGATGGACGCCAGCACCATCGTCGCGCCGTCGGCTGGCGCGCTGCTGACGGCGTTCAGCGCGACCACGCCGCCGCCGCCGGGGCGGTTGTCGACCACCACAGGCTGTTTCAAACCGGGGCTCATGATTTTGCCCAGGAGCCGGCCCAGGCTGTCGACCGGGCCGCCGGGCGCGAAAGGCACGATCAGGCGCAGGGTCTTGTCAGGTAGCGCCGACGTTTGCGCCAGCGCGGCGCGTGGCAGCCAGGAAGCGGCCGTGGCGGTGGCGGCGGCCGTCAACAAACGGCGCCGGGATTGGGAATGCTGCATGTTCTGTCTCCACATCCGGCATGGTTATGCCGGTGAAACGCGGGCCACGCGCGAGAATGGCGCGGTACTTGTTCTGCGGACGAGTGTAGAGGAAGGTGGCCCGCCGGCGCGGCAGTCATTTCCATCCAGTGGAAATACCACTTGTGTCTCTCGAACAAATGGATGGAACCGGGGTGTATCGGCCCCGTGGCCGTGCACGGCTAGAATGGCCCGATGAGCCCCGCGACGACCGACCCCGCGACCGCCGTTCCCGTGCCTGATACGCCGGCCTTGCGCATCGAAAAGCTGCACAAGGGCTACAACGGCCGGCCTATCGTCCAGGATCTTTCTTTCCAACTGCGGCGTGGCGAATGCTATGGACTGCTGGGCCCGAACGGGGCCGGCAAGACCACGACACTGCGCACCCTGCTGGGCTTGACGCCGTTCGACCGCGGCAGCATCGAGCTGCTGGGTTTGCCCGTGCCGGCGCAGGCCAGGCAGGCGCGCATGGGCGTGGGCGTGGTTCCCCAGATGGACAATCTGGACCCGGACTTTACCGTGGCGGAAAACCTGTTGGTGTTCGGCCGCTACTTCGGCCTGAGCGACGCGCAGATCCGCGACCGCATTCCGGGGCTGCTGGATTTCGCTGCGCTGACCGCCAAGGCGCAGTCGCGCATCAGCGAACTGTCCGGCGGCATGAAGCGGCGCCTGACGCTGGCGCGGGCCATGATCAACAATCCGGACCTGATCGTCATGGACGAGCCCACCACCGGACTGGATCCGCAAGCGCGCCACTTGATCTGGGAGCGTTTGAAGGCGCTGCTCGCGCATGGCAAAACGATCCTGCTGACCACGCACTTCATGGACGAGGCCGAACGTTTGTGCGACCGGCTGGGCGTGATCGACCACGGCCGCATGATCGCCGAAGGCACGCCGCGCGCGCTGATCGACAAGCATGTCGAACCCCAGGTGGTGGAGGTCTACGGCGATGCCTTGCGGTCCTGGCTGGCGCGGTACCAGTCCACGCTGGCTGCCCGCATCGAGGTCAGCGGCGAGACCGCATTCTGCTATACGGACGACGCCGAGCCCATCGTCCGCACCTTGCGCGGCGCGGCCGGCCTGCGCTACCTGCACCGGCCGGCCAATCTGGAGGATTTGTTCCTGCGCCTGACGGGGCGCGACATGCGGGACGACACCTGATGGGAGACGAACCAGTGGAATCATCCGCAGTAGCTTCTTCTTCCGGCATGCCTTCGATCTGGCACTGGCCCCAGTTGACGCGCCGGGGTTTCGCGGTGATGCAGCGCAACTTCCTGGTGTGGCGCAAGACCGCGTTGACCACCATCCTGGGCGACGTGCTGGATCCCATGGTGGCGCTTCTGGCGCTGGGCTACGGCCTGGGCGGCATGCTGCCCGGCGTGGAGGGCGTGCCCTACGTCACCTATCTGTCGCCCGGCTCGATCTGCGTGGGGGCTCTGTACGGCGCGACCTTCGAGGCCACCTACAGCGCGTTTTCGCGTTTGCAGATACAGCGCACCTGGGATGCGATGCTGAATACGCCGCTCAGCCTGGACGACGTGGTCTGGGCCGAGATACTGTGGGCCGCGGCCAAGGCCATGAAAAGCGGCATCGCCATATTGCTGGTGGTGGTCGCCCTGGATATTTCGCGCGCGTCCACGCTGTGGTGGGTGCCGCTGGTACTGATTCCGATTGGCGTGCTGTTCGCCGCCATGGCCATGATCGTCAGCGCGCTGGCGCGGGGCTATGACTTCTTCATGTATTACTTCACGCTGGTCATTACCCCCATGGTGTTTTTGTCGGGAGTGTTCTTTCCGGTGTCGCAACTGCCGGCGCCGCTGGTCGCCGTGATGCGCTGGCTGCCCTTGTCGCCCGCCGTGGATATCCTGCGCCCGTTGGTACTGGGCCACACGCCACCCAACCTGTGGAGCGATATCGTTCAGTTGCTTGTCACCTCGGTGCTGGCGGTCTGGATCGCCGCTGTGTTGATGCGCAGGCGCTTATTGAGATGAGCTTGCCGCATAACTTTCGCGATGAATCCGCCGCGATGACCCTGCGGCGACAACTTTGCGACGGCAACTTTGCGGCGATGATTTGTTGCGATAATCGTCGCGTTCCCATTTCACGTCGACGCACGGCATCCGTGCTTCCCATCATGTTCACATCAGTCAACTTTCTTGCGGTCGGTATCGGTGCCGCGCTCGGCGCCTGGCTGCGCTGGGCGCTGGGTTTGTTCTTCAACGCGGGTGGCTGGCCTTGGGGCACGTTGGCGGCGAACCTGTTCGGCGGTTATGTGATTGGCGTCATGGTTGCCGTGGTGGCCGGGCACCCCGAGTGGCCCTCGTGGATACGGCTGATCTGCATCACGGGTTTTCTGGGCGGATTAACCACTTTCTCGACTTTTTCGGCGGAAACCGTCGCCTTCGTCGAAGAGGGCGCATTCGGTATGGCGCTGCTGTATGCGGGCGTCAGCCTGGCCGGTTCGCTGTTGTTGACGGCGGCGGGGCTTTATACGGTGCGTAGCCTGGCCTGATGCAGTGGACCGGTAGCGGCATTGCGGAGTATGGGCGTATCGATGGCAAGCGCGCATTCCGCGCAATGCCGGCATCGTCGACGACCGGCCGGCGTGCTCAGGCCGCCTTGTTTTCCATGATGACGGCCGCCGCGCGCAGGCCGCTGCGTACCGCGCCTTCCAGCACGGCGGGGTAGCCGGTATCGGTCCAATCGCCGGCCAATGCCAGCCTGGGCCACGGAGTGCGTTGCGCGGGCCGCTTCAGGCCGGGGACGGCCAGGAAGGTCGCGCGTTTGTCGATCAGCAGGGCGGAACCGGTAACGGCCGGCATCGGCGGCAGTCCGGCCCGCAGGGCTTGCTCGCGGAGCTGGGTGACCAGTGCCTGGGTGGCCTGTGTTCTGTCCTTGCCGGCAATCGCCGTGGCCGCGCTGATGACGATGGCGAGTTCCGCGCCGCTGCCGCTGCTCGCGTGAGCGGCCGCCAAGGCCGTGCGGTCGAATACCCATTGCCCGTCGTGGCCGCGCGCTGGCTCCTCGCTGAGCATCATCATCGGACCTGGCAGCGGCCAGGGCGCGGCCAGTTTCAGATTCAAGGTGGCAATGGGCGCGTACTCCAGGTCATGCAGGCTCGCAGCCAGCGCATGCGCGGGTCCGGCCGCGAATATGCGCACCGCCGACGGCGGCGGCACGGCCATGACCGCAGCGTCATAGCGCTCGCCATCGATATCGACGCCGCCTTCGGTTGGCGTCGCCGTATGCACGGTGTGGCCGTAGCGCATGCGGCATTGCGTTGCCACGCTGTCAGGCCATAGCGCCGACAAATCGATGCGCGGAATCAGGACGTCCGTCGCCGCGCGCGAACCGCCCAGGCTGTCGCGCAATACATTGGCATAGAGCTGCGCGCAGGCCTGTTCGATCGGCGTGTTCAGGGCGGCCAGGCAAAGCGGTTCC
>DATJHN010000041.1:0-22814 GCA_035493915.1 Bordetella sp.
CGCGCTGTTCAAGGGCGATGCCCAGGTTTTCATTTCCGATGACTCCGAACATGCGCCGGGCTTCGGCCACAACGCGCTGGACGAGCCTGACGAAGCCGTCTGGACCGCCGGCTTCGCGCTGGATGCGTCCGACCGCATATACGGTCTAGGCGAAACACCGGGCGATCTCAATCGCCGCGATGAGGACGTCGTTTCCGACGATCCGGAACATCGCGCGTTGCCGCTCGCATGGAGCCCCAATGGCTGGGGCGTCTACGTAAACACCGTGCGTCGCGTGCAGCACGCGCTTGGCACGGCGCCCGCCGACAGCGCCTACATCGTCACCGTGGACGACGCGGTACTGGACGTATTCCTGTTCGTCGGTGAACCGGCCGAAATACTGAATCAATACACAGCGCTGACGGGCCGTGCCGGCCAGCCCGTGCTGTGGGCCATGGGCGTCTGGCTGCGGCAGGCAGAAGGCGAAATGGCCACGCAAACGACCGCGCTGGTCGAGCGCATGCGTGCGCAGGACCTGCCGCTGGATGCCGTGCAGCTCGCGCCGCCCGCGGCGTGGGCGTTCCAGGCCGACAAGCTCCAACTGGAATGGGACGGCGCCCGCTTCCCCGACGCACGCCAGTTGTTCGCGCTGTTCCACAAGCATCATGTCCATGTGTGCGCGCCCGGTTTCCCGGGTATCCCGCGCAACACGCCATTGTTCGAGGAATTGGAAGACCGCGGCTGGCTGCTCACGCGCGACGACGGCAATGCCCAGGTTTTCGACGGCAATGCCGTATCGGGCGGACAACCCTTCGGGCTGCTCGATCTGACGAACCGGGACACCTATGGCCTGTGGTCGGAACGCCAGCGCCAGTTGATCGAAGACGGCCTGGACGCGCCAGCCTGCGATATCCAATTGGCCATTCCCGACGGCATTACCGCGCGGGGCGGCGAATCGGGTCCAGCCTTGCGCACCATCTATCCCTTGCTCGCGCGGCGCGCGCTGTTCGACGCCGTGGCCGGGCACAAGGTGCCGCCCGAAGGCGTGGTGCCCAGTTCCGATCTTTTCCCGGCCGCGCAACGGCTGCCGTGGCAGAACGGTCCGCGCGTCGGCAACGATTGGCAGGGCCTGGAGCACACGCTGCGCGCCGCCTTGTCCATCGGTGCCAGCGGCCTGCCCGTGCAGGTCCACACCATCGGCAACGCCGCCGCGTCCATGGACGCGATGACGCCGGAACTCTATCTGCGCTGGCTGACCTTCGGCGTGTTTTCGTCCAACTTCGTCTTCGAAGGCGTGGACAAGCTCCTGCCCTGGGCCTTCGGCGAAGAAACGCTCGCGCATGCCAGGACCTGGCTGCAGTGGCGCTATCGTCTGATTCCCTATGTCCTGGGCGCCGTGGAAGACGCGGTGCGCACGGGCTTGCCGGTGCAGCGCTCGATGGCGATGGCCTTCCCCAACGATCGCGACGCGCATGATTGGGATCTGCAATACCTGCTGGGGCCCGCATTGCTGGTCGCGCCCATCGTCAGGCCCGGCAACGAAGTCCGCGTCTATCTGCCCAAGGGCGAGGCGTGGTGGGATCTCAACACCGGCCATCGTTACGAAGGCGGGGCGGTGTGGACCGTAAGCTGCGATTCCGGCCAATACCCGGTCTTCGGCCGCGAAGGCCATATGCTTTGCCTGGGGCCGGCCGCGCATCATACGGGCGAGTTCAATTCGGCCCGCATCCTGGACGAAGTCTGGATGTTCGGCATGCCGATGCATAATCCCGTCGTCATGCGCAACAAGATCCGCGTCATGCAGATGCAGGGGTCCAGCTACATCAAAGGCCTCGAAGGCCTGCGCATCCTTCCTTCCGAAGGACTCGAGGTCAAGCGGCGCGGGGCCGAGGTCCGCATATCCCGCGCTCGTTGATATAACGTACGTCGATCGCGCCCTGCCCATCCGGCAGGGCGGCATTACGCGCGATTTATAATCAAAAGTTATAAGGCCGGCACGAGACGGTTGTTCTACTACCTATCGTGCTCGTTCACAATGTCGTCGCGCCATGATTCACATCAAGAACCTACACAAGACCTATGCCACCCCGCATGGTCGTTTCGAAGCCCTGCGTGGCATTACCCTGCACATCGCACAAGGGGAAGTCTTCGGCATCATCGGCCCCAGCGGGGCCGGCAAAAGCACGCTTGTCCAGTGCATCAATCTGCTCGAACGCCCGGATGACGGCACCATCGCCATCGGCGATCAATGCCTGACCGGCCTGCCCGAGCATCAGCTGCGTCAGCAGCGCCGCCGCATCGGCATGGTGTTCCAGGGCTTCAACCTGCTGGCGCGCCGCACCGTCTACGGCAATGTGGCGCTGCCGCTGGAAATCGCCGGCGTGCCGCGCGACGATATTCCCGTGCGCGTCGAACGTCTATTGAAGCTGGTCGGCCTGGAGCATTTGCGCGATCGTTTCCCCGCGCAGATCAGCGGCGGCCAGAAGCAGCGCGTAGGCATCGCAAGAGCCCTGGCCAACGAGCCGGACGTGCTGCTCAGCGACGAAGCCACTTCCGCGCTCGATCCGGAGACGACTCACAATATCCTGGCGCTGCTGCGCGACATCAATCGCCAGACAGGGGTGACGGTCGTCATGATCACCCACCAGATGGAAGTGGTGCGTGAAGTCTGCGACCGTGTCGCCGTTCTCTCGGACGGGCAGATCGTGGAATTGGGCAGTGCGGCGGAGATCTTCGCCACGCCGCGCCACGACATCACCAAGTCCATGGTTTCCGCGGCGACGGCCAGCGATCTTACCGACGCCACGTTGCGCGCCTTGCAGGCGCGCATGCGCGCATCGGTCCAGGCGCGGCCGGATACGGCCGTCCGGCTGTTGCGCCTGTCCCTGCGTGGAAGCCAGGGCGCAGGCGAGCTGATCTCCCATCTATCCCGTCATTTTTCATTGGATGTCAGCCTGATCCAGGCACGCATCGAGGACGTGCAGGGCGTGGCCGTGGGTACGGCCTTCGTACTGGTCCAAGGTGAGCCGCTATCCCTGGACCAGGCATTGACCGACCTGGCGGCGCGCGACGTCGCCGTGCAAGAGCTTGCTCATGAACCCGCAACAACTGATCGACGCACTCGCGACTTCGCTGCTTGAAACACTATTGATGGTCGGCGTATCCGGCTGCATCGCGGTGCTTGCCGGCATACCGATAGGCGTGGTGCTGGTCGTGACCAGCCGCGGCGCGCTGCTGCAGCGCCTGGGCCTGAACCGCGTGCTTGCGGCCATCGTCAATGCCACGCGATCCCTGCCCTTCATTATCCTGATGGTCTACATCATCCCCTTTACACGCCTGGTCGCGCAGACTTCCATCGGCACGGCGGCGGCCATCGTGCCCCTATCCGTGGCGGCCATCCCGTTCATGGCGCGTATCGCCGAGAACGCGCTGCGCGAGGTCGATCCAGGCCTGGTCACCGCGGCGCGCGCAATGGGCGCATCGCCCGCCCAGATCATCGTCAAGGTGCTGCTGCCCGAAGCCTTGCCGGGGCTGGTGGCGGGCGTCATGGTGACCCTTGTGAGCCTGATCGGCTACTCCGCGATGGCGGGTGTCATCGGCGGCGGCGGCCTGGGCGATCTGGCCATACGGTATGGATATCAGCGCTTCCAGTCCGACGTCATGACGGCGGTGGTCGTCGTGCTGATCGTATTGGTGCAAGTCATGCAAAGCCTTGGCGACTGGGCTGTCCGTCGCATGTCGCATCGTTAAACTCCAGTCTAGGGACTCTACGCAACCATGAACTTTAATATCATCAAGGCATTCGCCGTACTCGCGCTGGCCGCCGGCCTGGGCGCGGCCTCGGCTGCATCCGCACAAGGCAAACCCCTGAAGATCGGCGTCACCGGCGGTCCGCATGCGGAAATCATGGAGGTCGTCAAGGAGCAGGCCGCCAAGCAGGGGCTGACGATCCAGATCGTCGAATTCTCCGACTATGTGCAGCCCAACGTGGCGCTCGCTGCCGGCGATCTAGATGCCAACAGCTATCAGCACCAGCCCTATCTGGACAACGCCAATGCCGATCGCGGCTACAAGCTGGTCAGCATCGCCAAGACGGTGATCTTCCCGATCGGTATCTACAGCAAGAAAGTGAAGAGCCTGGATGCCTTGAAAGAGGGCGCCCGCATCGGCGTTCCGAACGACCCGACCAATGGCGGCCGCGCCTTGCTGTTGCTACAGAGCCAGGGCCTGATCAAGCTCAAGGCAGGCGTGGGCCTGAAGGCCACGCCGCTGGATATCGCGGAAAATCCCAGGAAACTGCGCTTCATCGAACTGGACGCCGCGCAATTGCCACGTTCGCTGGACGATACCGATGCATCCGCGATCAACACCAATTTCGCCATGCAGGCCGGTCTGGATCCCAAGCGCGACGCGATCGCGCAGGAATCTCCCGATTCGCCTTATGCCAATGTCCTGGCGGTGCGTGAAAAGGACAAGGACCGTCCCGAGTTCGCCAAGCTGGTGGCCGCGTATCACTCGCAGCCTGTCAAGGACTTCATCCTGACCAAGTATCACGGCGCGGTGATCGCGGCCTGGTGATCGCGCTTGCGAAGCCGCGGGCAGGTCCCGCATAGCGGCTTCCTTTGCGACATGGCCGGCCCGTTCTGTTTTGACAATAGGTGGGGCATCGGTCATAATCGCTGGCTTCGGTTGGGTCGTTAGCTCAGTCGGTAGAGCAGCGGACTTTTAATCCGTTGGTCGCGCGTTCAAGTCGCGCACGACCCACCATCGATATTCATTAACGTTACGCTCGTTTAAATTACGCTTAACAAAAGCGCAACGTTGGCAAGAACGCAACCCCGCACCGGTTGCGTTTTTTTTTGTGGGTCAGGTTTTTCGAAACCCGATAGATGCATTTTCCATCCGGTGATTTTTCGTCTGGCTGAAGGTTGTCTACTCCCCATCGCAACGTTAGCCGGCCTTTTCTGCGCTTGTTTCGCCCCTTTGGTTGGACTCTGGCGCGTGGCTGTATAGTCGGGCCGCGGCTGCTGTGTGGATTTCGTCGGCTGCCTGACTCCGCGCTTGCGTTGCATCGCACACATTGCGACCCTGGAAGACGTTTGCCCAGCCGTTAAAATACCCGCCAAATTCGTCCCGTGCCGCCTCGCGCGGGACTCAGGTTCAAAGAAACCCAGGAGCGGTCATGAAAATCAAGGATGTCGTCTACGCCGTAGGGCGATCCGGCTATTTCAACAAGGATCTGGCCGCGGTCAAGGCCGGTGCCAAGCCCAATGGGACGGTGTACGACGGCAAGCCGATTACCCCTGGCTATACCGAAATCGTGCAGGCCGGTCACATTATTTCGGTCATGCTGGTACTGGAAGACGGCTCCGTTGCCACCGGTGAATGCGCCGATGTGATTTTCTCCGGACTGGCGGGGCGCGATCCCCTGTTCGTGCCTGCCGAGCATCTGCCGCTGCTCGAATCGGCCATCCGCGATTGGCTGGTGGGCCGCGATATCGCCACCTTCCGCGCCGGTGCGGAAGAAATCGACCGCAAGCTGTTCGACGGCAAGCGCCTGCACACGGCGTTGCGCTACGGCATTACGCAGGCGCTGCTGGCTGCCGCCGCCGTGGCGGCGCGCTGCACCATTGCCGAAATCGTCAGCCGGGAATACGGTTCGACCATCCGTACCGAGCCCGTCGATATTCTCGCTTCCTGCCATCGCGGCGATATGCTCCAGTTGGACCGCATGATCATCAAAAAGGTCGCGATGATGCCGCACGGCTCGTTCACCACCGCTCGCGACCTGGGGCCCGGCGGCAGCGTCATGCTGAATTACGCCCGGGAAGTGGCCGACCGCATCAAGGCCATCGGCGCCACGGGCTACAAGCCGCGCATACACCTGGATGTGTATGGCACCCTGGGCGACCTGTTTGGCGACGACATGGATGCGGTGTGCGACTTCCTGGGTAGCGTCAAGGCCGCGGTCGAACCTTTCGATTTCCTGATCGAAACGCCCGTTATCGCCGATACGCAAGCCGGCCAGCTCGAACTCTTCTCGCGTCTGCGTGCAGGCTTGAAACAGCGTGGCATCAAGATCGGTGTGATCGCCGATGAATGGTGCAACACGCTGGAAGACGTCCGCCTCTTCGTCGACGCGCAGGCGGTGGATTACATCCAGATCAAAACGCCCGACCTCGGTGGCATCAACAACAGCATCGAAGCCGTGCTGTATTGCAAGTCGCACGGCGTGGGTTGCTGCCTGGGCGGAACCGCCAACGAGACGGACCTGTCGGCGCGCATTTGCGCGCAGGTGGGCCTGGCTACCGGGCCGGATTTCATGCTGTCCAAGCCCGGCATCGGCGCCGACGAAGGCGTCATGATCCTGACCAACGAAATGCTGCGGACGATTGCCCTGGTCGGGCGTACGGCGCGCTGAGCCCCGTTCCGGCCGCATTGCCGGCCGGCGCGTGGCGATAAACAACACAAGGGAAACCCCGATGAAATCCACCCTATTGTCCAAGGCGAGCACGGGCCTGCTCGCCGCCGCGTTCGGCGCGATGCTGGCGGCTGCTCCCGTCCATGCGGCCGATGAAAAGCCCGTGCGCGGCGGCACGGCCATCATGGTCCTGGGCACCGATCCGCTCAGCCTGAGTCCCGACACCACCAGCTCCGTGCCGGACGTCGCCGTCGCCTGTCAGGTCTACGACGCGCTGGTGCGTTTCAAGAAGGGTTTCGAGATCGTTCCCAGCCTGGCCAAGTCCTGGGTGATTTCGCCGGATGGCCTGACCTACACGTTCCAGTTGGAAGATGCCAAATGGCACGACGGCCAGCCGGTCACGTCGGACGACGTCAAGTTCACCTTGCTGGAAATCAGCAGCAAGTATGGTCCCCGCTTTGATGCTGCTGGCCGCTTCATCGACAGTATCGATACCCCCACGCCCAAGAGCGTGGTCATCCACCTGAAGAAACCGTTCGGGCCCTTCCTGTTTTCGCTGGCCTGCGAACAGAACGCGGCCATCATGCCGGCGCACATCCTGCGGGGCACCGATATCACCAAGAATCCGGCCGTGCTGACCAATCCCGTCGGCAACGGCCCATTCAAGTTCAAGGAATGGGTGCGCGGCGATCACGTCGAACTGGTGCGCAACGACGACTACTGGCGCAAGGACAAAGGCGAACCCTACCTGGACCGCCTGATCGTCAAGATCATGCCCGACACGTCGTCGCGCATCCTGGCGCTGCGTGCCGGCGAGGTCGATTACATCGTGCCCGATTACATGCCGCTCAGTTCCGTGCAGATGGTGCTCAGCCAACCCAAGCAATTCAGCGCCGAGGAAGTCAGCTATCCCGGCAGCGACATCATCATCTTGAACACGAAGCAGCCGGAACTGGCCAAGCCCGAGGTACGCCACGCGCTGTACGTTGCGATGGATCGCAAATTCCTGCACGAAAAGGTTTTCTTCGGCCTGGGCGGCATTCCCAAGAGCGCATTCGACACGCGTTTGTGGGCCTACGACCAGGACATCGATTACGACAAGATGTTCCCCTACGATCCGGCCAAGGCGGCCAAGATGCTGGACGAAGCGGGCGCCAAGGCAGGCCCCGACGGCAAGCGTTTCACCATCCGCCTGTTGTTCGAGACGGGCAAGCCCGAATTCCAGCAGGCCGCGCAGGCCTTGCAGCGTTTCTGGGAAGCTGTCGGCGTAAAGGTCGAACTGCAGGGCGCGGAACGGCCCGTGATTCTCAAGCGCGTTTATTCCGACTACGACTTCGATGCCACGCTGCAGACCTACACCACGCTGGGCGATCCGGCGTTGGGCATCGCGCGCACCTATGTCACGAGCTCGATCAACAAGGGCACGACCTTCAACAACGCATCGCAATATTCAAATCCCGAAATCGACAAGCTGTTCGATCAGGGGCGCGACGCGCATGACCAGGCCGAACGCAAGCGCATCTATGACCAGATCCAGGAAATCCTGGCGCGTGACATGCCGGTGCTCAATCTGCACCAGCAGCCACAGTACGCGGTCGCCACGACCCGGTTGCATGGCATGTGGCAGGCCGCCAACCAACAATGGTGGGGTAGCGTGTGGCTGGGCAAGTAATGGATACGCAGGCAACGCTTAGCGCGCGCCTGGCGGGGTATTGGGCGTCGGCCAGATATGACGATCTGCCCGCCGAGGTGGCGCGCGCGGCCAGGTTCTTTTTCCTTGACACGGTGGCCGCCGGCGTCGCGGGCGGCCATACGGAAGTCGTCGATTCCGTCGCGGCGGGCGCGGCGGCGGCCAGCGGCACGGGCCACGTCGCGCTCTGGGGCCGCACCGACAAGGCTGCGCCGGCCGCCGCGGCGCTGGTCAACGGCACCGCGGCGCACGCGCTGGAGCTCGACGATTTCGGCGGGTGCGGCCATTCGGGCGCCGTCGTGGTGCCCGCCGTCTGGGCGCTGGCACATGGCCGTCAGGTCAGCGGCCGCGACGTCATTCTCGCCATCGTTGCCGGTTACGATCTGGCGTCGCGCCTGCTCGACGGCGCTGGCGGCTACCGTCCGCACAACGAGCGCGGCTGGCATTCCACGGGTACTTGCGGCAGTTTCGGCGCGGCCGCGGCGGCAGCCCGCCTGCTGAATCTACCGGCCGGCCCGTTCACCCACGCACTTGGCATTGCCGGTACTTTCACGGGCGGCGTCTGGGCTTTCCTGGCCGATGGCGCGCTGGTCAAGCGTTTCCATCCAGGCAAGGCGTCCGAAACCGGTGTCAGCGCCGCCTTGCTTGCGCAGTCCGGCCTGACTGGCCCCAGCCAGATCCTGGAGGCGGAGTGGGGTGGTTTCTATCCCACCTATGCCGCGGGCCATGCCACGCCCGAGCGCGCCGTGGCCGGCCTGGGCCAGGACTTTCACATCCTGCGTTCAGGCATCAAGCCGCACGCCTGCTGCCGCACGCTGCACTCGGCCGTCGATGCCGCGCTGCGGATCATGCGCGAACGCGGCGGCGACAGCAGCGCGATCCGCTCGATGGTGGTGCATGGCAATGCGCAGACCCAGCGCCAGTTCAGCCGCACCGACATCCGCAACCTGCTTGAAGCGCAGTTCAGCGCGCCGTACTGCCTGGCGGTGGCCGCGCAAAGCGGCCGCTGCACCCTGGACCAGTTCCAGCCCTTCCGCACCGGCGATGCCGAGATCCAGCGGCTGATGGCCTTGACTGAAATCCATGCCGATCGCGTGCTGACGCCCGCGGACTATCCCTCGCTGGAGATTGTCTTCGCCGATGGCGACCGCCGCCTGCTGGACATTCCCCACGCCAAGGGCGCGCCCGCAAATCCGCTGACCGAACAGGAAATCGTGCACAAGGCACGGCTGCTGCTTGAACCCGCGATAGGCGCGCGCAATGCGGACGCCTTCATCGACGCGGTGCTGGCGCTGGAAAATGCCGCCGATTTCGCGGATGTGGCCCGGCTGCTTGCGCCCGCCGCGGAGCGCGCCTGATGCGGGGTTATATCGTTTCCCGCCTGGCCTGGGGGATCGTGATCGTACTGTGCATACTGATCCTGAATTTCCTGATCGTGCATCTGGTGCCGGGCGATCCCTTGCACGCGCTGCTGGGTGATTTCCCGGTTCCGCCAGGCTATGCGGAGAAGATGCGCGCCGACTTCGGCCTCGATCAGCCCTTGCTGACGCAGCTGTGGCTCTACCTGCAACATCTGGTCCGCGGCGATCTGGGTTTTTCGTTCGCCAATCGCATGCCGGTGCTTGATCTGATCCTGGCGCGCCTGGGACCGACGCTGCTGCTGATGCTGCCCGCTCTGTTCTTGTCCGCCGTGCTCGGGGTGGCGCTCGGGGTTACCGCCGCGCCGCGTGCCGGCAGCGCGCAGGACGGCGCGCTGACCGCGATCAGCCTGTTCGGCTATTCGGTGCCGATTTTCTGGTTGGGACAGATGCTGGTCATCGTGTTCGCCATCCAGCTCGGCTGGTTGCCGGTCAGTGGCATGCGCGACATGCGCGGTAGCGCGCAAGGCTTTGGCGCATGGCTGGACGTGGCCTGGCACCTGGTGCTGCCCGCGCTCAGCGTCACGATCTACTACCTGGCCGTGGTGGCCCGCGTGGCGCGCGCCAGCGTGATCGAAGCGCTGCATCACGACTACGTGCTCACCGCCAAGGCCAAGGGGCTGTCCAAGCGCTACATCCTGTGGCACCACGTACTGCCCAACGCGATGATCCCGGTCGTGACGGTCATCGGCTACAACTTTGGCCAGTCATTGACGGGCGCCATCCTGGTTGAAACCGTGTTCGCGTGGCCCGGCATGGGCAATCTGTTCATTACATCGATCGCCAACCGCGACTATCCCGTGCTGCAGGGCATTTTCCTGGTCACGGCGGTTTCCGTGGTGATCGTCAATCTGCTGACGGATCTGCTGTATGCCTATCTCGATCCGCGCGTCCGGACGCTTCATTGATCATGCGCAAGTTTCTTTCCGATATCGCATCCCAGCGCAGCGGTCTCATTGCCTTCGGGTTCATCGTGGCGCTGGCGCTGGCGGGCGTGCTGGTCGGCTTCGTGCCGGGCCTGGACCCGCACACCCTCAGCAATGACGCGCTGCTGCCGCCATCGGCCCAATACCTGATGGGTACCGACGACCTGGGACGCAGCGTGTTGGCCGGCGTGCTCTATGGCATACGGATTTCCCTGACGGTAGGCTTTTTCGCGGCCCTGGTCGCCACCTTCCTGGGTATCCTGATCGGCGCGGTTTCGGGCTTCTACGGCGGCTGGCTTGATACGTTCATCATGCGGGTCGCCGAGTTCTTCCAGGTCGTACCCAGCTTTATCCTGGCCGCCGTCATCGTCGCCATGTCGGGGCCGGGACTGCCGCAGATCGTGCTGATCGTGGGCTTGCTATCGTGGCCCCAGGTCGCGCGCGTGATGCGCGGCGAAGTCATGCGCGTCAAACAGCTGGAATTCGTCGACGCGGTTCGCTGCATGGGTATCCCGGAACACAAGGTGTTGTTTGGAGAAGTCATCCCCAATGCCGTGTCGCCCGTGCTGGCCGTGGGAACGCTGATCGTCGGGCAGGCCATTCTGCTGGAAGCAGCGCTCAGTTTTCTGGGCCTTACCAGCGCGGAGCTGGTCAGCTGGGGCCGTATGCTCAATAGCGGCCAACGCATGCTGTTCAATGCCTGGTGGCTGTCGTTCTTTCCCGGCATTGCGATTTTCCTGACCGTACTGGCGTTCAATGTCTTCGGCGATGCGGTGGGCGCGGTATTCAACCCGCGCAACAGGAGATAAGCCGTGAATCCACATCCACACGCTTCCGAAAGCGCCGTATCGCTGCTGCAGACCGAAGGACTGTGCATCGAATACCGCACGCGCGCGGGTACCACGCTGGCGGTGCAGGACGTCTCCGTAACGGTCGGTCCGGGCGAATCCGTGGCCCTGGTGGGAGAGTCCGGCTCAGGCAAGTCGACGTTCGCGCGCGCGATGCTGGGCCTGCTGCCCGAGAACATCGGCCGCGTCCAGAGCGGCCGCATCCTGATCGAAGGCCAGGATGTGACCCGGCTGGCGCCCCGACAATGGGAGCGCCTGCGCGGCCATCCGATCGCCATGGTGTTCCAGGATCCCCTTAGTTTTCTGAACCCCGTACGGCGCGTGGGCGCGCAGATTGCGGAAAGCGTGCGCCGCCACGACCCCGCGGCGCGCGACGTTACGGCGCGCGTCGAGGAATTGCTGCAATTGGTACGCCTGCCGGCGTCCGCCCGCAAGGCCTACCCTCACGAGCTGTCGGGCGGCATGCGCCAGCGCGTGCTCCTGGCCATCGCGCTGGGTTGTCGTCCCAAATTGCTGATTGCCGATGAACCGACCACGGCGCTGGACGTGACCACCCAGGCCGAGATCCTGGCGCTGCTGCGTGACCTGCGCCGCGAGCTGAACATGGCCATCCTGTTCATCAGCCATGACCTGGGCGTGGTTTGGGAAGAGTGCGAACGGGTCTACGTCATGTTCCGCAGCCGCGTCGTCGAATCGGGCGAAACGCGCGCGGTGTTCGCGCTGCCCTCGCATCCCTATACGGCCGGATTGATCAAGGCCGCCAAGGCCGCGCGCAACAGCGAAGGCCGTTTCGAGACCATCGAAGGCGAGTATTCGACTTCCACGTACTGAGGCCCGCTTCTCCATGACAGACCACCCCGTGCAAGCCGGCGCCGAGTCCTCCGCGCTCCTGTTGCTGGACCAGGTCAGCAAGACATTCCACACCGGTGGCCGCACGCAGCAGGCGGTGAAATCCCTGAGCCTGACAGTCGGACGAGGCGAAATCGTCGCGTTGGTCGGCGAAAGCGGCTCCGGGAAGTCGACGTTGGGACGGATGGCGTTGGGCCTGCTGGCACCAGACAGCGGGCGCATAGTCTTCGACGGCCACGATCTGACCGGTCTGGCTCCGCGGGAATTCCGCACACTGCGTACCGCCATGCAGCCGATATTCCAGGATCCGACTGCCTCGCTCAATCCCCGCCGCACCGTGCGTGAACTGCTGGCGCAGGCGCTGTGGCAATACCGTGGCGACAAGAACGCGCGCTGCATCGAGCTGCTGCAAGGTGTTGGCCTGCAGCCGGCGGCATCGTTCCTGGACCGCTACCCGCATCAGCTCAGCGGCGGCCAGCGCCAGCGCGTATCGATCGCGCGCTCACTGGCCCTGGACCCCAAGCTGATCATCGCCGATGAGCCGCTCTCCGGCGCCGACGTCTCCATCCGCGGGCAGGTGCTCAACCTGATGCTGGACATCCAGCGCGATCACGGCGTTGCCTATCTGATGATCACCCACGATATTTCCATCGCGCGCGCATTCGCGGACCGCGTGGCGGTCATGTGCCAGGGGGAGCTGGTCGAAAGCGGGCCCGCGGACGATGTGCTGACGCAGCCGCGCCATCCCTATACGCAGCGGCTGGTGGCGGCGGTGCCGGAATTGGCCTGATCGGCCATACCGCGCACCACACCACTCAGCGCACGACCCCTTACAGGCCGAATACCCTCAGCGCGTTGCCGCCACGCACCGCGTCACACTGAGCCCGCGGCAAGGCGGCCGTATTCGCGAACGCGCCCTTGGTGTCATGCACCTGGTGCGGCCAATCGGTGCCGAACATCACCTGGTCCGCGCCAACCACCGACACCAGGAATTCCAGGGTCTTGGGGCTGTAGCAGATGCAGTCGTAATAGATATGGCGCAGGTAGTCGATCGGCTTGCGCTGCATCTTGCGCCGCTGGGGGATTTCGACTTCGTCGCCTTTCTCGAAGCGTCCTGCCAGATAGGGCAAAGTGCCGCCGGCGTGCGATGCGATGATCTTCAGGTTCGGGTATTGGTCGAAGAATCCTTCGAAGATCATGCGCGTGATCGCCAGCGTGGTATCGAACATGAATCCGACCGACCAGCTCAGGTCGAATTTGGTCATGTCCATCTGTTCCGCACCCGGCGGATCGGTGGGGTGCACCAGCACCGGCAGAGACCTCCGGTCGATCTCCGCCCAGATCGGCGCGTACATGGGATCGGTCAGGCTGCGTCCGTCGATATTGGCCAATACCATCACGCCCACCGCGCCGTTGTCGCAGGTGCGCTTCAACTCTTCCACCGCTGCTTGCGGATACTGCCACGGCAAGGAGGTAAACCAGCGGATGCGGCCCGGATAGTCTTTCTGCGCCTGCGCCATCGTGTCGTTGGATTCGCGCGCGGCCTGCAGGCTGGTCGCTTCATCGCCCCAGTACACGTTCGGGCAGGTCAACGAAACGACCGAAATATCGATGCCGGTCTCGTCCATGTGCTTGATGCGCATCTCGTAGTCGAAATGGCCTTTCTGCGGGATCACGACCGGCGTGTTGCCGCGAAAAATTTCCTGCTGCCCGTCCGGGCGGGTCTGGATGTTGTAGACACCCCCTTTCTGCTTGACCAGCTCAAGCCACTTGTGTGTAAAGGCGTGGGTGTGTACATCAATGACCGGCATGTGTTGCCTCCTGGTAAGAAATCACGCTTGGGTCCTCGGCGACCGCTTCCCGCGGGCGGATAAAGATCGCGGCCAGCAGGCCCAAGACAAAGAAGACGGCGCAATAGTGGGCGGGCATCAGGGAATTTCCCGTCGTGTGCAGCAGCCACGTCAGTATGAAAGGAGAAAAGCCGCCGAAGATCGACGCCGAGATGTTGTAGGCGATGGCCAGTCCGGTCGAACGCACCTCGGTCGGAAACAGCGAGGCCGTCAGCGTTGGAATGGGGCTGTTGGAGGCGCCGATCAGCAGGGCGAATACCAGTTCGACCGTCATAATGGAAAGCAGCGACGGTGCCTGGTTGATCCAGTAATAGGCCGGATACAGCACGATCAGGAACAGCACCAGGGCGACGATAATCATGCGCCGGCCGCCGATACGGTCGGCCAGCAGGCCAAACAGCGGAATGGTCAGGACGCGCAGCAGGACGCTCGCCAACAGTACGTTGAACGGCAGCGTCACCGGCATGTGCAGGTTCTGCACCGCATAAATGGGCAGGTAGGTGATGATCACATAGGACATCACGTTCAGCGCCGAGCTCAGCCCCATCGCGATGAACAGTTCCTTGGGGTATCGCGAAAACACCTGTCCCAGGGACACCTTCACCCGCTTGTCCAGCTTCTGGAATGCTTCGGTTTCGGGCAGGTTGCGGCGGATGTAGAAGCCTACCGGCCCTATCAGCAGGCCGAACAGGAAGGGAATCCGCCAGGCCCATGAATTCAGTGCTTCTTGCGTGAAGATGTGCGTCAGCGCGGAGCCCATGGCTACCGCCAGCAGGGCGCCCAGCGCTTGCGCGAACATCTGCCAGCTGCCGTAGAAATTGCGCCGGCCCTTGGGTGCGTATTCGATCAGCATGGCGGTCGCGGTGCCGAACTCGCCGCCCGCGGAAATGCCCTGCAACAGTCGGGCGCACAGCACGATGGCCGGAGCCAGCAAGCCGATCTGATGGAAACTGGGCGTGAAGGCGATCATCGCCGCCGCCACCGTCATCAGGGCGATGACCAGTGTCAGACCCGCTTTGCGGCCCTTGCGGTCCGCATACCAGCCCAGGAGTATGCCGCCCAGCGGCCGCACCACAAAGCCGGCGCCGAAGGTGGCGGTGGTCAGCATCAGCGCGGCGTACTCGCTGTCGCTGGGAAAGAACTGCTTCGCGATGATGATCGACAGAAAGCCGAACACCACGAAGTCATACCATTCCAACACGTTGCCCAGCGTGGACGCCACCGCGCCCCGCCAATTGCTGCCCGATCCGCCAGTCTGCATGTATGTCCCCTAGTCCTCGTTATTTCTCCGGCAGGACGGGCCCGTCCCGCGCGTACCGGTCCGGCTGGCCGCCGGACCGCGTGAGTCGACCAGGGCCGACGCCGGAGTTCCGATCATTGTTTGACGTTGTGACCCCGAAATGTAGGGCGCTATAGTCATGAAAACAATCGAATAAATTCAATGGCTCCATAAAGTAACTTTATGAATCCGACGATCAAGCAGCTACAGGCCTTTACGCTCGCCTGCCGGTATGGCGTGCTGACACGCGCCGCCGAGGAAATGTTCGTGACCCAGCCGGCCGTCAGCGTATTGATCCGCCAGCTGGAGGAATCGTTGGGCATGCGTCTGTTCGATCGCACGTCGCGCTCCCTGCGGCCCACGGTGGCAGCGCAGGAAATCCTGCCCACCGTCGAACGCATGTTGCGCGACCTGGACTCGCTGAAGTCCAGCGTCAAGGAACTGGCGGGTCGCGAACGCGGTCATCTGCGTTTCGCGGCGACGCCATCGATCGCCAGCGCGTTCGTGCCGGTCTTGCTTGCCGAGTACCGCTCGCTATATCCGAATATTGAGGTGTCGATCGATGATGCCGCGCCCGATCGACTGACTGCTCCGACCTTGTCGGGCGACGTCGAGTTCAGCATAGGCACGGTCAACGAGACCGCGGAAGGATTGATTTCGCAATGCCTGGCGCGAGACTCCTTGTGCGCGATCTGCCGCAAGGACTCGAAGCTGGCACGCAAGCGGCGCCTGACCTGGGAAGACGCGTTGACGTATCCGTGGATCGCCGTCAAGGCAAACAGCGGCATACGCAGCCTGATCGATGAAGCCCTGTTCACGCTGGGCGTGCGCAAGTCGGTGCAATACGAAGTGTCCTATATGACGACCGGGCTTTCGATGGCGCAGGCAGGTCTCGGGATAGCGATATTTCCGGGCATCCTGCTGGCGTCGTTTCCGCATCCGGACCTGGTGGCGCGCAGGCTGGAAACTCCCATCGTTACGCGCGATGTCAGCCTGATCAGGCGTGCCGAACATTCGCTATCGCCAGCCGCCGAGTCCTTCATCGAGCTTTGGTACAAACGTTTCGGAAAGCCCTAGCGCGGCGCGCCTGTAAAACAGTAACTTCCTCTAAATGCGGGGCTCAGAAATTTCCTATTTTTCCGGCCCCACGCACCGCCTAGACTGCGACGCATTAAGGTGTCGGGGCGACTGACTGGCAATCCACGCTGATTCCATGCGTGGATTTCCACGTTCCAGGTCTCCGCAAGGCGACCACCCGTTACCTCGGTGACCAGGTTGGCCCGTTTGTCGCATGCCAACAATCACGATTCCGCGCGCCCACACGCCCGGTCGTTACCGTGGGTATCACCCTGACCCCTCTGCCTCGGTGCCCGGATGGCGCCGCCAACCTCACGCGTATGGTCGTTCGATGCATTCGGTCGGCCTGAGTAGCTATGTCTCAAATTCTGAACCGGCCCGTTCGCATCTGCCTGCTTGGCGAGTTCCAGCTGATTGTCGACGGCGTGGATAAAACGCCGTTGATCGCCTACGGCAAACCGAAATTGTTGCTCGCGATGCTTGCCTTGTCCCTTGACAAGAAGCAATCGCGGGCTGCGCTGGCCGAACTGCTCTGGCCGAATTGTGCGTCTGGCGCACGCGCCAATCTGCGTCATGCGCTGTGCGTCCTGCGCCACGTGCTTGGTCCCCTGGAAAAAGCCATCCTGTCGACATCCAGCATGCTGGCACTCGATCAGAGCCTGGTCTCGGTGGACGTTCTCGCACTGTGCGGAATCGGCCCCTATGCGCGACTTACGCTGGAAGAACGGCTCAGTCACGACCGCGGCGATCTACTCGAACACATGGTGACGCCGGTCAATGCGGCGCTGTCCGCATGGCGCATGAGCTGGCAATCGCGGCTGTCGCAGGAAGTATCGCAATGCCGTCAGGCATATATCGCGCATTTGTGCACCGGCGATGCAATCCAGGATGCGCTTGCCAGTGCGCGCCAATGGGTGCAGGTCCATCCGGGCGATGAGCACGCACACCGCGACCTGATCAGGCTGCTGCGCGACACCGGGCGCCGTGAATCGGCAATGAAAGCGTACGAGCATTGTGTCGCGGTCATGGGTGAATACTACGGCACGACTCCGTCGCTGGAAACGCGTTCCATCCTTGACGTCTCCGCATCGAACGATCGCGCCGTGCATGCCTTGTCGTCGATCCACGATGACGCGCGTCCGCTCGCCGTGCTGGCGGTCGCTATCGGCCACGACGGCGATGGCGTGCCGGGAGAAGAAACCATCGACCGGGTTCAGGCCGCGCGCCAACGCCTGGTTCGCGTGGCCCAGGCGGCCGGGAGGCGGGTCTGCCTTGGGGCCGATGGCAATCTCGCGATCCTGTTCGGCTACCCCACGCTGAATGAGCGTCCGACGGAATCCGCGGCTCGCCTTGCGTGTTATATCCAGCGCTGCGCGATATCGCCGCACGTATCGCTGGGCATGGGAATACACGCCGAACTGGCCCGCGTCCCAGCGGACAATGGCACGCTTCCCATGATGCTGGTCGGGCAACGGGCATTGCGTCTGGCCTATCTCGCCGAATCCGGTGAAACCCTGCTTACCGATGCCGCGCAGTCGCGTCTCAGCGATCGCTTCAGGGTGCGCTCCGACGAGCGTTACGGTCTGCACGTCGGCGTGCTGGAAGGGCAGTCCCAGGCCATCACGGTGCACCGCATGTTCGGCAGGACGACGGAATTCGATATTCTGGTTCGTCGCTGGAACAGCCTGCGCAAGAACGAACGGCCACATGTCATGTATCTCCGCGGTGAGCAGGGTATCGGCAAATCCTTGCTGGCCCAGGTATTCGCGGAATATGTGCGACGCGGAGGCGGCGCGGCCACATTTCTGCGCTGCGACCAGGAGAATCGGCAGATCGCCCTGCATCCGTTCCATGAATATTTTCTTGCGCGCCTGGCCGTACAGGATGGTCCGGGCACCAGCGCCGCCGATGACGCCGAACTCGGCTATGCACGCGCGATCGAGTCCCTCGGCTATCGCGTCGGCCTCGATAAGGCAACCAGTGCGATGCTGGTGAATTACTTCGTCGGCCAGCGTGGCGGCGCGACGTCCTCCGCACCTGACGAAACGGATCCCGGCGCGCTTGTTGCTCCACTCTCGAATCTGCTGCTCGAAGGCGATGCGCCCAGCCAGCCTCTGTTGATTCTGGTCGATGACGCCCAGTGGGCCGACGCTACGACGCGGTCCTTGCTATCCGCGCTGCTCCAGCATCGTCGCCGGGATCCCGTCATGGTTCTGCTTTGCGGACGCGCCATGACCCTGAGTATGCCGATAGATGAAACCATCACAATGCCGCCATTGCGTCGCGACGCAATGGTGCAATTGGTCAGTTTCCGCGGAAAGGACCGGCGACTCTCCACCAAGGTGCGCCGCCGCATCGTCGAAAAGGCGCGGGGCGTTCCCCTGTACGCGGAACAAATGGTGCGCCAGTGCCCCGCGGATATCGAAGAAGAGCCTCCGTTGTTGATCCGTGATCTTCTGGCGGCGCGCGCTGTGTGCGAACGCGAAGACGCGGCGGAAATGGGAATGCCACATCTCGCGAATGAATACACCGTGCCTTTCCTTGAAACGGATTGACCATGGCGTCTGTTCCGGAACCATACCCAAGGCATTGACACAGATCGGTCCCATGATATGCCGAGGTTTCTCATGAATAAGGTATCGCCCGACGGAGTCTCAGATGGATGCGCATAAGCTCATCGCGGAATTCGGAGACGAAAGCGGCGTCCCGCTCGCCTTGGGTGAATGCGGAACCGTCGATTTAATATTCGACAACGATGTCACCGTAACCCTGGAACACGATGATTGCCAGGACACGCTTCACGTGTACGCGGTCGTCGGAAAAGAACCCGCCGAAACGGAACAGCGGCTGACCCTGTATCGCTACATGCTATTGGCGAACGCCTTTGGCCATGAAACCGACGGCGCCGCCTTGTCGCTGGATGACCGCCCAGGAGAAATCCTGCTGACGCGACGTCTCGAACTCGTGGACGCGAATGTCTGTCAATTGCGCCGTGTCGTCGAAAGCATGGCCAATCTGTCCTTTACGTGGCGAGGCAAGCTCGCCACGATTGGCCACATCAGCCCAGCGCCCTCCACCTTGAATGCCAAGGCGGCACCGCACGGAAGCAGCTTGCGTGCGTGACCGCTATATCAACCCCATATCGCGCGCGTGTGCATAAAGTTCGGCGTCATTGCGTGCCGCCAACTTGCGCATGGCATCCATTTTTTGTCGGCTGGTCGTCTTTGCGCTAACGCCCAGGATTTCAGCGATCTGGTTGTTGCTATACCCCTGGGCGAACAGCCGGACGACCTCCGTTTCTCGCGGAGACAAATGTGCGGGTTCCGCCACCTGCGTTCTTGGAACTCCCAGGGCGGCAAATTCGCGTTGCACATTTTCCGTCACGTAGGTGCGACCACTGGCCGCGCGTTGTACCGCTGTTGTGATTTCCTTCACGGCGGCGCTTTTTTCGACCAGCGCCAGCGCGCCAGCCTGAAGGATAGGGGACATCAACGCGGGCGATGCCATCTTGGTCAGGACCACGATGCGCAGGTGTGGAAAATTCTCCTTCAGCCTGAGCAGCATCGCCAGTCCGTCAGGGTGCTGCGCACCCGGCATGGAAAAGTCCGTCACAAGGACGTCGCAGGGCTCCCTGGTCAGGCAAGAAAATAGACTGTCCGGTGAGTCTGCCGTGGCAACAACGCGTATATCGCTGGCTGTCTCCAGCGCATTCTTCATGCCGAGCAGAACTACAGGATGGTCGTCGGCAAGTATGACTCGTATCATTTACGACAAGCGCTTTTATAAAGCGTGACCATGTCGATCCGACACGGAACGAATGGACAAAGGAACGCGCCTTTGCGACGCGCGGCTTCGGAACGGGCGGCGATGATGCCCGTAGCGGTATCCATAAGTTTCGCTCCGCACCGGTGGAAGGTTCGTTAAAACGTTCCGTCTTGATCTGTTGTTAGCAAAGTGCAATGTGACCGAGCATGGACATACAGGTCCGGCCGTGGCGCGTAAACAATCCACGCCCGCGATCGGGGGTCAAGCGGATGCGGAGTCCTCGTCTTCGATGGTGTCGTGTTTCCCTACGCCTGTTTCGTCCGCTTCCGGTCCGAATTCGCCGTCGTCGGTTGTGCGCGCCTGCCGCCGATATCCGGAGGGCGTTACGCCCTGGTCCCGATGGAATGCGACAGAAAAGTTGCAGACGCTGTGAAAACCGACATGATTGGCGACTTCGCGAATAGGCATGCCGGTCTGTGCGAGCAGGCGGCGGGCCGTTTCCATTTTCTGGCCAAAGATCACCTTGTGCGCCGATTTCCCCATCTTGGCCTTGAACAGTGCAGAAAGCTTTCGCTCGTTGGTTCCAACTTGCCGAGCCAGTTGACGCACGGTGTGGATGCTTCCGACGTCATGCGCGATCGCGTTCAAGGCATTGCGCAGCAGCAGCTCCTCGGCAGCGGGTGTGCGCGAGCGTTGTATGGCATCCGTATCCCGCTTCGGGGTGCGGCGCAGATGCACGGATATGCGCGCAAGCAGCTCCTCGGGATAAATGGGCTTGGTGATACAGTCGATTGCCCCAAGGGAGAATGCTTCGCGGCTGGCTGCCTGGCGTTCCTGATCCAACAGGAAAATCAGTGGAATGGATTGCGTGTCCGGCGTCTGCATCAACAGCCGACCCATCATGAACGGATCCATGTCGTGCATTGCCCCGTCCAGAAAGATGATATCGGGGCGCCACGCCTGGGCGTGATAATAGCCTTGCCATCCCGAAGCCAGCGTCACTCGAAATAGCTGGTTGCGTAGAAAATCGGTAGTGGCGCGCAATTCCGAGGCGTCATCCGAGACGATCAGCACATGCGATGGCCTTCTGTAGGAGGGTGGCAGGACATTTCGTTGGATGGCGCCCGATGAACTGTTCAGTGCAGTGGGATCCAGGCTGGGTGCGATGCGCGATTCGGGCATTATGGGATGGCTCACGTCATCTCCTTATGTGGACAGGCTTCACGCGCTTGCGCGCCAGACCGGCGTTTGCGATGAGAAGCGTCATGACCATCCTAAGGAATGCACGACCAGCGTGCCTTTAAAAACCTGCTCATATTTTTTGAAAAATACCGCTCGTCGACTTTGGTATACCGCCAGGCCGTTTGATCCGGGAGGCGGCAGGGCCGACAACGCGTCGTCGAAATGCAACGGGACTACAGCCGAGTTGCCGACGAAACGCGGATGCGAAATTGGCCGGACTGGAAAAGCCCAGCTGGTCGGCGATTTCCGCCACCGTCAATGAGCAATCCTGCAGCAATGTGCGCGCCCTTTCCATGCGCTGATCTCGCAGGTAATCGTGGATCGTCTTGCCTAGCAGAGTGCGAAAGGCATTTGTCAGACGTTTCTCATTCACGCCAATCAATCGTGCCAGGTGCTTCTGGGACGGTGCGTCGGAAAGATGATCCGAAAGATACTGAGTGGTCGTGTTGACGATGGCCTGTTCGTTGGACAGTGAACCCGACGATGACTTGGGCCACAACGCCGCAGCGATCGGAGGGGTCTGCAGATGATCCAGCGCGATGCTCTGTCCAGGAATGCGCGTCCCGGTGCGCTCGGCTATTTGAAGCTGTACTCGAACGCGAGCCAGAACCTCTTCGGGGTTGTAGGGCTTGAGCACATAATCCGCCGCGCCAACGTTGAATCCTGTGAGGCGTTCATCCAAGCCAGCCGAGGCGGTGACGAAGATCACCGGAATGTGCGCGGTGGAAGGATTACCTTTCAGCAGGCGGCATGTCGCATATCCGTCCATGCGGGGCATGGATACATCCAGTAGGATCGCATCCGGTGCAGGCTGTGCCATGGCACGCTCATATGCCTGCTTTCCATCGAGCGCGACCATAAGCTTGAAGTTCTCTTGATTCAGCAGCTGCACCAGCAGCCTTAGATCCGCAGGGCTATCGTCCACAAGAAGTAGACGAGCACCTTGCTTCAATGCATGAGAGCTGGACATGGCACGCTTCCCTCCGTACGCCCAGAGCCATATCCCGGTAAGTTGCACGATCGGGCGCTTGGGTATAGCAATTATTAACATACGGGAACGATCATTTCCACCATTTGTTGCAAGGCGTCTCATACATATAGTTGAAACGAATCTCACGTACAAACTACGTTGAAAGGGTTTGTACTTTCTTGGATGCAAACTCTATAAAAATGGGAACTACGGCTAACTGGCGTCAACCTGACGAGCGCAAAGGTGAGGGATTTGGCATCTCACTCGTTCTTCAGCGGCGCGCCGTGCTTTCAATCGCATGGGAAGTTGGGATGCCTGGAGATGCTGAAGCGCTGCTGACGGAGTGCTCGATACAATATCTTTCAAGTCCCGACGATGCGCACGATGTCTTTGCATGAGCTCACCATGAGTTTGAGCATGCCGGCCGCGCATGCGGACTTGAAGCTCAGGTTGCCGCTTAACAGCGCAAATTTTTGCGCGCTGGCGATGTCCAAGCTGGG
>DATJHN010000042.1:0-24565 GCA_035493915.1 Bordetella sp.
AATAGTTCAAAAGGGCGTCAGTGATATCGCTGACGCCCTTTTTGTTTTTTCCGCGGGGCCGCCCCAAAAAAAAAGCCTTTTACGGTGTCTCCCGCTGATCTCTTCTCTAGAAGATATGCCGGATGCCCGTGGCGATACCCAGCTGGGTCCAGCCGGTGCTCAGGTAGCGGATGCTGACGTCGGCGATGCCGTACAGCTGGACATTGGTTTCGGCAGCTTGCGCGGCGGCGCCTGCCGCGCCCGCGATGGCCAGCCCCAGCGCGGTGGTCTGCAACTCGGCTTTGGTCATTGATCGGAATCTCCTCTCCCAGGCGGTGGTCATACATTGCCGCGCCGGCGTGGGACGCACCGGCCAGCTTATCTGCTCCCTGGCGCTGGATCAGGCTCCTGGCTTATCGCTGGAGACCGTGATTACACAGATGCGCCTGCAACGTAACGCTTACCTGGTCCAGATGGACGGGCAACTGGATGCATTGGTCGATTTGTGGTTGGACGATGAGCGCGCTGGAAAAAGTCCGGCCGAGCAAGAGGGAACGGCGGCGCCATATGCGGCACCCCATCAACAATGCAGTTCCAGCACGAGCCAGGTCGGCTCCTCCGGGCGTTACAACGTCATGATTACGCCGCTATGGCCCGTCGGCGCGGCGGTTCCGTCGGCGCCGATGTAGCGAAGAGGCTGTGCTATTTTCTTTGCAACAGGAGTTCGATCTGCGAGAGTAGCGCGCGCGGGTCGTAAGGCTTGTCCACGACCAGGTTGAACAGGCCGGGGCTCTGACGGGCAAGCAGGCCTTGCGCTCCCGTGACCAGGATGATGGGCAGATCCTGCATGTCGCCTTCGGCGCGTACCGCGACGGCCAGTTCCAGCCCGGTCATCAGCGGCATCATGAAGTCCGTGATAAGCAGGTCGGGGCGACGGGTGCGCATGATATCCAGCGCGACTCTGCCGTGAGGCGCCGTGAGTACTTCGTACCCGGCGTCCTCAAGCAGATCTGCCAGCATTTCGGCGAGCAGGATCTCGTCGTCGGCGACGAGGATCAACGCCATGGCGAGCCGCTTCGTGACGTTTTACAAGTCATCGTCAGGATCCGCCGAATGAGTCTGCCGATGTACTCGTCTTGTGCGACCCTCCCAACCGAGGTCCGACACGCAAGCCCCTGCCGGTGATATCGAGCACGTGGGTATCGGCGACGAAGGCACTATCGCGCATTTTCTGGACGGCGATCGTGCGCTTCAGGTCATTATCCTGCGTGAGTTGCCGCAGCAGGAGGACGTTATCGAACATGGCGGACAGCTGTTCCGCCGGGGCCCTGACGTCGGTATCGATGATTTCGCGCAGTTCCCAGGTAAACAGCGTGGTCACGCCCATCGCACGCAGGCAATTCGTGAGCGTGGCGAAAAACTCGACCAGCCTGACGCGATGCGTGGCCGCCCGCTCGAATCCGCCGATGCCGTCGACGAACAAGCGCGTTACGCGATGGCGCGCGACGTACTCCAGCAATTCGTGCCCGAGCTTGTCCAGCAGGTTTTCGGCCATCGGGGTCCACACCATGTGCAGATGGCCATTGGGCGGCAGGGTTATACCCAGGGCGTCGGCCTTGCGTTGCAGCAGCGTGGGGGTTTCGAAGAAGCCGAAATGCAGGGCGGGCTCTTCGGCCGAAGCCGTGCTAAGGAAGTGCAGCCCCAACGTGGTTTTGCCCGTGCCGGTGGGACCTATCAGCAAGGTGGCGGACCCGCGCGGCAGGCCGCCCCCGATCAGGGAATCCAGGCCTTCGTTGCCGCTGCCGACGCGCTGCGCCAGCGTCGCCGGGGAAGGCGACCGGATAGGCCAGGTGACGGCTTCCAGGCGGGGATAGATCGTGATGCCGCCCTGCGTGATTTCGTACTGGTGCAAGCCGCCGACCGCGGCGCTGCCGCGCGATTTGCGCACCTGCAGTTGGCGGACGGTGCGAACGCCGAAGATTTCGTCGCTCAAGTCGATCACGCCATCGACCATGGTGTGTTCGGGGCTGCTGTCGTCCAGCCGGGTGCTGGTCAGGAACAATACCGTGCAGCCGACGAAGCCGGCCTGGCCCTGGACTTCGGCCACGAAGGTTTTGACGTCCAGGTCGGTTTCGGCGCGTTCGCGCGCGTTGAGCAGGCCATCGAAGATCAGCAGGGTCGCGTTGTGCCGCTTGGTTTCCTGCCGCAGCAATTTGACCACCGCGCCCAGGCCTTCTTCGCGCAAGGCGTGAAAGACGCTGACATAGGCGATTTCCTGGCCCAATTTTTCTTTTTGGAAGAAGTCCAGGGTAGACATCGCGTGGAACAGGCGTTCGTGGCTCTCTGCCAGCAAGGTCACATATAGGACCTTGGCGCCGTTCGCGGCATGCGCGAACGCGATCTGGTTGGAAAGAATGGTTTTCCCGGCCCCCGGGCGGCCTTGGATGATGTAGGAAGCGCCTTCGACGAACCCGCCGTTCAATATACGGTCCAGTCCATCGATACCACTCGGCATTCGCGCGAGATGCTGCACCACCAATTCCTCCGTTTCGCCGTCGTCCCCATGACGAGTCGCGCGAAAGTGTCCCGCATGTTGGATTTACGCGTCAAGTGAAAACGTCCGATCCAATTCGTGGGTTTTTTTGCAAGGGTCTTTGATCGTCCCAACTCGCGCTAGGCGAGTAACAACGTACGGAGCCGGCTCGTTGAATATCCGTGGGCAAAAGAACTGGGACGGTTAGCACATAGTATGCCCAGGACGGCCTTGAGAAGGCCCACGGCGGGAATGTGAGTGCCCCGGGTACGTTGCTTGCCCAACCATGGGCCCACGGTTTATGCCAAGGAGGTTGTTATGAAGCGACTACGCAAGATCGCGGCGCTCGCGCTGGCCGTTTGCGTCCCCCTGATCGGCGGCTGCACCCTGGGTGGGGCGGCGGCGGGCGGCGTTATCGGACACGAAACCACGCACAGCACGGCGGGCACGGTCGGCGGCGCGGTGGTCGGCGGGGTGATCGGCCACGAAATCGGCAAGGATTAAGCCTTTTCGGGTCGGACCGTAGCGGTGCATACGATGTACGCGCCGTGGTAGCGTCCCCGCCAGATGGGGGATCCAGCCGTGCGGATGCCGACCGCGGGCCGCCTGAACGGCTGAGGAAAGCGTGCCGGTATGGCCGCGGGACGTGCCGTTTGGCCCTATACCTTCGGTTGATGGAACGCGTCGCGGGGCGCGTCCCGATATCGCACGATGCTGGTCCGGGATTAGTGCGTCCCCTGAAATACCCCTCGATCTCCGCTGTAGAAGCGCCGGACCCACCATGCAAAAGTTGCAATCCGGCACTGTGACAGCGGGATGAACGCCTGCTTACCTTGGATACCTCAACCGTCAAGCATACTTGCATTTGCAAGGTTTTACGGTCTTGGCGAGGATCACTTTGCAGTGCGATATTACCGAAACGTATTCAGCGTATTCATGTAGGGCCGACGTATACGAGGGGTGAGCGTCGGTATTTCAGGCATGGGTTGCGGGGGCCGCGCTTGCGGGGATTCAACGCGCTGACCCGGCGCCATGCCGCTTGCCCCCTGGGATGTTCGGAGCGAGCCCATGATTCAGTACAAAAATTTCGTTATTGAATGCGCGGTGGAAACGCAAAACGGGGCCTATCAGTCCCGTATCTTTATTTCCATGCTGGATGACGGAAACCCCGTGAACGGCTTTGCCTTTCCGCCTTATCCGGGCGCATCCATACAGACTGAAACCCTGGCGCGCAAGGGCGCGGAACAGTGGGCGCGCGAATGGATCGATGAAAACTTTTAGCGCGCGGGCGTTTGACCGTTTTTGCCGTCCTGATTCTTGTCCGCGTTCTTGCCCTTGCCATCCTCATCCTGATCGGCGTTCCTGGGCTGCGGGATGGGGTCGCAGTTGAAGGTGACGTAGGTTTCCTGGCGCATCAGGCCCGTGGCGTGATTGGACGATATGTCCGGCTTGGTGATTTTCAGGCCTTGCGACGTGCAGTAGTTCCTGGCGTGATCCAGGGCCTCGCTCTTGAGCTTTACCCACGATGTGGTGATGCCGCCGGCCCGGCTCGTCAGGGTGTATTGGTTGGGCTGCCCCGTCGGGATGATAGGCCCGGTGGTTGCGCTACATCCCGTCAGCGCCGCCAGGGCACTCAAGAGAAGGGCAGCGCCCACGCTGCGCCGACTGCGTTGGACTGCTGATCCCCGATGGGTAATACGAAAACGCATGAATCCTCCGATGCGGCGTGTGGGCGCTATTTTATGCATTCAGTAAGGACCTTGCTGGGACGGCGCCGGTGCCCGGCGGTCGAACTGGGCGGCCAGTGATTCGGCGGCGCGCGCGAGCAGGGTGGCGTCGATGCCGACGGCGACGAAGGTCGCGCCCAGCGCCAGGTAATGCTTGGCGCGTTGCGGGTCGGTGTGCAGGATGCCGGCCGACTTGCCGGACGCAACGATACGGCGGATCGCGTCGTCGATGGCGGCGGTTACTTCGGGATGCCCGGGATTGTCCAGGTGCCCCATATTGGCCGATAAATCCGCCGGTCCGATGAATATGCCGTCCACCCCGTCGATGCCCAGTATCTGGTCGAGCGCGGCGAGGCCGGCGGGCGTTTCGATCTGCAGCAGGACGCACATTTCGTCATTGGCCCGCTTCAGATAGTCGGGAATGCGGTTCCAGCGGGATGAGCGGGCCAGCGCGCTGCCCACGCCGCGGATGCCGGCGGGCGGATAGCGGACGGCGGCGACCGCGGCGGCGGCTTCTTCAGCCGACTGGATCATGGGAATCAGCAGGTTCTGCGCGCCGATGTCCAGGATCTGCTTGATGCGCACGAAGTCGTTCCACGGGGGGCGCACAACCGGCGCGACGGGGTAGGCGGCGACGGATTGCAATTGGGCGAGCATGCTCTGGAGTTCGTTCGGGGCGTGTTCGCCATCGATGACCAGGCAATCGAAGCCGGCGCCGGCACAGATTTCCGCCGAATAGGCATGCGTCAGCGCTGTCCACAATGCAATCTGCGGTTTGCCCGCGCGCAGCGCCCGCTTGAAGGAATTGCTCAGGATGTCCATGCCTTGTCGTCCGTGGATATATAGGAGATCGACGATAATAGGGCATTCCGCCGTCGTGGCGGCACGGAGGCAGCCGCATGGCGATGCATCAATTCAACAGGGGCGAGCTGGCTCATTGGCTGGGCGTCATCGCCGACGGCAAGACCGGCACGGCCGAGCCCGTTCCACAGCGCTTTATCGACGCGCTGGTGATTCTGCGCTGCATCGAAATCGATGCGTCCGGCACGCCGGTGGTCACGGATAAAGGGCACCTGGCGCTGCGTATGGAATCCGCCGGGCCGTATTCCGGCTTATGAGCGCAACGCGAAACGCGGGCGTCGACCCGGCGCTGGCCGCCATCGTGGCGCAATTGCGCGGCCACTATGACGAGATCGTTCTGCCGCAGTGGCTGGGCCGTGGCTTCAATACCGCGCTGGAGCTTCCGTACGAATCGCTGGCAAGTGCCGATGGCCAGCCCTTGCCGCCGCAGCGCTACCGAACCATGGCCTGCGCGCGCCAGCTGTTCGTGTTTTCCGCCAGCGATGCACCGGTTGCGTCCGCGCATGCGGCCCGGCTGTTCGATTCGCTGCGGCGGCGTTTCCGCCACTCCGCGGGGGGCTGGGTCTACAGCATCGGCCCTGATGCGGCGCCCCTGGAAACGCATCACGATCTGTATACCTATGCTTTCGTGGTGTTCGCCTGCGCGGCGTATTACCGGCGCTCGCGGGATGCGCGCGCGCTGCAGGCCATGGGTGAAACGGTATCGCTGATCGAATCGCGCTTCAACGCCGGTGGCGGACTGTACCTGGCGCAGCTGGATGACGACGGCGCGACCGCCCGCCAGGGACCGCTGCAGAATCCCATCATGCACCTGACCGAAGCCTACCTGGCGGCGCGCGCGGCCGGCGATGCGGCATGGTACGAGGACGCGCTGCGCCGCATCGCGCTCAGCGTGTCCGGACATTTCATGGATACGGCCACGCGATGCATTTGCGAACTGCCCGCGCGCGAGGCGGGCAACCGCATCGAACCCGGCCATCAGTTTGAATGGTATGCGCTGGTGCGCGGCGCTCCGGAAGTTTTCGACGATACCGAACTGGGTACGTCGGTCGCGCGCGCCGTGGATTATGCGCAGCGGCATGGCGTGGCGCCCGGCGTGGAAGGGGTGTGCGCGAGCTTGGGCCTGGACGGCACGGTAAGCGACGCCACGCAGCGGATCTGGGCGCAGACGGAATATGCGCGCTGCCTGGCAATGCGGGGGGATGAGACGTCCCTGCGCGATCTGGCGCGGCAGCTGGAACGGTTCCGCGAACGTTTTCTGCATCCGCGCGGCTGGTACGAATGCCTGGATGCCGACGGACGGGTGGCTCGGGCGGATATGCCGTCCACGACGCCCTACCACTTGGCGGTGTGCTACGCCGCGCTGTCGGGCTAGCCGGGCCGAGGTCGGGACATTCGCGAAACAGGGACCGGACAGATACGTCCCCTTATGTTTCACTTTATTCGGTTTTCTTGCGAAATATTTGAATTTCTGCGATGCTGCGCGCCAACGCCGGCGCTGTCCGGTTCCATACAGGAGCGCAGCGATGACTCCCAGGCTGATCGATGGCTATACCGTTTATGCCTATTCCATCCCACCGCAGGGACGCGAACCGGCCAGGGCCTTTATGGAAACGCGAAGAGAGGGCGACGAGAACGAACCCCAGACCTTCGAAATTTTTCTATCGCGCCGCTTCCGCAGCGGGGTTGAAGCAATGTCCGCGGCACGCAATGCGCTGGCGTCCGTAAGGGCGGTGGACGAGAACGGTATTCCGGACCATTTGCCGGAGTAGTACGGAGCGGCGCCGCGAACGCGCCGGAATCGTCGCGATCCCGCGCGCCGCTTACACGCCCGCCATACGGGCAAGATAAGTACACTGCGCGGATGTGCATAGTACCGATCGATCGCTTGGGGAATGAGTTTGTTTGCGTGCTGCTGGCGGCAGGGCGAGGCGAACGCTTTCGTGCTTCCGCGGGGCGCGAGGATGCTGACAAATTAATGTCGGCGCTGCCCGACGGGCGCGCCGTGGCGGCGGCATCGGCCGCCGCGTTGCTCCGGGCATTGCCGGCGGTGGTCGCGGTGGTGCGACCGGGAACGCCGGCATTGCATCAGGTATTACGGTCGGCCGGCTGCGTTGTGCTTGAAACGGCCGACGCGGCGCGCGGCATGGGGGCCAGTCTGGCGCATGCCGCGCGCGAATTGATGCGGGCCCATGAAGATACGCGCTTGAGTGCGGGGAGCCGAAGCGCGGATGCGGCAGCGCCGCGCGGCTGCCTGGTGGCCCTGGCGGATATGCCATGGGTCACGCCCGCAACGCTGCTGGCGGTGCGGGACGCGGCGCGGGTGCATCGTATCGCCGCGCCGGTCTATGGCGGACGCCGTGGGCATCCGGTGGCCTTTGCCTGGGATCTTCTGCCCGAGCTGGCCGCGCTGGATGGCGACGAAGGCGCGCGGGCACTGCTGAAGCGCCACGGCGTGTACGAGGTTCAGTGCACGGATCCGGGCGTGTTGCGCGACGTCGATACGGTGGGCGATCTGGTGTGACCTTCCGGCCGGATTCAGGCCGGAACAGCTGTTCGCCGCTGGCGCCGGCTGGTCCCGATATCGTCTTTACGCAGCCGGTTGGGTATCCGCTGTATCGGCCTCCGCGTCGAGACTGCCCTCTTCGCGTGCCGCGCTGCGCTGCTGGCGATGCCACATACCGGCATAGATGCCATCGCGCTCCAGCAGCGAGGCATGGGTGCCGCGTTCAACGACGCGGCCATCGTCCAGCACGATGATTTCGTCGGCATCGACGATGGTGGACAGGCGGTGCGCGATGATCAGCGTCGTGCGGCCGATGCTGACCTCGCGCAGATTGGCCTGGATCTCGCGTTCGGTGTGCGTGTCCAGCGCGCTGGTGGCTTCGTCGAAGACGAACAGGGCCGGCCGTTTGAGCAGGGTGCGGGCAATGGCGACACGCTGCTTTTCGCCGCCGGACAGCTTCAGGCCGCGTTCGCCCACGACGGTGCCGTAGCCATCGGGCATGTTCATGACCAGCGTGTGCACGTGCGCCATGCGGGCGGCGGTTTCGACTTCGGCCTCATCGGCGCCCGGCCGGCCATAGGCGATGTTGTAGCGGATGGTGTCGTTGAACAGCACCGTGTCCTGCGGCACGATGCCGATGGCGGCGCGCACGCTGGCCTGCGTGACCTGGCGGATATCCTGTCCGTCGATCAGGATGGCGCCGCCACTGACGTCGTAAAAGCGGAACAGCAATCGCGCCAATGTCGATTTGCCCGCGCCCGAGGGGCCGACCACCGCCAGCGTCTTGCCGGCGGGGATGGTGAAGTCCACGCCCTTCAGGATGGCGCGGCGATCGTCATAGCCGAAGGTAACGCCGCGAAATTCCACTTGCCCGCCCTGGATATGCAGCGGCGCGGCGCCGGGCGGATCCTGGATTTCGCGGTCCTCGCCCAGCAATTCGAACATGCGCTCCGTGTCGATGAGCGACTGCTTGACTTCGCGGTAGATAAAGCCGAAGAAGTTGAGCGGATTGTAGAGTTGCAGCAGATAGGTGTTGACCAGAACGAAATCACCCAGCGTGTACTGGCCGCGCGTGATGCCGCGTGCCGCCATCCACATGACCAGCGTCAGGCCGACCGAAATGATGACCGCCTGGCCGATATTCAGCAGCGACAGACTGACCTGGCTGCTGACCGCCGCGTGCTGATATTGCACGAGCGAAACATCGTAGCGGCGCGCTTCGTGTTCTTCGTTGCCGAAGTACTTGACCGTTTCGTAGTTCAGCAGGCTCTCGATGGCCTTGGTGTTCGCCTCGGAATCGGTTTCGTTCATGCGCCGCCGGAACTTGGTGCGCCATTCCGTGATGGCCAGCGTGTAGGCCAGGTACAGCCCCACGGTGACCGCCGTCGTCAATGCCAGCCAGGCATCGAACATGTGCCACAGCAGTCCGCAGACCAGGACGATTTCGAACAGCGTGGGCAGCACATTGAACAGCAGGTACTGCAGCAGGGTCTGGACGCCGCGCGTGCCGCGCTCGACGGCGCGGGTCAGGCCGCCGGTTTGCCGGCCCAGATGAAAGCGCAGCGCCAGCGCGTGCAGGTGGCGGAATACCTGTTGCCCGACTTCGCGCACCGCATGCTGGCCGACCTGCGCGAAAATGGCGTCGCGCAGCTCCGAGAAAAGCAGCGACAGTATGCGAGCCCCGCCGTAGGCCAGGATCAGGCCCACCGGCAGCGCGGCGGCCGTGCCGCCCGCGCCATGGCTAAGCGCGTCGATGGCGGATTTGTAGAGGATGGGGATATAGACGGTCGCCGCCTTGGCCAGGAACAGGCAGACCACCGCGGCGATGACGCGTACTTTCAGATCGGTGCGTCCCGCGGGCCAGAGGTAGGGACCGAGCGCGCGCAGTGTGGCGATGCTGCCGCGCGGTGTCGCGGCCGACGGTGCGGAAGCGGAAGAAGATGAGGAAGACATGGGGATGCTGCTGAAAGGGCAGCGATCGGAAGCCGCCTTTACCAAGGGAAGCTGCCATTATCGTCCAACGGCACTATGATGCGATTCGTTCTCGACGATGGATAACCTTGTGGCGTGTGCGGGTATCCGCCTGGTGGCGCCGCCGCGATTGGAGCGATGAAAATGGAATACGTGCGTTTGGGAAAGACCGGCTTGCAGGTGTCGCGCCTGTGCCTGGGCTGCATGACTTACGGTGTGCCGGACCGCGGCACGCATCCATGGACACTGGACGAGGCGGAAACCCGTCCGCTGATCCGCCAGGCGCTGGATGCCGGCATCAATTTTTTCGATACGGCCAATAGCTATTCCGACGGTACCAGCGAGGAAATCGTCGGCCGCACCCTGCGCGAGTTCACCGAACGCGACGACGTGGTCATCGCGACCAAGGTCTACTATCCCATGCGCAAGGGCCCCAACGGCGGCGGCCTGTCGCGCAAAAACCTGATG
This sequence comes from Bordetella sp., assembly GCA_035493915.1. GTDB lineage: Bacteria > Pseudomonadota > Gammaproteobacteria > Burkholderiales > Burkholderiaceae_B > Bordetella_C. The sequence continues at coordinate 10,046 of DATJHN010000042.1, forward strand.
CGCGAAATCGACAACAGCCTGCGCAGGCTGGGCACCGATTACGTCGACCTGTACCAGATCCATCGCTGGGACGACCACACGCCGATCGAGGAAACGCTGGAAGCCCTGCACGACATCGTCAAGGCGGGCAAGGCGCGCTATATCGGCGCATCGTCCATGTACGCCTGGCAGTTCGCCAAGGCGCTGTACACCGCCGACCTGCACGGCTGGACCCGCTTTGTGTCCATGCAGAATCACTACAACCTGCTGTACCGGGAAGAAGAAAACGAAATGCTCGGGCTGTGCGCGGCGGAAGGCATAGGCGTGGTGCCGTGGAGTCCGATGGCGCGCGGCCTGCTGACGCGCGATTGGGACGAAGGCACCCAGCGCACGTCAAGCGACAAGACGATGGCGCGCCTGTATGGCAACACGCAGGACGCCGATCGCCGCGTGGTCCAGGCGGTAGGCGAAGTGGCGGCCGGACGCGGCGTGCCGCGCGCGCAGATCGCGCTGGCGTGGCTGCTGCAGCGGCCCGTGGTAACGGCGCCCATTATCGGCGCATCCAAGCCGCAGCATCTGGTCGATGCGGTAGCGGCGCTGGAGCTGAAGCTGTCGCCCGATGAGGTCAACCGGCTGGAAGAAGCCTACGTGCCGCATCGCGCGGCGAATTTCGGCTGATGGGCTGAAGACAGCATGTCCAACGCTGTCCATTCCGATATCCAATCCGAGGGGAGCCGCGCGCATCAGGCGCTGCGGGCCATCGCCGCGCGGGACGGCGAATTGCAAGCCTTCGTCTGGCAGGCCGACCCTGCGTCACTGGGCGCCGCCGCCAGCGGCGTGCTGGCGGGCATGGCCCTGGGTGTGAAGGACGTCATCGACGTTGCCGGCATGCCGACGCGATGCGGCGCGCTGGCGATGGATGCCGAACCCAAATCGTTCGATGCGGCATGCGTGGCGCAGTTGCGCGAGGCTGGCGCGGTTCCGGTGGGCAAGACTGTCACGGCGGAATTTGCCTCCACGGTGCCGGGGCCGACGCGAAATCCGCACCTGGCTAGCCATACGCCGGGCGGATCGTCCAGCGGATCCGCCGCGGCGGTGGCCGCGGGCATGGTGGATATCGCGCTGGGTACGCAGACCGGAGGCTCCGTCATCCGTCCCGCCGCATTTTGTGGCGTGGTGGGCTACAAACCCACATTCGGGCGCGTGCACCGCGGCGGCATGCAGGTACTGTGCGATTCGATCGATACGATCGGATGGTTTACGCGGACCGTGGCGGAATCGGCCGCGGTTGCCTCGGTGCTGATGCCCGGTGCGCAAGCCGGAGCGGCGCGCGGGCGCGCACCGAAGGTGGCTTTGCTGGGCTGCGAAACGCTCGGGTCCCTGACCCCGGCCGCGCAGGCCGCGCTGCACGATTGTGCTGCCCGCCTGGAACGCCAGGGGGCAACCATCGTGCGTCCGGATCTGGATGCCGACATGCGCACGCTGGTCGATGTGCATGCAAAGGTCATGCGCTACGAGATGGCGCGCGGCATGTTGCCCGTCGTGCGCACGCGCGGGCATCTGGTCAGCGAGTCGATGCGCGACGCAGTGCGCGCCGGGCTGGCCATCGACCACGCTGTTTACGTCAGCCGGCAAAGCTTGCGCGCACAATTGGCGGCGCGCTGGCTGGCCGAACTGGACCAGGTCGATTTCATCGTCGCGCCCAGTGCGCCGGGCGAAGCGCCCGAAGGCCTGGCCAGCACGGGTTCGTCCGTCTTCAATCGCATGTGGTCGTTGCTGGGTTGGCCATGCATCCATCTGCCGACCGCCTTCGGCGACCTGGGCTTGCCCGTCGGCGTGCAATGGATAGGCCGGCCCGATACGGACGCGGCCTTGCTGCTGTGGGCGCAGGCATTGCATCCGCACGTCGATACGCGGGCGGCCTGAGTCCGGCGCTATTCCACGGCCGGGGCTTTGGGGGGCTGCGCCAGAAATGCGTTCAATGCCGTGATTTCGCCACGGCCGCTGTCGTCGTCGCGCGCCAGCCGCTCGTACAGGCGCGCGGCGCTTTCGAAGAAGCGCTGGCCGTGTTCGTCGGGCGCCAGGAATTCCGCGATTTCTTCCATTTCCGCCACCCAGCGGTAGGCCTTGCCGAACATGTCGGGAACGGTACGCGCGAAGTGCTTGAGCAGATGCGGCTGGCTTTCGGCCAGTTCATCGTACAAAGCTTGCGCGGTGCCATTGCGCGAGGCGCCCAGCATCATGGTCGACGCCAGGGCCACCAGTCCTTTCGTGATGCCGGCATAAGACATCTTGAGCGCGGAAGCGGCGCTCAGGTCGTCCGACAGCACACGGACGCGCAGGCCGCCTTCGCGCAAGGCCGTCACGGCGCCGGCGGCCGGCCCGGAACAATACAGGGCCGGACCGGGTGTCGCCGGCCGCGGCGGGCCGCCGATAATGCCGCCGTCGACGAAGGCCGCGCCGCTGTCCAGCACGATGCGCGCGATTTCTTCCGCACTGCGCGGATTGATGGCATTGCAGTCGACGTAGACGGGCGCACGTCCGTGTTCCTTGAACAACGGGGCGAAGCGCCGTGCCAGTCCGATGGCTTCGGCCGGTGGAACGATGGACAGGAAAATGTCGGCATGCGCCAATTCGACATCGGTGCGATGGTGCATGCCGCATCGGCGTGCGCGTTCCTCACTGGCGTTGCTGCGGCCGGCCAGCGAAGTCAGGACCTGGAATCCGTGTTCGTTCAGCCTGTGTCCGATGGCGCTGCCCATGGCGCCGGGCGCGACAATTGCGACGCGTGGCTTCATATCGGGTCTCCTGTGGCGGGATAAAGCGCGTGAATCGGATCACTGTACACGCCCGGCGGCTAAGATGGATGCATCGGAATGGCACGGCCCGTGGCATTTCCCAGTACGGAATATCGTCATGCCTATCGACGTCGAGCGATTTTCACGCAATACCGCGGGCCGGGACTGGGCGGTGGGGGACATTCACGGCCATTTTTCGCGCCTGCGCGCCGCATTGGACGCCGTGAACTTCGATCCGGAACGCGACCGTCTGTTTTCCGTGGGCGACCTGACCGATCGCGGACCGGAATGCCGCGAAGCGCCGCGCTGGCTGGCTCAGCCGTGGTTTCACGCGGTGCAGGGCAATCATGAAGACTACGCCGTGCGCTATGTGCGTACGGGCCTGGTGGACACCGAGAACTGGCGCATTAATGGCGGCGGCTGGTTCCTGGAAATGTCGCCCGAGGACCAGCGCACACACTCGGAAGCGTATGCGCGGATGCCGCTGGTAATCGAAGTGGAAACGGAAGACGGCGTGGTCGGCATCGTGCACGCGGATTGCCCGGTGCGCGATTGGGACAAGCTGGCGCGCTACCTGCGCGACCGTTTCAAGCGGGCCCGCGATATCTGTCAATGGTCGCGCGAACGGCTGGTTCGTGGCGATATTTCAGGGGTGCGCGGCGTGCGCGCGATCGTGGTGGGGCACACGCCCGTGATGGCGCCCACGATACTGGGCAACGTCTACCACATCGATACCGGAGGCTGGACCCCCAGGGGGTATTTCACCCTGCTGGACCTGGCAACCCTGCGAACCACGCCCAGCGAAGCGGTGACGGGCGTGGTGCTCAGCTAGGACCTTGCTGTGTAGACCCGCCCTTGGCGGCTGCGGCGCCGGCAGGCGGCGCGGCATCCCGTCAGGGATGCACGGCCATGGCGGTGGCCGGCTGCGGCACGTCGGCGCGCGGCACGGGGATGGGCGGCATCGTGGGCGCCCGGCCCGCCGCGCCACCGTTAGGGACGGGCGCGGGACGCGACTGGCGCCCGTCACTTACCTGCGGGACCGGAATGGCCGGGAAGACGGAGCCCGAAGGGGGCGTGCCGGGTTGGGGCGCGCCAGGCTGCGATGAATCCGGCTGCTGCGGGTTCATCATGGGAACGCCGCCCGTGCCGCCGTGGTTCAGGAAGTCGCCCAGCGGATCTTCCGTGGGCAGGTCCAGCGACGCCACGGACTGGCCGGGCGGGAATTCCGACAGATAGTATTCGCCGTTCGCCGTCAGGATGTCGGCGGGCATGGGCCGCTTGGGCGCCACGGGTATGCCCTTCAGGGCGGTCTGCATGTACTGCAACCAGGCCGACAGCGTAAGCCCGGCGCCGAATTCGGTGGAGCCCAGGGATTTCGGCTGGTCGAAACCCATCCAGACGGTAGTGGCCAGCGCCGGCGTATAGCCTGAGAACCAGACGTCCACCGAGTCGTTGGTGGTACCGGTTTTGCCGGCAACGTCGTCGCGCTTGAGCACCTGGTGGGCGCGCGCCGCCGTACCGTACGTGGCGACGCCCCGCAGCATGTCGTCCATGATCCACGCCACGCGCGGGTCGATGACGCGATCGGCTTCGTCGCCGGCCTTTTGCGGCTGCGCCTGCATCAGCACCTTGCCGCTGCTGTCGGTGACCTTGCTGATCAGGAAAGGCGTAAGGCGATAGCCGCCGTTGGCCCAGACCGAATAGGCGTTGACCACTTGCAGGGGCGTGGCCGAACCGGCACCCAGCGCGATCGGCAGGACGGCCGGCCAACGGTTCTTTTCGAAGCCGAAGCGCGTCAGGAAATCTTGTCCGTAGGCCGGCGTAATGGCCTGCAGGATGCGGATCGACACCATGTTCTTGGATTTGTACAGCGCCTGCCGCAGCGTCAGCATGGGTTCATAGGCGTTGCCATCGTTCTTCGGGTTCCACGCCTTGGAGCCGGTCTGTTCCGCGGTCAGCGAGAACGGCTGGTCGGATATCAGGGTGGCGGGGGTCAGCCCGCGTTCCAGGGCGGCGGAATAGATGAAGGGTTTGATGTTGGAGCCCGGTTGCCGCCAGGCCTGCACCGCGCGGTTGAAATTGCCGTGATAGAAATCGAAGCCGCCGATCATCGCGCGGATATCGCCCTCGTCCGGCACCATCGATACCAGCGCGCCCTGCAGCGTCGGCATGTTCAGCACTTCCCAGGTGTCGCCGTTCTTGTGCACGTAGACCACCGAGCCGCGCCGCAGGCGTTCGTCGTCCTTGGCCTTGGGATTGAGCGCGCGCGCGACCACCGACAGGGCTTTTTTATCGTCGATGGTGATGATGTCGTGCGAGCCGCGCGCCACCGTGATCGACGTGGGGCTGGCGGCCAGCACGACGCCCAGGTACAGGTCGCCGCTGTCGGAATATTTGTCCTGCAGGCCGTCGATCAGATCGTCCAGGGCCTGGGGATCCTTTTCGATATTGTCGGGCAGGTCGATCTGGTCTTCGGGGCCGGGATAGCGCGCGCGCCTGGTGTAGTCCAGGATGTTGGCCCGCACCGCCTGGTAGGCCGCTTCCTGGTCCTTGGAATCGATCGTCGTGTAGACGTTCAGGCCGCGCGAATACGTGTTGTCGCCGAACATGCCGTACATGAGCTGGCGCGCGAGTTCAGCCGGGTATTCGCCATGCACCCGGAAGGAATTCGTGCCCGTATCGGACATGCCGCGTACCGTCAACGGCTGCGCCAGGGCGGCCTGGTACTGCGCGTCGTCCAGGTAGTTCAGCGCGCGCATGCGGCCCAGCACGTAGTGCTGGCGGATCTGCGCGCGCGGCAGGTTGGTGATGGGGTTGTAGCGCGACGGCGCTTTCGGAATGCCCGCCAGGACGGCGGCTTCCGCCGGAGTGACGTCCGCCAGCGGCTTGCCGAAGTAGGTGCGCGCGGCGGCGGCGAATCCATAGGCACGATGCCCCAGATAGATCTGGTTCATGTACAGCTCCAGGATCTGGTCCTTGGTCAGCGCGGATTCGATCTTGAAGGTCAGGAGCAGTTCGTACAGCTTGCGCGTGTAGGTCTTTTCAGAAGACAGATAGAAGTTGCGCGCCACCTGCATGGTGATCGTGCTGGCGCCCTGCGATTTGGACAGGTTGACCGCGTTGGTCAGCATCGCGCGCATGACGCCGGTCCAGTCGACGCCGCCATGCTGGTAGAAGCGGTCGTCTTCGGCGGCGAGCACGGCATGCTTCATCACATCCGGGATTTCGTTGAAGCGCAGCACGTTGCGGTGCTCTTCGCCGAATTCACCGATCAGGACATTGTCGGCGGTGTAGACGCGCAAGGGAATGCGCGGCCGATAGTCGGTCATCGCATGCAGATCCGGCAAGCTGGGCCAGGCAAGCGCGACCGCCAGGCACGCGGCGATCAGGCCGCAGGCCCCCAGGCCGGCAACAACGATGGCCGCCTTGATGGCGAGCCGGGACAAACTGAAGCCGGAGCTGTTGCGGGGCTCGGGTTGCTTGGGTTGGGCGTGGTTGGTCATTCGCTCGCGAATCTGGGGCAGAGCTGCATAGACCCGGCCTCGTCGATGAAGGTTTCAACAAACGTGCATTATCGCAGGCTGGCGCGAAGCAGGGGCGCGGGGGACGCATGGCCTTGTTTCGCGTCGGCGCGGACGCCAGTTGGCCCGGCAGGCTGACATTAATCTGAAGCTGGCTGGTTCAAATAGGCGTTCGGCGCGGTTCCCATGGCGCGCCGGAACATGGCCGCGAAGGCGCTGGGACTGCGGTAGCCCAGGTCGGCCGCGATGCGGGCCACGGGCTGGCCCAGCGACAGGCGCCCCACAGCGTCGGCCAGGCGCACCTGCTGCACCCATTGCCGATAGTTCAGTCCCAGTTCTGCCTGGAACAGGCGGATCAGGGTGCGGCCGCTGGCGCCGACTTCCAGGCCCCATTCGTCCACGGTGCGCTCCAGGCCCGGTTGGGCCAGGATGGCCCGGCAGACCGCCTGCAGGCGGCGATCCGTGGGCCAGGGGATATATATGGGCAGCACCTTGGCTTGGGCCAGTTCGGACAGGGTCAGGGCGGCGATCTGCCCTGCGCGGCCGGCCAGCGGATATTCGATGGGCAGGGCCATCAGCGCCAGGATCAATTCGCGTAGCAGGCCGTTGACCTCGATGACGCAGCAATCCGGCCACAGGGCCCGGGCGGCGTCGGCCGCGACGTACAGCGTGCGCATGGAGACCGGGCTGATCATTTCCACCTGGTGCTCGATGCCGGCCGGTACCCAGAATGCGCGCAGGGAAGGCAGCGCCCACATACCCTGCGCCGTGGTTACGCGCATGACGCCTTCGACGGCGTACAGCAACTGTCCGCGCGGATGGCGGTGCGGGCCGGTGGTCGCGCCGGGCGTGAATTCCTTGGCCATGGCGGTGACGGCGCGCGGCACGCCCTGGTAGTCGTCGGCATCGATGCTGCGCGAGGGAAAGGCGGCGGGGGGATGGGCTGGCATGGCGGCATATATCCAGGACGGTGGTGTCCGTTGCTCCAGTGTCACTTATTCGACGATGATTGTCACTCCAGCGTATGCGTGACTAATTACACTTCTGCTACATCAGTTTATTTTCCTTTTCTCCTTTATTGCAGGCCATGAACGCTCCTTTGCCGAATACCGCATCGGTCGCCGCCCCCATGGGGACGCCGGCCGCGCCGACCGCTGCTTCCGATTCCACCGCCTTCAAGGTGCTGGGCGCCATCAGCGTGGCGCATTTGATGAACGACATGATCCAGTCGATCCTGCTGGCCATCTATCCGATGCTGAAGGATTCGTTCTCGCTAAGCTTCAGCCAGATCGGCCTGATCACGCTGACCTACCAGATCGCCGCGTCGCTGCTGCAGCCTTGCGTGGGCCTGTATACCGACAAGCGGCCCTTGCCTTACTCCTTGCCGGTTGGCATGGGATTCACGCTGGTGGGGCTGCTGTTGCTGTCGGTGGCGCCTTCGTATCCCATCATCCTGATCGCCGCGGTGCTGGTGGGTACCGGTTCTTCGGTGTTCCATCCGGAATCCTCGCGGGTCGCGCGCATGGCGTCCGGTGGCCGGCACGGCCTGGCGCAGTCGCTGTTCCAGGTGGGCGGCAACGTCGGTTCGGCCATGGGGCCGCTGCTGGCCGCACTGGTCATCATTCCGCGCGGGCAGGGCAGCGTGGCGTGGTTCTCGCTGGCGGCGCTGTTCGGCATGCTGGTGCTGATCGGCGTCGGACGCTGGTATGCCGGCAACAGCTGGCGCCTGAAGCCCAAGGCCCGCGCGGCCAGTGGCCGGCCGGCCTTGAGCCGGGCGCGGGTGACCGCGACCCTGGGCGTGCTGGCGGTGCTGATTTTTTCCAAGTACTTCTACCTGGCCAGCCTGAACAGCTATTTCACCTTCTACCTGATCGACAAGTTCGATCTGTCGGTGCGCAGCGCGCAGATGTACCTGTTCATCTTCCTGGCCGCCGTGGCGGTGGGCACGGTGGTGGGTGGCCCCGTAGGCGATCGCGTGGGACGCAAGGCGGTGATCTGGACGTCCATCCTGGGCGTGACGCCGTTCACGCTGGCGCTGCCGTATGCCAACCTTTTCTGGACCGGCGTTCTGGTCGCGGTGATCGGCCTGGTGCTGGCGTCCGCCTTCGCGGCCATCGTGGTCTACGCGCAGGAACTGGTGCCCGGCAAGGTGGGCACCATCGCCGGGCTGTTCTTCGGTTTCGCGTTTGGCATGGGCGGCGTGGGTGCCGCCGTGCTGGGGCATATCGCGGACGTTACGAGCATCACCTTCGTCTACAAGCTGTGCTCTTTCCTGCCGTTCCTGGGGATGATGGCGGTGTTCCTGCCGGATATGGAGCGCCATGGTCGTCCGGCGAAGGCGTAATGGCTTGATTGCTGGCGGTGGTTGATATCGCCAGCAATCACTCCAATCCTTACGGCTTGAGATGCTGCGAGAAGAATTTCTCCATGGCTTCGTAGAACTCGAATTTGTTCTCGTCGTTATGGAATCCGTGCCCCTCGTTGTCCTTCACCATATATTCGACTTCGACACCGCGCGCGCGTAAGGCCTGGACCACCTGGTCGCTTTCGTCCTTGTTGACTCGCGGGTCCTTGGCGCCCTGGGCGATGAACAGCGGCGTCTTGATGCGGTCGACATGCAGCGCGGGAGAGGTGGCGGCCAGGCGATCCTTGTCTTTTTCCGGATTGCCCACCATGTCGTACATCTTGTCGAGCAATGGCTTCCAATAGGGCGGAATCGTGTTCATGAAGGTGAACAGATTGGACACGCCGACATAATCGACGGCCGCCGCGTACAGGTCGGGCGTGAAGGCGATGCCGGCCAGCGTGGCGTAGCCGCCATAGCTGCCGCCGTAGATGCCTATGCGTTTGGGATCGGCGATGCCTTGTGAAATCAGCCACTGCACGCCGTCGGTGATGTCGTCCTGCATCGACAATCCCCATTGGCCGAAGCTCGCTTCCCAGAACTTGCGGCCGTAGCCCGTCGAACCGCGGAAATTGATCTGCAGCACGCCAAAGCCGCGGTTGGCCAGGAACTGCGCTTCGGCGTTGTATCCCCAGCTGTCGCGCGCCCACGGGCCGCCGTGCGGGTTCACGATGACGGGCAGGCCTTTGGGTTCGCGTCCCACCGGCAGGGTCAGGTAACCGTGCAGGGTCAGGCCGTCGCGGCTTTGGAAGGTGATCGGCTGGACCGGCGCCATATCGGCTTCGGGCAGCGCGGGATTGATGTCGGCCAGCTTGAACAGCGTGTCGCTCTTGGCGTCGTAGAGATAGCGCGAGCCCGGCGTACGGTCGTTGTAGGCGGCGACGATGAATTTGTCTTCGTCGCGGGTTTCGCCCTGCAGGGCGAATTCGTAGCCCTGCAGGCGATCGGCCAGCTTGCGGTAGATGCCTTCGATCTGCATATCGAAGAATTTGCGCTGCGGCTTGTCGGTTTCGTAGGTAGCGACGGTCAGTACCTTGCGGCGGCGCGAATAGCCGACGCCGCCCAGGTCCGCCTTGCGTGGATCGAACAGCATTTCCTCGGCGTCGGGCTGCGCCGGGTCGATACGCACCAGGGCCAGGGTATCGCGCCCGCGGTTGCTCAGTGCATAGAGCTGCTTGTCGTCGAAGGTAAACAGTACCGGGCTGACGTGGGTCCGGTAGTCGGTGGTGATGAGCGGGCGAAAACGCTGTTCTTCGTCGTCGCGGTACAGCAAGGTGGTGTTCAAGCCGTCGCTGGTGACCGCGGCGCGGACCTTGCCGGCATGGTCGGTTTGCCAGCCGACCACGTTACCGGGGTTTTGCGCCACCCGTATCGATTCGCCGGTATGCACGTTGACGCGGTAGACGTCGAATACTTGCGGGTCGCGCTGGTTATGGCCGATCAGGATGTGTTCAGGATCGTCTTCCAGGTCGTCCTCGATGCCCGCGCGCACCTGCTCATAGGGCGTCAGATCGACGACTTTCCCACTGTGCACATTGACCGCGAGAATATGGAAATTTTCATCGCCGCCGAAATCCTTGGCGTAGAGGATGGTATCCGCGCCCTTCCAGACATAGCTGCTGATGTCGCGCGCGGTTTCACCTGTGATTTTTTGCGGCTCGCCCACCGGCGTGGCGCCTTGCAGGGGCTGCACGAAGATGTTCATGCGCGGCGGCTGGCCGTCCACGCTGACCGGCCGCATGAAGGCGAGCATTTTGCCGTCGTCCGAAAGACGGAAAAATCCGCGGTCAGGGTTGCGAAAGAAATCCTTCAGGGGATATTGGCGCGGCGTGGCGGCCGATGCGCCCGTGGCGCCGCCGATCAGGGTTGCCGCCAGCAGGGTGCGCGTCATTAGCTTGAACAATGCGGTCTCCTTTTGAGTCGCCGTATTCGATCCGGTCGCGCGGTGTGCGCCCAGTCGATTCGATAATGCCACGCGCTTCCGGCCGTGTCGAACCAGCCCCGGCGGCGATGCCCGCCAGGGTGGAGATGCCGGGCGGGGCGGGATGGGGGATAATTGCGCCTCCTTGATCGGAGGATCTATGTTCAGGATATTCGCCGCGGCCGCCACGGTGGCCTTCGGCCTGGCCGGATGCACGTTCGGTATCGCGCCCGGCAACGACACCCCATCCGGCGATTACAAAATCGCGGTCAACTATCATGCGGCTTACGCCGTGGCCGTCGACCAGGCCGAGCAATGCCTGACCGGCAAGAGCGCCTACCGGGTGGTCAGCAAGCTGGACGTGCCGGCCCGCAAGGGCCAGGTGAAAGTGCTGGCGCCCTTTACCGACAACAATATCGCGCTGGTGAATCTGGCGGCCATCGACGATACGCACACCGACGTGCATATCGAGATGTGGGGCCGGTCAATCTGGAATGCCGATGCCGTGATCGCGATGCGCGACGCCATCCAATTCCAGATTCCGGCCTGCGCGTCCTATATGCCCAGCGATTCGGTGCCGAAAAAGCCGGCGCGCTAGGCGCCGGTTTATGGCGCGGCGGTGGCGGGCTTGGGCCTGACGATGCGGAAGGTGCCGGAAGCCTTGCAGACGAGTTCGTCACTGGCGTTGCGGATTTCGCCTTCGCAAAAGGCGATGGAGCGGCCGCGCTTCAGGCAGCGTGCCTCGATGAACAGTTCGCCGTTGGCCGGGGCGAAAAAGCTGGTGGTCATATCGATGGTCGCCATGCTGACGCCGGCTTCCAGGTCGGCGCGGGCCGAGGCGCTCAGGGTAAAGTCCAGAACGCTCATCAAGGTGCCACCGTGCACGTCGCCCCGGCTATTGGTAAGCTGCACCCGCCAGGGCAGGCGCGTGCGCGCGAGTCCGGGCTCGATATGTTCGGGCACCAGGCCCAGGTATTCCATCAACGGGATGGTGGCACCGAAGTAATCCGTGTCGAGTGCCGGGGTGTCGCAGTGCATCGTGTCCATGAGCGATCGGGTTGGGGTCAGGTTCTTTCGTATTGGCGGCGGTTGTCGCGTTGATCAACACCATGCGCAAAATCGTACACATCGACATGGACGCGTTCTACGCGTCGGTCGAACAGCGCGACGCCCCCGAGCTGCGGGGCCTGCCCGTGGTGGTGGCCTGGAAAGGGCCGCGTTCGGTGGTGTGCGCGGCGTCGTACGAGGCGCGCCGGTACGGAGTGCATTCGGCGATGTCGGTGGCCCGGGCGCTGCGCCTTTGCCCCCAGGCCATCTACGTCGCGCCGGATTTTACGCGTTATCGGGAAGCATCCCGCCGGGTGCGGGAAATCTTCGTCCGCCACACGGACATGATCGAGCCGCTGTCGCTCGACGAAGCCTACCTGGATGTCACGACCAACAAGACCGGCTTGCCGTCGGCGACCGCGGTCGCGCAGGAGATCCGGCGCCAGATCCGCGAAGAAACCGGGTTGACCGCGTCGGCCGGCGTGGCGCCCAACAAATTCCTGGCCAAGATTGCCTCGGACTGGAACAAGCCGGACGGCATTTTCGTGGTACGGCCGCGTGACATCATGGATTTTCTACGTCCGCTGCCGGTGCGCAAGGTGCCCGGCGTCGGCAAGGTCACGCAGGCCAAATTGCAGGAACTGGGCATCCTGACCGTGGGCGACCTGGAACTGCGCCAGGTGGATGAACTGGAGCACCATTTCGGCCGCTACGGTCGTCGTCTGCATGAATTGGCGCACGGCATCGACGACCGCCAGGTAGAGGCCGACCAGGTGGCGCAGCAGGTCAGCGCGGAAACGACCTTCGAAACGGATCTACGGCTGGATGAGCTGGGCGATGCCATCGGCCGGCTGGCCGAGCGCGTCTGGGAGCAGGCATCGCGCAAGCGCGGCATCGGCCGGACGATCACGCTGAAGCTGAAGACCGACCGGTTTCGCCTGTTGACGCGCAGCCACACGCTGACCGCCGCGCTGGGTTCGGCCCAGGCACTGGCGGAAGTGGCGCGGCAACTGCGCGGCCGGGTCGAACTGCCGCCCGGCACGCTCTATCGGCTGGTGGGGGTTGGGATGAGCAATTTTCCCGACGGCGAGGACGTCGCGCGCCAGGTCGAGCTGTTCGGGGCGACCGATATCTATTGATCGCCGCGCACGGCGAACGATCAGCCCAGCCGGCCCTTCACTTGTTGCGACACCGCCGACATATCGGCCTTGCCGGCCAGTGCCGGCTTCAGGATGGCCATGATCTTGCCCATGGCCGCTGGGCCGGTCACGCCCTGTTTGTTGACTTCGTCGATGGCGGCCGCGATGGCTGCGTCGATTTCCGCCGGCGTGGCGGCCTGCGGCAGGAATTCCTGCAGCACGGCCAATTCCGCCTTTTCCTGTTCGGCGGTTTCGGTACGGCCGGCCTGCTCGAAGGCGGCGATGGATTCGCGCCGCTGCTTGACCTGCTTTTCGATGATGGCGGTGATTTCGGCGTCGCCGAGTTCGCGGCGTTCGTCGACTTCTTTCTGCTTGACCGCGGCGGACAGGAAGCGCAGCGTGGTCAGGCGCGCCATGGCCTTGGCGCGCATGGCGTCCTTGATGGCCGCGGCCAGCGTGTCTTTGAGCGAGGGATTGCTCATGGGAAACCTCGTGTAACGGGAAATACAGGGGGTGGTGCCAGGGCCCGTTTTTCAGGACCCCTTGCGGTGGACTGCTGTCGGGCCCCGCGCCTTGGGACGGCATCAGGGCCACACCAGGGCTCGGCAGGCTCCAAGTGTAAACGTCATCGCCGGCGACGCGCGACAGGCACCAAATGCGCGGCAGGCGCGGCGGCGTGCGATGGTGCGCCGCGCGGCCATGCCGCCGCTGGTCCGCCGTTTATTTCACGGTGGCCAGGTCGCCCTTCAGCGCGACGCCCGCCACCACCGCGCCGGCATGGCATTCGTAGTTGGCGGGGTCTTTGTTTACGTTTTTCTTGTAATAGCTGACGATGTTGATCACCGCGTTGGCGCCGGCTTTCTTGGCGGCTTCCTGCAGCGATACCAGGGCGGACTGCGCGGCCCAGTCGCAGGCTTTTTCGTCGCTCTTGCCGAAGGCGTTGGTCTTGCGGTTGGTAACCACGTTGGCTTCCAGCACCTTGCCGGACGGGCCGCTGCCGGCCAGGTAGAACTTCACGCTGCCATCGAGTTTGCCGCCTTCGGTGGCACTCTTGACTGCTTCCTGGAACGATTGCATGACCGTGCGGTCGGCGGCATGCGCGGCGGGGGCGCAGGCGAACGCCAGGACCAGCAAGGCCAGGGATTTCAGGCTCGGGGACATCGGCAAAGCTCCTTTGCGGTTGAGGAAAAAAAATCAGCGCCAGCGGCGGAAGACCAGTGAAGTATTGATGCCGCCGAAGGCGAAGTTGTTATTCATGACATATTCATTGGCCAGGGTCCGGCCTTTATCGCGCAGGTAGTCCAGCGTGCCGCAGCGCGGGTCGACATTTTCCAGGTTGAGCGTGGGGGCGTACCAGTCGCTGTTCATCATTTCGATGCTGAACCACGATTCGAGCGCACCGCAGGCACCCAGCGTGTGCCCCAGATAGCTTTTCTGCGAACTGATCGCTACGCCGGCGCCGAATACGGCTTCGGTGGCCAGGGTTTCGGCTATGTCACCCTGTTCGGTGGCGGTGCCGTGACCGTTCACGTAGCCCACCGCGGACGGCGGCAGGCCGGCGTCGCGCAATGCTATTTCCATGGCGACGCGCATGGTCGCGGCTTCGGGGCGGGTGATGTGCGTGCCATCGGAATTGCAGCCGAATCCGACGATTTCGGCGTGGATGCGCGCGCCGCGCGCCTGGGCATGATCCAGGTCTTCCAGCACCAGC
>DATJHN010000043.1:0-20247 GCA_035493915.1 Bordetella sp.
AATCGGGATAAGACCCGGATGTTCCACTCCTGATGCATCGACCAGGGGCTGCCCCACCAATGCCGGGTAACGCTGCCCTATCGTCAAGGCCAGCACAGCCGCCGCATTCGCTGCCCGTCCCGCGGGCAATTGCTTGTCGACAACCACTACACAACGCTCCGGGATGGGAAAACCCGCCACGACAGGATCCGACATACATGCACTCCGATGTTGAAAAGAGTCCATGCTCCCAAATAACCGGCGTGCGGTATTGAACGCTATTGCAGCTTCTGCCTGGATTCCCCATCTCCCGCGCTCTGACCTGCAACCGAGCCGGGGTCTGATGTCCTGCCGCTCATGGCTAACGGGCAAGGCGGGCATACGGATTGCTGGGTAGGGCTGAGGTACCGACATACGTCTACCAGAATCGTTGAAGGTCCAGGCGCGCTGCAGTCGTGAGCCGTTACCACCCCACCGGCGCGGAGGGGGAATGTACGAGAGGTGTACCGATCATGACAGAACAACTCGTCGATGTTCTTAACGGAGCAGGTAGGGTGCTGCACACCTATCGCATCACGCTGGCAACGCGAGGCGAGACAGCGGACGACGCGGCTTATGTGGCGAAAGCGTTAGAGGCAGCCGCCAATGGCCGACTGGTTCCGGACCCCGAGTTGGGCAGCCTGAGCGCCAGGATACATGTCAGTCGTGGCGGTCAGCTGGCACCTGTCGGGGACGAGGTCGCGCCCGATTCAGAAACGAAGCAAGGGTTGGAGCAGTCTGTTCGGGACAGAGCCTATTTCCTCTGGGAACGAGCTCAACGGCCCGAGGGCAGGGCGGACGAGTTTTGGTACCAAGCCCTTGATGAGCATCTGCGGGAGCGGGCCTACACGCTGTGGGTTCAAGCGGGACATCCAGAAGGTGGCGCCGACCAATATTGGCACCAGGTCACCAACTTCCAATCGCAATAAATTGTGGGTCTCCGGCTTCCCCCCTGTTGCTGGGGAGCGTTTGTCGGTCCTGGGGAGAATCATCATGCAGCGAACCGCAATTTCATCGATATTTGCCGCGTGGGGATATGTTCTCGCGGTCGGGTTGGCCGCGGCGCTGCCTGCCGGCGCGATCATGGCGCAAGGCGCGCCGCAGTCCATTACGGAAAGGCGCGTGGACGTTGTCCAGCTGGCGACGGGCTATCGCGCGTCCAAGCTCATCGGATCCGATGTCCAGAACAGTAATAAGGACAAGATCGGCACCCTCGACGACATCATCGTCAGCCCGGCCAATCAGGAACCCTATGCCATATTGTCGGTAGGCGGCTTTCTTGGCGTGGGAACTCGCCTGGTTGCCGTGCCCTTCAAAGACCTGCATGTGAGCGACAAACACCTGCGCATGGATGGAGCGAGCAAGGACAGCCTGCGCGCGCTGCCGGAGTTCCGCTACGCCAAGGATTGACGACGGGCCCAGGAGCAGGGCGAAGATAAAAAGACAGGGATCGACGCGCCAGCGAGCCCAAGTAGAAGTCGGCTAGGCAAAACCGTTGGAGAGTGCGGGCCTGCCAGGCAGCTTTGCCTGGATTAAGGATAAGCCAGCATACGCATTCCAACCACGGCGCAGCACCGCGCGAGAAACGCGACGCAAGTGCGTAGTGGGCCGATCAACACTCCGCTCGTTTGCGCCCATGTCAGACCCCTATTGGTTCGTTTTGTTGGGCGCGCTGCTTATCACCATGGTTTTGGCGGGTACGCTACTCGCCCGCCTTTTGCTGAGCAGCGCAATGATCTACCTGTGCCTGGGTTATGCGCTTGGCCCGGATTGGTTTGGGTTGCTCACGCCCGACCCGTTTCGGCATGCCAATGTCCTGGGGCGGGTAGCCGAAGCAGCCCTTCTCATCTCCTTGTTCACGGTCGGCTTGCGGATGGGCGTCCCTATCTTTGACAGGCGATGGATACTTCCGCTTCGTCTTGCATTTGTCTCCATGGCGTTCACTGTGGGACTGATCGCCTTGGTTGGGGTGTACGGCCTTGGTATGTCCCCAGGCGAAGCCGTACTTCTTGGCGGCATTCTGGCACCCACCGATCCAGTGCTGGCATCTGGCGTGAAAACCGATAGAGGCCCGGATCCGGATCACTTGCGCTTTAGCCTTGCCGGCGAAGGCGGTTTGAATGATGGCACGGCATTCCCGTTCGTTATGCTTGGATTGGGTTTGATGGGTCAGCATGATCTGGGTAGCGGCGCTTGGCGTTGGGCAACGATCGACTTGGTGTGGGGTACGGTGGGCGGCTTGGGCATAGGCGCTTTACTCGGTGCCCTGATAGGCCGCCTCGTCGTCTACCTGCGCACGCGGCATCACCAAGCCGTGGGGCTGGATGAGTTCCTCTCACTTGGTCTCGTGGCTCTGGCCTATGGCGCCGCGCAACTCTGTGTTTCATCGGGCTTTCTCGCCGTGTTCGCCGCCGGACTGGCCCTTCAGCGTGTGGAAGAGCGGCCGAGCGTCGGAAGCGTTCCTCTCGGCATATCGACGAGCACGAGTGGCCACGACGATAAGGTATTGGCCGCGCATTCACACTACGCCAGTGGAGCGATGACGCGCGCGGTACATGCCTTCAACGCGCAACTGGAGAGGCTTGCCGAGCTAACCCTCGTGCTACTGGTCGGCGCCATGCTGGCTTACGTAAGGCCCGGAATCATGCAATGGTGGTTCATCCCGCTCTTTTTTGTAGTTCTACGGCCACTAGCGGTCATCGCCGGTACCGCGGGCGGCTCTTACGGGGGGCATCAACGCACAATGATGTCCTGGTTCGGCATACGCGGTATCGGCTCGGTGTTCTATCTGATGTTCGCGATTCGCCATGGCATCAGCACTGAATTGGCGCAGCAGTTAGCCACTATCACCCTTGTAACGGTTGCCGCGTCCATCATGCTCCATGGGGCGTCCGTCAGGCCATTGATGAAGCGCTAGCCGTGCTTTCACCGCCGTGGACGCGAACGTCTGACTTCACACCGCACCCGGGTATGAAGACAAACAGTCGGCCTCATCATTTCGGATGGCGCTATATGTCGAGGACATGTCGGGGCTCTTGCCAGCACCACCTGATCGGCGCGACGATGGCAGCTCCGCGGGCCTGGGCGCGCTCGCATGATTCCGAGCATGGCTGAAGCCGGGCTGGCGATGGACGGTATCCATTACCAGCCCGGTCCCCGGGGTTTGCTCAACACAGACCACCCGCCGCTACGCGGATGACGGCGAAGGAGGCGCGTATGGACTATCTTCCGCCTGCCGCCCGCAGGGCGGGGCCGTATTTCCCGGGGGCATCCGTCGTCGCAACATCAGCGGCGGGTGATCACGATTTCCAGGTACTCGCTGGGCACCACCACCCCGCCATCGCCCGAGCGGTTGTAGCGGTCGATCTGGGCGTTAAGGTCATTCGCCAGCGCGGATTGGCCCGCCGGGTCCAGCGCGCCAAAGGCTTTGAGCATTGGGCCGTAGTACGTCTTGAAGACCTGCATCCAGTGTTCCGGCGAACGGTAGCGGAAGACGAATGTGCGTGGCTCGCATCGGATGGACGACGCATGTGCCCCGAACATCTCTTCAATGCGCGCCCGCGTACCCCACAGCGCCGGCGAACGGACCCCCGCCGGCGGCGGCAGATACTTGCCCAGGGTCTTGAACACCTGGCCGATGAAGCCCTCCGGCGTCCAATTGGCCAGACCGATCTTGCCGCCGGACCGGCACACCCGCGCCAGTTCACTCGCGGCTTTGTCCTGGTCGGGCGTGAACATCACGCCGAAGGTCGACACGACTACGTCGAAGCTGGCATCCTGGAAGGGCAGTGCTTCGGCATCGGCCTCCCGGAATTCGATGGCCAGCCGATCGGCCGCGGCGCGTTCGCGGGCCCGCGCCAGCAGTGCCGGCACGTAATCGGTGGCGATCACATCGCAGCAGCGCCGCGCCGCGGCCAGCGCGACATTACCGTTGCCGGCCGCCACGTCGAGCACCTTCTGCCCGGCGCGGATATCGAGCGACTCGCACAGTTGTTCTCCTACGATTTGCAGCGTGGTGCCTACGACGGCATAGTCCCCGGATGCCCAGGCTCCCTGCTGGCGTGCCTTCAATGCGGCCAGGTCGGGCTGTGCGGTATCCCGCACTTCAGCGGGGGCGAGGGTGGATATGGCCATGATCTATCTCCGTTAAAGCGGTGTTCATGCGAAGGGAGTGATGCCCGGCGGACCGGGGGATCGCGGATGACGCCGCCAGATCGGCGTGGCGCCGCGCTCTCCGATGTCAAAAGTAGGCTCGCGCCGTGGAGACGAGCGTGGTAGCACGCGTGGAATCCACGGTGGAAACCGCCGAAACGGGCCCGCGCCCGGCCACGGAGACCCTTCATGTACGCCTGCTTGGACCGCTGGCCATCCTGCGCTCGGGTGGGGCCTTGGCGCAGCCGGCGTCGCGCAAGCTGCGGGCGCTCATCGCTTATCTGGCACTCGCGCCCCATGCCCTGGCGCGCAGCCACCTGTGCGAGCTTCTGTGGGACATTCCCAACGACCCGCGCGGCGAGCTGCGCTGGTGCCTGAGCAAGGCTAGGAGCTTGCTCGACGAGCCCGGCCGCCGCCGGATCGAAACCGCGCACGATAGGGTCAAGCTGGACCTGGGCGACTGCTACGTCGATGCCATCGACATAGGCAACGCCATGCAGCAGGGCGTCGACAGCTTGCCCACCGACCGGCTGCGCACGCTGGAGACGCTGTTCGTCGGGGATTTCCTGGACGGTCTGGAGCTCGATCGCAGCCCGCTCTTCATGAGCTGGCTGACGGCGCAACGGCGGCGCTTCAGGTCCTGCCATGCCGCGGTGCTGGAACACCTGGTGGCGCGGCTGCCTGTCGGAAGCGAGGAAATTTTCACCTGCCTGGACAAATGGCTGCAGTTGGCGCCTTTCGACCAGCATGCGCACACGCTCGTGCTGCATGCGCTTGGCGGCCGGGGCCGGTGGCGCGAAGGCGAAGAGCACCTGGCGGCCGCCGTCCGCGCCTTCGAAGCCGACGGGCTGGATTGGCGTCCGTTGCGCGAGGCTTGGCGCGATGTCAGGACCCGTGTCGCACACCAGGCGCCGATAACGGTCGGCACGCCCACCGACGGCGCGATGCCGCCAAGCCCGTCCGCGGACCCCGAGGCCAGGACACCTTCCCGCGCGTCGATCGCCGTCATGCCCTTCAGCGACCGCTCCGCCTCCGGCGGCCCGCGGGGCGTCCGAGGCGGGTTGATCGATGGCCTGGTGCACGACGTCATCGCCCGGCTGGCAAAGCTGCGCAGCCTGTTCGTTATCGCTCAAGGCACGGTGTTCGCCCTCGACCAGCGTGGTGTGGGGCCGGAAGAGGCAGGCCGCACGCTGAACGTGGACTATGTCGTCAGCGGATCGCTGCGCCGGGACGCCACACGCATCGCCGTGGCGGTCGAACTGGTCGACTCGCGGACTGCCCGCATCGTATGGAACGACGTTCTCGAGCACGACCTGGACGATGCGTTCCTGGCGCTCGAGGAGATCGGCAACCGGATCGTCGCCTGCATCGATAGCGAGATCGAAGCCGCCGAACGCAACCGCGCCATCCTGAAGCCTCCCACCTCGTTGGACGCGTGGGAAGCCTATCACCGCGGGCTTTGGCATATGTACCGGTTCAGCCAGGCGGAAAACGCGCAGGCACGCGACTTCTTCGAGATGTCGGTACGGCTGGATCCGACATTCTCCCGCGCCTACGCGGGACTATCCTTCACCCATTGGCAGGACGCGTTCCAGGGCTGGGCTGACCAGCAACCAGCCATCGCGCTGGCATTGGAGACCGCTGGACATGGACTGATCGCCGACGACCGCGACCCGGCTGCCCATTGGGCCATGGGGCGGGCGCTATGGCTGCGCGGCGACCCGGACCAGTCGCTGGTCGAGCTGCGCAGCGCCGTGGACCTGAGCCCGAACTTTGCCCTGGGCCATTACACGCTGGGGTTTGTGAACTGCCAGTCCGGCGATGCCGAAGCGGCAATAGGTTCTTCCGACCATTCGCGCCGCCTGAGTCCCTTCGACCCGCTGCTTTTCGGGATGCTGGCCGTGCGCGCCATGGCGCTGGTTCGCCTGGGCCGGTTCGACGAAGCCGCCGACTGGGCCGTCAAGGCGGCGGCGCGGCCCAACGCCCACGTGCATATACTGGCCGTCGCCGCGAACTGCCTGGCGCTGGCCGGCAGGATCGAGGAGGCTCTCACCTTGCGTGCGTCGATCCACAAGGCACTTCCGTCCTATCGCATCGACAACTTCCTGGCAGCCTTCCGGTTCTCGCCGGACGCCGAAGCCCTGTTCCGCGCGGGTGCCCGGCGCATCGGCCTGGGCTGATTAGGCTTGATCGACATCGCCATCCCCTTGCTCGGCGCTATCTGTGTATTCGAATTCGATGCGCGTCACCAGGCTGTCCGGCGTGGCGCCTTTGTGCGAAGCGCAGAACATCTCGACCCAGGCGCTGGGATGGCCGTACCGCGGATGCCCTTCGAAGCCTTCGCGGCGAACTTCGTCGTAGCCATAAGCAAGATCGTCCAGCATGGCTCGCAGTGGTTCCTGGCGCACGCCGACAATGCGGATGGGCCCGCGCAGAGGCTGGATCTTCTCGCCTGGCCGCAGGCCCATGGCCTTGAGCACCGGGCGCACCAGGTCGTCGGGCTTCAGGAACCTCCAACCGGCGCGCCGGGTGACGTCCTTTGTGCCGGCGCGGATCTGGTCCGTGGTCAGCGAAAAGCTCATGTTCCTCATCGCTTCTCCAAGCCCCTCAAACACTTGGTCGCGGCGTTGCGGCACGAGAGGGGACAGTTACTTTCGAATACTGTGCCGGAATTACACCGCCTCTATACTCCACGGTCCCTACAACGGTTTAAGGAAATGTGAGATGCGGATGTTGCTCGCCCTTGGAATTCTGGCGACAGTCCTATCCGGCTGCGCGGTGTACACCCCGAGTGGTGCAGTCGTAGTCGACCCGCATGGCGGCGGTGGTGGCGGAGGAGGCTTCTGTCCGCCGGGGCAAGCGAAGAAAGGCAATTGCTGACCTTCGACGGAGCCGTCGCGCTGGAACGGAAGACCGGCTGCCCAAGAAGCTGACCAAACAGCCAAAAATATAGCCAGCTTTGCGGGCTGGCTATCTTTTAAAGTATTGATTTACTTGCGAATTCTGGTGGAGCCGGGGGGAATTGAACCCCCGTCCGCAAGCCCTCTGCAGGCAGTTCTACATGCGTAGTCGATCTATTTGGTTTTAACCCCGGACTTAGCCAACCGACAGGCCGGCCCGAAGCGAGTCATGTGATTTAAGCCTGGACCGTCAGACCCCAGTCCTTGCCGATTCTTTGTTCGATGACACTGCCGCGGTTCGAGGTTTTACCCCCTAGGAAGTTTTACCTTCCTCCGCCTGACCCAAAGACAGATCAGTGCAGCGGCTCATTAAGCGTTAGCGGCTTGAGCGAAGAACGCGTCGTTGGCGTTTAAAGTTTTCCAGTGGATTTACGAGCTGACTGGTGCTCGGCATGCCCTGCGCTGTTTCGCGACCCACGTCGAATCCGGATCGGCCCCAGTTGCCTTTCATTGTACTCTCAATGCGACCCCGTCGCGGTCGACGCGGGCAACACGCTTTCAATGGCATTCCACAGGTCGTGCGGCGTATCCGCCTGGGCATCGGCTTCCCATAAGGTGATGTCGTGATCCCCGCCAAGATAGCCGTAGCCCGCCGCGACGGCCGGCATGCCGGCGGCATGCGCCGCCTGCACATCGCGCAGGTCGTCGCCGACATAGACACAGCGTGTCGCGTCGTATCCGGCTTCACGCGCGGCGTGGAGCAGGGGATCCGGATAGGGCTTGGAACGGGGCGCCGTGTCGCCACAGACCAGCGCCGCCGTCCCGTCCATCAACCCCAGGAATTCCACAATTGGCAAAGTCAGGTGTGTCACCTTATTGGTGACGATGCCCCAGGCATGGCCCTTGGCGCGAATATCGTTCAACAGTTCCGCGATGCCTGGGAACAGGCGCGTATCCACGGTCGAGTTTGCGGCATAGTCCGCCAGGAACTGGATGCGTGTCTCATCATATTCCGGGTGGTCGGGCATCATGCCCAGCGCCACGCGCAGCAGTCCCCGCGCGCCTTGCGACGCCACGGGGCGCAGAAGTTCGTAAGGCATGGGTTCCAGTCCACGGCGCAGGCGCTGCTTGTTGGCGGCTCCGGCCAGGTCCGGCGCCGTATCGGCCAGCGTGCCGTCGAAGTCGAACAGGATCAGCGCGCTCATTTCCGGGTCGCCATCAGGTAGTTCACCGAAGAGTCCGCCGACAATGCGTAGACCTGCGTCAGCGGGTTATAGGTCATCCCGGCCATCCTGACCGGCTCCAGCGCTGCCGCGCGTACGGAAGCAGCCAGTTCGCTGGGTTTGATGAAGTTCTCGTAGCTGTGGGTCCCGCGCGGCAGCAGGCGCAGCAGGTATTCCGCGCCGACGATGGCGAACAGGAACGACTTGGAATTGCGGTTCAGGGTGGAAAAGAATACCCAGCCGCCTGGCTGCACCAAAGTGGCGCAGGCCCGTACGATCGAGGCGGGGTCGGGCACGTGCTCCAGCATCTCCATGCATGTGACGACGTCATATCGCTCCGGCTGTTCCTGCGCCAGCTGTTCCACCGGCACGGCGCGATATTCCACCTTGATGCCGGCCTCCAGGCCATGCAGGCGGGCTACCTTCAGGGACTTTTCCGCCAGGTCGATGCCGGTGACTTCGGCGCCTTCGGCGGCCATGCTTTCCGACAGGATGCCGCCGCCGCAGCCCACGTCCAGGATGCGTTTGCCCGCCAGGCTTCCGACCATCTCGCGGATCCAGTCCAGGCGCAGGGGATTGATGGCGTGCAGCGGCTTGAACTCGCTGTCCGGATCCCACCAGCGTGCAGCCAGCGCACTGAATTTATCCAGCTCTGCCTGATCGGCATTCGTGGGCGGGGCGGAAGAGGGCGTGAGTGTCATGGCGTGAACGGCTGGGATTTCGACGTATATATATTAGAGGGTAGGCCCGTGCCCTGCAGGGTACATCCCGGCGGCGCCCTGCCGCGGATCCGGGAGGAAGCGGTCCCGCATCCGGAAAAGCGGGGACGGCAAAGGCCAGTAGGCAAAAAAAAAGGCCTCGCTTGCGCGAGGCCTTTCATTGTAGCGTCCGGCGTAATTACTGACCGGCGCGACGGGTACCGACGATTTCGATTTCCACGCGGCGGTTCTGAGCGCGGCCTTGGGCGGTCTTGTTCGACGCGACCGGCTGCGATTCGCCCTTGCCTTCCGTGTAGATACGGTCGGCGGGAACGCCCTTGCTGACCAGGTAGGTCTTGACCGAAGCGGCGCGCCGCTCGGACAGCTTCTGGTTGTACGCTTCCGTACCGATCGAGTCGGTGTGGCCGACGGCGATGATGGTTTCCAGATTGATGCTCTGGGCTTGCTGAGCAACTTGATCCAGCAGCTTGCGGCCTTCCGGCTTCAGGGTCGACTTGTCAAAGTCGAAGAACGTATCGGCGTTGAAGACTACCTTGGCAGCCATCGGCGTGGGAGCCGGAGCCTTGGGGGCAGCCTGCGCAACCGGCACGCCGTCGCAACCGGGGATGCCAGTGGCGGGGGTCCAGAACGCATCGCGCCAGCACAGTTCGTTGGTGCCGTTCTTCCACACGTTGCCGAACGGATTGCGCCAATTGTTGACGGTATCCGGATAGGAGGCCGACTGGGCCGAGGCTGCACCGGAGGCCGTAACGGCGGCAAACGCGAGCGCCAGAGCGAATTTGGAGGGTTTGTTCATGTTTCTCCTCGTTGAGCTTGAAGCTGGATAAGTGACTCGCAGCGAACCCCCGCCGCTATCAGGAAAACGGGGCCAGTATAGCAACACCAAGAACAGGTTCAAAGGATTGCGACTGGGTTTCCTGCGTGCTGGAAACAATCTTAAGGCATTTGTCGTGCCCTGGCCCGTGCATTCATGCCGGACGGGAGCTTTTCGCCGCCGAGTCCTTCCCCTATGTTGGTTTTTGGCAACAGGGCACGCAGGGCCTCGAAACGCACTGGATGAGCAAGCGCCCGTCGCCCAGGCCCTATATCTGCAAGCGGCGCCGCCCCGGGTCTGCGGACCTGGAATGATAGAATTTCCTGTTTCCCCGACAGGTATGCCGCGCGGCGCGGCATACCGCTTCTGGCCGCTCCAGATTCCCGCGCGCGGCCGGCCGGTCGGGGCCGGTCACTAAGTCGCCAGGGTCGCCATCGGCCAGGGCTTCACTCGAGTAGCCACTTACTTATATATGGATTCCTTCGCCAAGGAGACGCTTCCGGTATCGCTGGAAGAAGAGATGCGTCGCAGCTACCTGGATTACGCCATGAGCGTGATCGTGGGGCGGGCGCTGCCAGATGTCCGGGACGGCCTCAAGCCGGTGCACCGGCGCGTGCTGTTCGCCATGCACGAACTGAATAACGATTGGAACCGCGCCTATAAGAAGTCGGCGCGTATCGTCGGGGACGTCATCGGTAAATACCACCCCCATGGCGACCAGGCGGTGTACGACTCCATCGTCCGCATGGCCCAGGATTTCTCCCTGCGGTACATGCTGGTGGATGGGCAGGGCAACTTCGGTTCCATCGACGGCGATAACGCCGCGGCGATGCGCTATACCGAAATCCGCCTGGCGAAGATCGCGCACGAGCTGCTGGCGGACATCGACCAGGAAACCGTCGACTTCGGCCCCAATTACGACGGCAGCGAAAAAGAACCGCTGCTGCTGCCTTCCCGCCTGCCCAACCTGCTGGTCAACGGCAGTTCCGGCATCGCGGTGGGGATGGCCACCAATATCCCGCCGCACAATCTGCAGGAAGTCATCGACGGTTGCCTGTATTGCCTGCGCAATCCGGCATGCACCGTCGATGAGCTCATTGAACTGATTCCGGCGCCGGATTTCCCCACCGGCGGCATTATCTATGGGCTGTCGGGCGTGCGCGAAGGCTATCGCACCGGCCGCGGCCGTGTCGTGATGCGCGCCAAGACGCACATCGAGGACATGGAAAAGGGCAATCGCCAGGCGATCGTTATCGACGCGATTCCCTTCCAGGTCAACAAGAAGACCTTGCAGGAGCGCATTGCCGAGCTGGTCAACGAAAAGAAGATCGAGGGCATTTCCGATATCCGCGACGAATCGGATAAGGACGGCATGCGCCTGGTCATCGAGCTCAAGCGCGGCGAAGTGCCCGAGGTCGTGCTGAACAACCTCTATAAGAATACGCAGCTGCAGGACACCTTCGGGATGAACCTGGTGGCGCTGGTCGATGGCCAGCCGCGCCTGCTCAATCTGAAGCAGATGGTGGAATACTTCCTGCAGCATCGCCGCGAAGTGGTGACGCGCCGCACGGTATTCCAGCTGCGCAAGGCGCGCGAGCGCGGCCACGTGCTGGAAGGCCTGGCCGTGGCGCTGGCCAACATCGACGAGTTCATCGCCATCATCAAGGCGGCGCCCACGCCGCCGGTGGCTCGCCAGGAATTGATGGCGCGTTCCTGGGATTCGTCCCTGGTGCGCGAGATGCTCACCCGCGCCGAAGAAGGCGATACCCCCGGGGGCATCGCGGCCTACCGGCCGGACGATCTGCTGCCCAGCTATGGCATGCAGGGGGACGGCCTGTACCGTCTCAGCGACACCCAGGCGCAGGAAATCCTGAATATGCGCCTGCAGCGCCTGACCGGGCTGGAGCAGGACAAGATCGTCGGCGAATACAAAGAAGTGATGATCACCATCGCCGACCTGCTGGACATTCTGGCCAGGCCGGAACGCATTACCACCATCATCAGCGACGAACTGCAGGCCATCAAGGCGGAATTCTCCACGGCGGCAAAGGACGTGCGCCGTTCGGAAGTCGAACTCAACGCCACCGAACTGGATACCGAAGATCTGATCACGCCCACCGATATGGTGGTGACGCTGTCGCATGGCGGCTATATCAAGAGCCAGCCCTTGTCCGAATACCGCGCGCAGAAACGCGGCGGCCGCGGCAAGCAGGCCACGGCCATGAAGGAAGACGACTGGATCGACCAGCTATTCATCGCCAACACGCACGATTATCTGCTGTGCTTCTCCAATCGCGGCCGCGTGTATTGGTTGAAAGTCTGGGAAGTCCCGCAGGGCACGCGTACCTCGCGCGGCAAACCCATCGTCAATATGTTCCCCCTGGTCGATGGCGAAAAGGTCAACGTGGTGCTGCCGGTCAAGGAATTCAGCGACGATCACTACGTGTTCATGGCGACTTCTCGCGGCACGGTCAAGAAGACCCCGCTGTCCGATTTCTCCAACCCGCGCAAGGCGGGCATCATCGCGGTCGACCTGGATGATGGCGATTATCTGATCGGTGCGGATCTGACCGACGGCAAGCACGACGTCATGTTGTTCTCCGATTCCGGCAAGGCAGTGCGTTTCGACGAAAACGACGTGCGCCCGATGGGCCGAAATGCGCGCGGCGTGCGCGGCATGATGCTGGAAGACGGTCAGACGGTCATCGCCATGCTGGTGGCCGGCGATGACATGCAGAGCGTGCTGACCGCCACCGAAAACGGCTTTGGCAAGCGTACGTCCATCACGGAATACACCCGTCACGGCCGCGGCACCAAAGGTATGATCGCTATCCAGACCAGCTCGCGTAACGGCAAGGTCGTCGGCGCGGTGCTGGTCCAGCCCGAGCACGAAATCATGCTGATCACGACGGGCGGAGTGCTGGTCCGTACCCGCGTATCCGAAATTCGCGAGATGGGCCGCGCCACGCAAGGCGTGACCCTGATCAGCGTTGATGACGGCAGTCGCCTGTCTGGCGTGCGCCGCGTGGTGGAAAGCGATGCCGACCTCGATAGCGAGGCGGAAAGCGACGATGCCCAGCCGTCGGCCGACTCGACCGGCGACGACCAAGCGACTGAGCCGACGGAGGAATGATGGCGCGTCCCTGGAATTTCTCGGCGGGGCCTTCGGCCTTGCCCGAGCCCGTGCTACGGCAGGCGGCCGAAGAAATGCTCGATTGGCACGGCAGTGGCATGTCCGTGATGGAAATGAGCCATCGCGGCAAGCATTTCGTGCAGATCTGCGACGAAGCCGAACAGGATCTGCGCGATCTGATGGCGATACCGGACAACTACGCCATCCTGTTCATGCAGGGCGGGGCCACGGCCGAAAATGCCATCGTTCCGATGAACCTGATCGGCCGTCGCGGCACCGCGGCCGCCGATTACGTCCTGACCGGGCAGTGGTCGGTAAAGTCGCAAAAAGAAGCGTCCAAGTACGGCGATATCGCCATTGCGGCCACCAGCGGCACCGAAATCGAATTGGATGGCAAGCAGCAGAAACCCTGGACCTGGGTGCCACCGGTGCACACCTGGAAGGTGCGCAAGAACGCCGCCTATCTGCATTTCTGCAGCAATGAAACCATCGGTGGAGTCGAATTCACCGATTGGCAGGCCGCCGCGCAGCTGGGTATGGACGACGTGCCCCTGGTCATCGATGCGTCCTCGCACTTCCTGTCGCGTCCCCTGGATATCTCGCGCACGGGCATGGTCTACGCGGGCGCCCAGAAAAACGCCGGGCCGGCTGGTGTCACCGTCGTCGTGGTGCGCCGCGACCTGATCGGCCATGCCTTGCCGATCTGTCCGGCGGCGTTCGATTACGCCAACGTGGCGCCCGAACATTCGCGTTTCAACACGCCACCGACGTATGCCATGTATATCGCCGGCCTGGTATTCAAGTGGATCAAGGCGCAAGGCGGCGTGGCGGCAATGGAGCGCGCCAACATCGCCAAGGCCGAACTGCTGTACGGTTATCTGGACAGCACGTCTTTCTACAACAATCCCATCCATGCGCCGGTACGGTCACGCATGAATGTGCCTTTCATCCTGAACGACGAATCGCTTAACGATGCCTTCCTGAAAGGGGCCGACGCCGCCGGCCTGACGCAGCTGAAGGGGCACAAGAGCGTGGGCGGCATGCGCGCGTCGATCTACAACGCGGTACCGCTGGAAGCCGTCCAGGCGCTGGTGTCGTACATGAAGGATTTCGAGCAACGCCATGGCTGATTCCCTTGCAGACAAGTTGCGGCCCTTGCGCGAACGCATCGATGCGCTCGATGCGCAAATCCTTGACCTGTTGACGCAGCGCGCCCGCACCGCGATGGAAGTGGGCGAGGTCAAGCACGCCGAAAACGCCGATGGTCCGGTGCTGCGTCCCGATCGCGAAGCCGAAGTAATCCGTCGGCTGCAGTTGTTGAACGCAGGACCGGTCCCGCGCGAAGCCATCGCGGCCGTCTGGACCGAAATCATGTCCGCCTGCCGCGGCCTGGAACGCGGCCTGACGCTGGCCTATCTCGGGCCTGAAGGTTCTTATTCCGAACAGGCGGCGCTGGAACATTTCGGCCATGCCGTGAACCGGCTGCCGTGCCCGTCCTTCGACGAGGTTTTTCGCGCGCTCGAGGCAGGGCAGGCCGATGTCGGCATGGTGCCGGTGGAAAATTCCACCGAAGGCGCGGTCAACCGCACCCTGGATCTGTTGCTGAACACGTCGCTGACGGTGATGGGCGAGCGTTCGCTGGTCATCCGCCATTGCCTGATGTCCCAGAGCGGCTCCCTGGACGGGGTCAAGACCGTGATGGCGCACCCGCAGGCGCTGGCGCAATGCCAGCTGTGGCTGGGCCGCAATCATCCGGAACTGGCGCGTTCCGCCGCCTCCAGCAATGCCGAAGCCGCGCGCGTGGCCGCGCAGGATCCCACGGTCGCCGCGATCGCCGGCGAAACGGCGGCGGAAAGCTGGGGCCTGAGCGTGATCAGCGCGGGCATCCAGGACGATCCTCACAACCGCACGCGTTTCCTGGCGCTGGGATCCATTCCCACGCAGCCCACGGGCAACGACAAGACCAGCCTGATCATGGCGGTCCCCAATCGCGCCGGCGCCGTATACGAAATGCTGGCGCCGCTGGCCGAGAATAAAGTCTCCATGACACGCTTCGAATCGCGCCCGGCGCGCACGGGCCAGTGGGAATACTATTTCTACGTGGACGTGCTGGGCCACGCGCAGGATCCGCATGTCGCGCGCGCCTTCGATGCGCTGCGTTCGCAAGTGGCCTTCTTCAAACTCCTGGGTTCCTATCCCGCGCAATAAAGGGTGGCAAGCACCCGGCGGCGCCCGGCGATGGCTGGGTACCGCGGGCGACGCAAGCCTGATCCGCTATGACTGAAACGAACAAAACCCTGGCCGCGCCCGCTCACGTGAGCGCCATTGCGCCTTATCAGGCCGGCAAGCCCATCGAAGAACTCGCGCGCGAGTTCGGCCTGAACCCCGCCGACATCGTCAAGCTGGCCTCCAACGAAAACCCCTTGGGCATGCCGGAATCCGCGCGCGCCGCGATGCTGGCCGCCGCGACTTCCCTGGGACGTTATCCGGATCCCAACGGTTTCGAGTTGAAGTCCACGCTGTCCAGGCTTTATGGCGTGCCCATGGACTGGATCACGCTGGGCAACGGCTCCAACGACATTCTGGAACTTGTCGCGCTGGCGCTGCTGGAAAAAGGCACGTCCGCGGTTTATGCCCAGCATGCCTTCATGGTGTATCGCCTGGCCACGCAGGCGCGCGGCGCGCGCCACATCATGGTGCCGGCGCGCGATTACGGGCATGACCTGGATGCCATGCTGGAAGCCATAGCGGATGACACCCGCGTCGTCTTCATCGCCAACCCGAACAATCCCACCGGCACCTTCCTGCCGGCGCCCCGCGTCCAGGCTTTCCTGGAGCAGGTGCGCGAGCGTCACGGCCAGCGTGTCGTCGTGGTGCTGGACGAGGCCTATAACGAGTACCTGGATCCGGAGCACCGTTTCGACAGCGTTGCGTGGGTGCGCGAGTTCCCCAACCTGATCGTGTCCCGCACGCTTTCCAAGGCCTATGGCCTGGCGGGCCTGCGCGTCGGTTTCGGTACGTCGCAGCCGGTGCTGACTGATCTGCTGAACCGCGTGCGCCAGCCTTTCAACGTGAACACGCTGGCGCAGGCCGCCGCCGTGGCGGCCGTGCAGGATCGGGATTTCCTCGATCGTTCCTACAGGCTCAACAAAGAAGGCAAGGCTCAGCTGTGCCAGGCCTTCGATGCCCTAAAGCTCAAGTACGTTCCAAGCTATGGCAATTTCGTGCTGGTGCATGTCGGCGACGCGCCGCGCATCAATCTCGAATTGCTCAAGCGTGGCGTCATCGTGCGGCCGGTGGCCGGCGATGGCTTGCCGGAATGGCTGCGAGTCAGTATCGGCCTGCCGCAGGAAAACACGCGTTTCATCGACGCGCTCACCGAGATCCTGAAGGCATCATGACGGCGGCCCCGGCGGATGCGCGCACGGCTGGGGCAACGGCGCCGATCCCCGTTCTTGCCGTGGTGGGGGTTGGTCTGATCGGCGGGTCCTTCGCCGCCGCGTTGCGGCGCGCGGGGCACGTCGGGCGGGTACTGGGTGTCGGCCGCAGCGGTCCGTCGCTGGAACGGGCGCTGGAAATCGGCCTGATCGACGAAGCGGTCGGCGCGGCCGAGGCCGCGGCACGGGCCGACCTGATCATGCTGGCATCACCGGTGGGTACCTTCGGTGCCATCCTGGCCGATATGCGCGGTGCCTTGAAGCCGGGTGCCATCGTCACCGATGCCGGCAGCACCAAGGCGGAAGTCGCGCAGGCGGCCCGCGCGGCGCTGGCCGATCGCATCGCCTGCTTTGTCCCCGGCCATCCCATAGCCGGGGCGGAGAAAATCGGGCCTGACGCTGCTGATCCGGATCTTTATACTGGACGCAACGTCGTCCTGACCCCCTTGCCCGAAAACGCGGCGGCCGATGTCGCACGCGTACGGGCGGCTTGGGAAGCCTGTGGCGCCCGCGTGCTGGAAATGGATACCGTAGAGCACGACAAGGTATTGGCTTCGGTCAGTCACATGCCGCATTTCCTGGCTGCCGTGTATGTCGCGCAGGTGGCGCGCAGCGCGGACAGCCGGCAGCGCCTGGCCATTGCCGGAACGGGGTTTCGCGACTTTACCCGCATCGCCGCCGGGTCGGCGGAAATGTGGCGCGACATTTTCCTTTCGAATCGCGCCGCGATGCAGGCGGAATTGACCGAAGTGCGCGCGGTGCTCGACGAAGCCGAACGCGCGTTGAATGCCGGCGACGGCGCCGCGCTGCAGTCATTGCTGGAGCAGGCGGCGCTGTTCCGGCGCGACTGGAAGGCCGGCCGCTAGGGCCTGCCGCTACTTACGGTTTACGCAAGGATAGGGCTTACATGAGCGGACCCTCTTACCTCGATCTGCCGCGCGCGGCCCAGGCGCGGGGCACGGTCGCCCTGCCGGGATCGAAAAGCATTTCCAACCGTGTGCTGCTGCTGGCGGCGCTGGCCGAAGGCGCCACGGACGTCACCGGCCTGCTGGATTCCGACGATACCCGTGTCATGCTGGCGGCGCTGGGCGCGTTGGGCGTCACGCTGGATGATCAAGGGGGCGGCCACGTCCGGGTGCAGGGGGCAGGGTGTCTCCAGGCCGGCCATTTCCCGCAGGCCGCCGCGGATCTTTTCCTTGGCAATGCCGGTACCGCGGTGCGGCCCTTGACGGCGGCTTTGGCGCTCATGGGCGGCGACTACGGTATTTCGGGTGTTCCACGCATGCATGAGCGGCCCATAGGCGATCTGGTGGATGCCCTGCGCGCGCTGGGCGCGCGGATCGACTACACCGGCCGCGAGGGCTATCCGCCGCTGCGCATCGGCAGCGGCACGCTGCGCGCGCAAGGGCCCGTGCGCATGCCGGGCGCCGTTTCCAGCCAGTTCCTGACGGCCATGCTGCTGGCCGCGCCGATCTATACCGCCACGGTTGGCGAACCCCTGGTCATCGAAATCGTCGGTGACCTGATCTCCAAGCCTTATATCGAAATCACGCTCAATCTGATGGCGCGCTACGGCGTCACGGTCGAACGCGACGGCTGGTCGCGCTTTACCGTGCCGGCTGGCGCGACCTATCGCAGCCCCGGCCGCATCGCCGTCGAAGGCGATGCCTCGTCCGCATCGTATTTCCTGGCGCTGGGCGCCGTGGGAGGCGGCCCGGTTCGTGTGGAAGGGGTAGGGCGCGACAGCATACAGGGCGATGTGGCCTTCGCCCGGACGCTTCAGGCGATGGGGGTCGGCATCGAGTTCGGCGCCGACTGGATCGAATCGCGGGGCGTGCGCGTGGCACAAGGCGAAACACTGCGTGCCTTCGACACCGATTTCAATCTGATTCCGGATGCCGCCATGACGGCGGCGGCGCTGGCGCTCTTCGCGGACGGACCGTGCCGGCTGCGCAATATCGGCAGCTGGCGCGTCAAGGAAACCGACCGCATCCACGCCATGCAGACCGAACTAAGCAAGCTGGGGGCCGGCGTGTCCTCCGGACCCGACTGGCTGGAAGTAACGCCACCCGCGCCCGGCGCCTGGCGCGACGCCGAAATCGGCACCTGGGACGATCACCGGATGGCGATGTCGATGTCGCTGGCCGCCTTCGGCCCCGCCGCGGTGCGCATCCTGGATCCGGGATGCGTCAGCAAGACTTTCCCCACGTATTTCGACGTTTATGCCGACCTGGTCGGTGGCGAGGAACGCGTATGACCCAGGCACAGGAAACGCCCCAGGATATCGCGCCGGGATTGGCTCCGGTCATCGCCATCGACGGCCCGACCGCGTCCGGCAAGGGAACTGTCGCGCATGGCGTCGCACGCCGGCTGGGCTGGACGGTGCTCGACAGTGGCGCGCTGTACCGCCTGACGGCGCTGGCGGCGCTGAAACGCGGCCTCGCCCCGGACGATGAGGCCGCCCTGGCCGAAGCCGCGCTTACGCTGGCGGCCCGTTTCGAGGGACAGCACATCTACCTGGACGGGCACGAAGTCGGTTACGACATCCGCCAGGAACAGGTGGGCAATTTCGCTTCCCAGGTGGCGGCATTCGGCTCCGTGCGCCAGGCTCTTCTGGAGCGGCAGCGCGCCTTTCGCCGTGCTCCCGGCCTGGTGGCCGACGGGCGCGACATGGGCACTGTCGTCTTTCCGGACGCGGCGCTCAAGATTTTCCTGGTGGCGGATGTCGGGGCACGTGCCGAAAGAAGGCGTAAGCAGTTGATGGAAAAGGGTATTTCTGCTAACCTTGCTGACCTTCTGCGAGATATGCGCGAGCGCGACGCCCGCGATACCCAGCGCACGGTGGCGCCCCTGGCGCCCGCCGCGGACGCCAGGGTGTTGGATTCGTCAAAAATGACGGCCCAGGAAACGGTGCAAGCCATACTCGATCTCTGGAACGGCCTGCGGGACGACGGTGCGCAAAAGCCCGGCGTGGCAGGTACGGCAGGGAAAGCAAAAGGATTTTCCGGTCCCGCCGGGAATATCGCTCCCAGATAGCGCTGTTTCCGACGGTTTTTGTTCCACTCCGCTGGTACGGGCAAACCGTGTTGGCGCGTATATATAACCAGGCCATCCTGGCCTATGGATTTCAATTCAATGTCTTCCAATCCTTCTACTGCTGTCCTCGATGCCATGGGCAGTGTCAGCTTTGCCGACCTGTTTGCCGAAAGCCTCAAGAACCAGGACATGAAGTCCGGCGAGGTAATCAGCGCCGAAGTCGTGCGTATCGACCACAACTTCGTCGTCGTCAATGCTGGGCTCAAGTCCGAAGCGCTGATCCCGCTGGAAGAATTCCTGAATGATCAGGGTGAAGTCGAAGTCAACCCCGGCGATTTCGTCTCGGTGGCGATCGACTCGCTGGAAAACGGCTACGGCGACACCATCCTGTCGCGCGACCGCGCCAAGCGCCTGTCGGCCTGGCTGCAGCTCGAGCAGGCGCTGGAAAACGGCGAACTGGTCACCGGCACCATCACCGGCAAGGTAAAGGGCGGCCTGACCGTCATGACCAACGGCATCCGTGCGTTCCTGCCGGGTTCGCTGGTCGACCTGCGTCCGGTCAAGGACACGACCCCGTACGAAGGCAAGACGCTCGAATTCAAGGTCATCAAGCTCGACCGCAAGCGCAACAACGTCGTCCTGTCGCGTCGCCAGGTGCTGGAAGCCAGCATGGGCGAAGAACGCCAGAAGCTGCTCGAAACCCTGCACGAAGGTGCTGTGGTCAAGGGCGTGGTCAAGAACATCACCGACTACGGCGCGTTCGTGGATCTGGGCGGTATCGACGGCCTGCTGCACATCACCGACATGGCATGGCG
>DATJHN010000044.1:0-25819 GCA_035493915.1 Bordetella sp.
CGCCGCTGGACAGCGGCTTCATGCAAGGAGACCAATATGGTAAAGACCACGATCGCGGTGCTGATGATGGCGTTTGCCCTGACCGCCTGCAATAAATCCGGGGACAATGCTCCGCCGGCCTCGTCCAGCAGCGGCGCCGCCACGCCGTCCAGTGGATCCGCGCCGTCCGGCCTGGGCGGTTTGGGGGGCTCTACCAAGAAGTAAGTTCGCCGGCCTTTGGGCGGGATACTTTCGCGGAGGCGATCGCTTCGGAGAAGAGACCGCCATTCGCCAAAACCGCCAGCACGGCGTAGCTGGGCGGCATTACGCGGTCATGGACTTCTTGCGTGGATCAACCACGCCGCGTCGTCCATGACTGGTTGCCGCCCCGGTATCGCCTGGTGCGTGGCTTCTTCCAGGGTTAACAAGCGCTAGTTAACCGTGGCGCCAGACTGCTGCACGATTTCGCGCCAGCGGACGATTTCCTCGGCCAGGAACTTCTTGAAGTACTCCGGAGATTCCGTCATCGGGGCGGTTCCCAGGTCTTCCAGCTGCTTGCGGAATTCCGGCTTGGAGACGGCTTGGTTGATCGCCTTGTTCAGCTTGTCGATGATGGGGCGGGGCGTGCCGGCCGGCGCCAGGATCGAATACCACGTCGCTACGTCCATGCCCTGGATACCGGCTTCAGCCATTGTCGGGATATTGGGTACCGCGGAAAAGCGCTTGGAACTGGTGATCGCCAGCGCCTTGACCTGTCCACTTTCGATCAGCTGCTTGCTGCTGGGAATGTTCACGAAGGTGAAGTCCGATTCGCCGCTGATCACCGCCGTCAGCGAAGGCGCCGAACCCTTGTAGGGAACATGCGTGGCGGTGAACCCCGCCTTGGTCTTGAACAGTTCACCGGACAGGTGCTGCGTGCTGCCGCTGCCCGCCGACGAGAAATTCAGCTTGCCGGGATGCGCCTTGCCGTAGGCCACCAGGTCGGACACTGATTTGACCGGCAGCTTGGGATTGACGATCAATAGGTTGGGCGCTTCCGCGAAGATGGCGATGGGTTCGAAGTCCTTGACGGGGTCGTAGTCCAGCTTGGGATACAGCGACACATTTACCGCCAGCGCCGTGGACGACAGGGTCAATGTATAGCCGTCCGGCGCAGACCGCGCCACGTACGATGCACCAATGTTGGTGCCGGCGCCAGGCCGGTTTTCCACCACGATGGTCTGGTGCAGGATCGGCGTCAGTTCCTTGGCGATCAGGCGTGCCGCGACGTCGTTGCCGCCGCCCGGCGCATAGCCGACGACGAGCTTGATGGGATGGTCTGGATAGTTGGCCACCGCCGACGATTGCGCATGCGCGCTGCCGGCAGTCAGGGAAAGGCCCAGCAATATGGCCGCTATCGACGAAAGGGACTTCATGGGTGCTATCTCCGTGATGTTATATGTTCCGATCGCGGAGACGCCCGATCACAGGCGGTGTCAGCGATCAGGACTTTATTGATCTTGCATCGCCGACGCCGTTCTTGAATTCGCTGCTGTGCGGACGTGGCGGCAAGCCCGTACCTTATAACACCGAACAGTGCCCAACCCCGTTGTTTCCGGGTTGTGTACATATTGCGGTTATCCCTGAGTGCGGCGGGGACAGGCTTCCACCGATCAAAGCGCGGCGAACCTCAAGCGCGGGTTCCCGCGCGGTTATTCCTGCGTCCGGGCAACCCGGCGCAGGCGCGCGCCGACCCGCTGCCACAGGCTTACCGCCGCGACCGCGGCCTGCTGCATGGAATAAGCCGGATCGAGCGCGGCGTGGGGCGGCAGGGCGGCCGTTCCGGCCCATTCCATGTCCGGTTGCCGCGCCGGCCAAGGATCGTTGCGGGTGGTCTGGATCGCGGGCGCGGCGGCTGCGCGCGGCGTCAGTGCATGGCCGATAAGCGCTGGTGCTGGAAAGACAAAGGACGCCGACAGGCGATCCACGGCACCGGCAACATCCTGCCAGTCGTCGGTGTGGCTGATGGTGTAGTCGTAGCCGTCCTGGCCGACGGAAATCCAGCGCTGCTGGTGTCCAGCGATAAAGAAGCTCAAGGCCACGATATCGCGTGACTGGCCGAATGGCGGCGCCGGGCATGGACCTATCCGGGCCGCGCGTACCGATGCCAGATGTTCCGTCATCATCTTATGCCGCGCGGCGGCATTGCCTTGCGATCGGCGTATCTGCAGAAGCAGGCGCGTATCGCCCAGGCGCAGGACGACCATGACGCCTTCGGCTACTACACGTGCGCTGTCGAGGTCCCATTCGTCCGGCATGTCGAAGGCAAAACCGATACGCGGGTGGCGGTAGTACATCTCATCTCACCTTGCGCGGAATCCGCGCCGGAAAATCTCAGCCGTGCGCGGGAGAAACGGCCTAGCCCGAACGAGCTTGTTTTTTAGCGGAAACCCCAGTGCGCGCGCTAGTAAAAATCGATGGCCTACGGAAAAGACGGGTGGACAGGCATCCAGCGGATGTATCCGTACGGCTTAAATACAGATGAGGACAAGGGTGACCGCGGCCGAGCGAGCGCCGGCGCGACGCGTATGACGTGGCACGCCGCGCCTCGTCCATGCAACGCGGGGGCTTATCCGCCGCGGCGGGGCTACCGTAGAATACGGGGCCGAACCTACCGTGACGGTGGCTCATGCAAGCAGATTATCTGGCGAATGTCGTACGTCTGCATCCCGAGCTGGCCATGTTCGCCACCATCGTGGTCGGCCATTTCATCGGCCGCCTGCAGGTACGGAAGATCAGCCTCGGCACCGTGGTCGGCACGCTCATCGCGGGCATGATCATCGGGCTCTACACCGGCCCCGAAATTCCCGACCTGCTGAAATGGGCGTTCTTCGATCTGTTCCTGTTCGCGGTCGGCTATTCCGCCGGTCCGCAATTCTTTGCCAGCCTGCGGCGCGAAGCGCTGCCCCAGATGCTGCTGGCCGTCGTGGTGGCTTGCACGGGCCTGGCGGCGGCCGTCGCCATGGTCGCGATATTTCACTTCGATGCCGGTCTGGCGGCAGGCCTGGTATCCGGCGCCCTGACGCAATCGGCCGCTCTGGGTAGCGCGCTCAATGCGATCGCTTCCATGAACCTGGCCGAGGATGCGCGCGCGGTGCTATCGGCGCACGCGCCGCTGGCCGATGCCACGACCTATATCTTCGGCGAGATCGGCTTGATCCTGTTCGTGACCGTGGTGGCTCCGCGCCTGCTCAAGGTCGACCTGGGCACGATCGCGCGGGATGCTGAACGCGCGCTGGAAAAAACACCGGACGATGGCGGCCTTTTCACCAGCCAGACCTATCTGGCGCTGCGTGCCTACCGCATCGACAATCCCGATCTGTTCAATCTGCGCGCCGCGGAATTCGAGGACCG
The DNA here is from genome assembly GCA_035493915.1 of Bordetella sp. Classification (GTDB taxonomy): domain Bacteria; phylum Pseudomonadota; class Gammaproteobacteria; order Burkholderiales; family Burkholderiaceae_B; genus Bordetella_C. The sequence continues at coordinate 3,373 of DATJHN010000044.1, forward strand.
TTTCGCGTCGGGCCGCCTGATCGTGGCATCGCTGCGGCGCCGCGGCGGCATTATTCGCGACGTTCCCGCGGACTATGTATTGCTGGCTGGAGACGTCGTCGCGCTGGCGTCGCGCCGTCCGGGCATGGTCGCCGCCGCCACCCAGGTCGGCGAGGAGCTGGACGATCCCGACCTGCTGGCGGTACCGCTGATGCAGGCATCCATCGTCGTCGTCCGGCCCGACGTGGTGAACCGCTCGCTGTCGGAGTTGGGCCGCAAGGCGGGCAGAGGACTGTTCCTCAACGCCCTGACACGCGGCGAAACCCACATGCCGCGCGCCCTGGGCGTGCGGATCCAGCGTGGCGATGTTTTCCATCTGACCGGCAGTCCCACCGCCATCGCCGCCGCGGCGCGTGCGTGGGGGTATATCGAACGCGATCCCGGCCGCACGGACCTGGTGTACCTGGCCGGCGGGGTGGTGCTGGGCGTGCTGCTCGGCCTGGTGCAGATATCGGTCACCGGCGTGCCGCTGGGCCTGGGCAGCAGCGGCGGGGTGCTGGTGATCGGCCTGGTGGCGGGGTGGCTGCACAGCCGTTTCCGCGTCATCGGCCATATTCCGGAGTCGGCGCTGCGCCTGCTCTCGGATGTGGGCTTGATCGTTTTCGTCGCGGCCATCGGGTTGGCCGCCGGGCCGCATGCCATGCAGGCTATCGACGAAGGCGGCGTGGCGCTGTTCGCCAGGCTGATCGGCGCCGGGGTGGTCGTGACCATGGCCGGACCGATCGTGGGCCTGGCGGTGGGGCACTTTGTACTGAAAATGCCGCCGCACGCCTTGCTGCCCGGCATCGCCGGCGCGCAGACCACGGTGGCGACGCTGAATGCGCTGAAGGAACGTGGCGGCAGCGACGTGTTCGCCATCGGATTTACCGTACCTTTCGCGGTAAGCAATGTGCTGATCACGCTGTGGGGGCCACTCATCGTTGCCGTAGCCTTCGCTGTCTCGCCCTAGCGGTGGATTAGTACAAACGGATGGCTGGTGATGTCCGTACACGCTGAAAGTGAACGTAACACCGTGGCGCGGAACCGCGTGCAAGAGTACATTTCATTCAGTGTCCAAATCGAGGATAATCCGCGGCGATCCAGGCATTGGAATTCAAGGCGGACTTTATCGACCAGGTGCCTATCGATAAATTTTCGATCGTCGCTGCGTCTCATGTTCCGTCCTGCCGACCTCGGCACGATGTAATCAAAGCCTTGCTGTTCCAGTCGTTCAATGCGTTTCGACCATGTAGCGGGAGGGGTGAAGATGAGCACTTTCAAGGCAATCGGTATCGGCGCGGCAATGGTGGTATTGGCGGGTTGCAGCACGCCGCCGCCCAAGGAATCGGGTTTCCTTGGCAACGACTATTCCAAGATGCACGAGACGCAGGCGCCGGGCGGCGGTAACCGTCTTTCCTACTTGAATCCCAAGTTCACGCCGGCGAACTACAACGCCATCCTGTTGGATCCGGTGACCTATTATCCGGAGCCCCAACCCACGGAAAACGTCTCCATGGAGACGCTTAACCAGATCCGCAGCTATGTCGATACTTCGCTGCGCCAGAAAATAGGGCAGGAAGTGCACCTCGTCGATAAGCCGGGTCCGGGCGTCGCACGCATCCGCGTCGCCGTCACCGCGGTCGGCAACAAAGACCAACCGCTGGCGATTTATCAATACATTCCGATCGCCTTGGTGGTCACGGGCGCCAAGGCGGCAATCGAAGGCGGCCGGCCACAGGATGCCACGATCGCCATCGAATCGTCGGTTACCGATAGCGTGACTGGCGAACTTCTGTACGCGGCGGTGCGGGGCGGCACCGGAGAGGAAATCAAGAGTTCGACGCAAGCCGAAGGCGGCGTCCGCCTGGACAGCCTGAAGAAGCTCATCGATACCTGGACCTCTGGCGCGGCCCAGGAAGTCTCCAAGTACGTCGCTGCGCGATAAAGCAATAACACGATAGCGCTCCGGCGACGGCGCAAGCGGGATACGGTGGAAGGCGGCGGCCAACACGGCCGCCGCCTTCGCCGCGATAGGGTGCGTGCGACCGCACGCGCCCGGGGGAGATAAACATGACAGACCCCGGTACGCCCAATGGCGGCGATATTCGTGATCCATCCATTACGCGCAAGAAGCGCCGCATATCGTGGATATGGCTGATACCCATCGTTGCGGCGATCGCCGGCAGCTTGCTGGTACTCCGCACCTGGCTGGAGGCCGGCCCCACCATTACCATTACCTTCCAGACCGCGGAAGGCCTGGAGGCGGGCAAGACCCAGATCCGCTACAAGGACGTCAACGTCGGCCAGATACAGACCATCCGCCTGAGCGAGGATCGGTCGCATGTCATTACCACCGCGCAACTGGCCAAGGAAGCGGCGTCCCTCGCACAGGAAGGCAGCATCTTCTGGGTCGTCCGCCCGCGGCTGGGATTCAGCGGCGTATCCGGCCTGGGGACGCTGTTGTCCGGCGCGTATATCGGCGTGGATACGCCGCGCAAGGTTGATAAATCCCACCCAAAGACCGAGTTCGTGGGATTGGAAGCGCCGCCGGAAGTCAGCCAGGACCGCGCCGGCAAGCGCTTTCGGCTGAGCGCGCATGATCTGGGGTCGCTGGACATCGGATCGCCGGTTTATTACCGGCGTATCCAGGTAGGCCAGGTCATCGGCTACCAGTTGAGCCAGGACGGTCAGGAAGTCGATATGCAGATTTTCGTCGATGCGCCCCATGACCGCTTCGTTACCAGCGCGACCCGTTTCTGGAATGCCAGCGGCGTTGATTTACAGATAGGCGCGGACGGCTTGAAGGTGCGCACGCAATCGCTGTTGTCCGTCGCGCTGGGGGGGCTGGCCTTCCAGGATATCGGCGATGCCGCGCGAACCGTCGCCAGCGCGGATACCAAATTCGAACTCTTTGACAGCGAGACCGCGGCGCGCGCCAAGCCGGACAGTCTGGCCATGAAAGTGCGCATGCGCTTCGAACAGTCCGTGCGCGGGCTTAGCGTAGGCGCGCCCATCGATTTCAATGGCATTACTCTTGGTCAGGTCGACGCCATCAACCTGAGTCTGGATCAGGAGCAAAAGCGTTTCTATGTGGTGGCAGACGGCACGATCTACCCGGACCGTCTAGGGGCCGTGTCACAGACAATCCGCGAAGAATATATGTCCGGCACGGATAAACCTAGCGGCATCCTGCTGCGCGGATTGATCGAACATGGGATGCGCGCGCAGCTGCGTACCGGCAATCTGCTGACAGGGCAACTGTACGTCGCCATGGACGTTTTCCCGAACGCGCCGCCGGTGACGTTCGAGATGTCGATTCCCGCGAATATTCCGACCGTGCCCAACAATCTGGATCAGTTGCAGCAGCAGGTGGCCAGCATCGCGGCCAAGCTGGAGAAGATTCCCTTCGACAAGATCGGCGCCGACCTGCGCACCACGCTGACCAGCGCGTCGAGCCTGATGACGCGGCTGGACAAGCAGGTGGCGCCGCAAGCGCAAGTGGCGCTGCGGGAAGCCTCGAAGTCCCTGGCGGAAATCAGCACTATGCTGTCTTCCGATACCGGCCTGGCGGCGAACAGCGAACGCGCCATCCAGGAATTGGGCCGCACCGCACGTTCGCTGCGGGCGCTGTCGGATTATCTGCAGGCCCATCCGGAAGCGCTGTTGCGTGGACGAGCACCGGATCGTTTGCCGTCGGCGGTGAGCACTGGAAAGTAGCGTTCCCACCTATCGGCGGCTCACTCGTATCACTGGCGGCACTTCGCTCATAGCGCGGGCCAGGTGCCGCCCTAACTGTCCGCCAGCCCGCGATCGCGACCGTCGCGCGCCAGGTGCAGGACGCGCTCATTGGGCGGAATGAAAAGTTCCTGGTAATACACCGGGCTGCCCTTGCCGACATAGGCACGGATGTCCAGCTTTTGCCCGGATGTACCGCTGCGTACCGCGATCGCCTTGCAGACCGCCGGCTCGAACCGGCGCACCGACAGGTATTGGTCCATGCGGCCGATCGCCTGCGCGGTTTCGCGCATGATCAGCTCCTTGAAGTTCTCCGTGGCCAGCTTTTTCAAGGGCAGGGCCTGGAAGGCCGATAGCCGTTGCGGGTCGGCGTAGAACCGGGAAAACACCGAGAACTCGTCGCCGATCGCCAGGACGCGCTCGATGCACAGCGTGCGTTCGCAGCGCAAGTGATCCGTCCAGGGACCGGCTTCCGCCACGTCGTAGCGGTCGGTGATCTTCGGGTAGACCGGCAGATAGCCCGTACCGCTGCCGTCGATAAAGCGACAGTGCAGCGGCGCATGCATGGACTCGTCCGGCTGGCCGGCCACGAAGGTGCCGCTGCCTTGCTGGCGCACGATGATGCCTTCGTCCACCAGCATGCGCAGGGCGCGCTGGATGGTGCCGACGCTCAGCGGCAGGGTCGCTGCCCATTCCACCTCTGTCGGCAGGCGCAGGCCGGGCAGCCATGATCCATCCGCCACCGCATGGGCGATCGCGTCCCTCATGGCCATGTACTTGGGGATGCCGGGACGGACATAGTGGTCGAGCCGGCGTTGCAAATCCGCGCCGACGGAGGCTTGATCTTGGTCCATTGCTTTAATACTATATAGTAATAGAGTAATTTGGTACTAACAGAAAAGAGGAAGACATGGGTGCGGAAAACCTGCTTGTCATTATGTCCGATGAACACAATCCCAAGGTAATGGGATGTTCGGGGCATCCTATCGTTCAGACGCCGAACCTGGATGCCCTGGCGGCATCGGGCACGCGGTTTACCGGTGCCTACACCACCAGCCCGGTGTGCATTCCTGCCCGCGCGGGCTTCGCCTGCGGCAAGTACATCCATCAGATCGGCTTTTGGGACAACGCCGACGCCTATGACGGCAGCGTGCCCAGCTGGCATCACGTCCTGCGCGAGCGCGGGCACGAGGTGGTGTCGATCGGCAAGCTGCATTTCCGCAAGCCGGGTGAAGACCACGGCTTTACCCAGGAACAGATCCCCATGCACATCCTGGAAGGCAAGGGCGACCTGATGGGGCTGATCCGCGACGACCTGCCGCGCCGCGGCGGCGCCAAGAAGATGGCCGCCATGGCCGGCCCAGGGGAAACGCCGTATACCTTCTATGACCGCGAAATCTGTTCGCGTGCCCAGGTGTGGCTGCGCGAGCAGGGCACGCGCGGCCATGACAAGCCCTGGGTGCTGTTCGTTTCCTTCGTGGCACCGCATTTCCCGCTGACGGCGCCGCCCGAATACTACTACCCCTATTGGGAGCAGGACCTGCCCATGCCCAAGTTGTACGCGCGCGAGCAGCGCCCTGGGCATCCCTATCTGCGCGACTATGCCAACAGCTTCTGCTACGACGATTACTTCGAGTCGGAACGCGACGTCAAGCGGGCACTGGCGGGTTACTTCGGCCTGGTGTCTTTCCTGGACGACAACATCGGCAAGGTCTTGCGGGCATTGAATCAATCGGGTCTGGCCGGCAACACCCGAGTCATCTACACCAGCGACCACGGCGACAACCTGGGCGCGCGCGGCCTGTGGGGCAAGTCGACGATGTACGACGAAATCGCCGGGGTGCCGCTGATCATGCGCGGGTCCGACGTGCCGGCGGGGCGGGTGGTCGATACGCCGGTCAGCCATGTCGATTGCTATCCGACCATCGTCAACGGCGTCGGCGTGGACTTCGCGTCGGTGCGCGATACGCACCCGGGCGTGGACCTGCGCCAGATCGCCGCGGGCGAGCGTCCGGACCGCACGGTACTGTCCGAATACCACGGCATGGGATCGACATCAGGTGCGTTCGCCATCCGGCACGGACGCTACAAGTACGTGCACTACGCGCTGTATCCGGCCCAGTTGTTCGATCTGGAAAACGATCCTGACGAGATCACCGACCTGGCCGGCGATCCGCGCCACGCCGCTGTGTTGGAGGAATGCAGGAAGCGGCTGTATGCGTTGTGCGATCCGGAGCAGGTGGATCGCCAGGCAAAGATGCGCCAGGCAGACCTGCTGGCGGCGAACGGCGGGCGCGAAGCGGTCATCGCGCGCGGCGACCTGGGTTTTACGCCGGCGCCGGGTACGGCCGCGGATTTCCAATAAGAGCAGGGCCGATTCATAACGATAAGACGGACCTTGCGCAGTCAAGGCCGTCTCATAATGACAAGGAGACAAACCATGAAGTGGATTATTCATGCGAGGGCGAGGCAGCTGTTTGCCGTGGTTCTACCGTGCGTACTGGCGATACCCGCAGCCCAGGCGGGTGATGCCTGGCCCAGCCATCCCGTGCGTGTCATCGTCGCGTATCCGGCCGGCGGCGGCCTGGATTTCGTCACGCGTGTGCTGGCACAGCAGCTGTCCAAAAAAACTGGACAGAGTTTCGTGGTGGAGAATCGCGCCGGAGCATCCGGCCTGATTGGCGCGGACGCGGTCGTGAAGAGCGCGCCGGATGGCTACACGATGCTGGTGGCATCGCCCGCCGAAGTGCTGGTAGGCGCCATCGCTGGCCAGAAGATGCCCTACGATCCGCAGAAGGATCTGGAGCCCGTGACGCTGGCGGGCGAAACACCGCTGGTGATCGCCGTGAATCCTTCGGTCAAGGCCAGGACCATGCAGGAATTGCTGGCACAGGCCAAGGCGGGCGGCACGCCGTTGTCGTATGGAACGCCGGGCAACGGCAGCTCCATGAACTTTGCCGGGGAGTCCATCAACCTGGTCTCGGGAACGTCGATCCAGCACGTGCCTTACAAGGGTGCCGCGCCCGCGGTGGCGGACCTGCTGGGTAACCATATCCCCATCGGTATCGTCGGTATGCCGCCTACCGTGCCATATGAAAAGAGCGGACAGCTGCGCGTCCTGGCCGTGACCAGCGACAAGCGGTCCGAGGCCATGCCGAATGTGCCGGCAATGTCGGAGCTGCCCGGATTCGCGGGTTATCGCTTCACCAACTGGATGGGCGTGTACGTGCCCGCCGGGACGCCCAAGGCCGTGGTGGACGAGATGGCGGCGGACATCGCCGCCGTGCTCAAGCAGTCCGACACGCGCGACTTGCTGCAGAAGCAAGGCGTAGAACCGGTAGGCGGCACGCCCGCGCAATTCGCTGCTTTCCTGGCTTCTGAACGCGATCGCTATACGAAGATCGCACGTGAGCGGCACATCCAGATCGATTGACGTTGGGTAGGAAGCCCTTAGGCGGGCCAATGGATCGCCGCCAACGCCAGCGATAGCGAAAACACTCCCAGCACGACGGACGCGCCGCGCTGCACGTACTGCGGCCGCAGCCATTTGATCCGGCCGCTGGCCAGTTGCGCCCCGAAGGCGATCCAGAGCGAGCCGATGGGCAGCACCAGCAGCACGAAGAGGCCCATCGCTTCCAGATAGGTTTGCGGCGCGGCGAACGCAGCGGCGGGGAAGATGGTGCCGCCGAACAGAATCCCCTTGGGGTTGAGTAGCGTCGCCACGAACAGATCGCGCATCCCGAGCGTCTTCGTCTGCCCGTGAGTCGCCAGCGCGGTGGCGGCGCGCCACATCCGGACGGCCAGATAGGCGATATACAGGCCGCACACGATGCGTACTACTGGCGACAGCCAGGGCAGGGCATGGCTGGCTTCGTTCAGGAACTTGCCCCAGACCGTGATGTTGATGATGTAGCCGCCGGCTTCCGCGATCGGTAACTTGAGCGAGCGCCGCAAGCCTTGCCCGATGCCGGCTGCCGCGAGCAGGGTATTGGTGGGTCCGGGGACGGACAGGACCGTGATGACGCCGAAGAAAAACAGCAGGGATTCGGATTGATCTGTCATAAGGTGATCGATAGTGCCGGCTGGGCCGGATTACCGGGACGGAGAAATGCGGCGGCGATGTTTTAGCACGGGCGCCGGGGCCTTGCTGTCATTGTCGGGGAGGTGGCGAAATATACATCGATATATAACGTCGGAGCGCGCTTCCACGTCTCCGTGCCCCGCGTCCCGTGTTCCGTGTCCCGTGTCCAGCATGCGCTTCCCGGCTGCGCCGCCGCGTTTGCCTTGACAGGCGTTCCGCGGGCGGTAGCATCGGCACTGTTGTTGAAAAATACCTTCGCGATGGCCTGGCCCAAAGATTCGCCAGGGATACCGATTCCAGCCAATGCCGCACATGGCGCGGCGTAGACCACGATGGGGGGCTACATGGCCCGACTTCTTTCGGTAAATGTGGGCCTTCCGCGCGACATCGAGTGGAAGGGGCGAACCGTGCATACCGGTATCTGGAAGGATCCGGTGCAGGGCCCTTGCCGCGTTGGCAGGTTGAACCTGGCCGGAGACGGGCAGGGCGATCTGGCCGGGCATGGCGGCGAGCAGCGCGCCGTCTTTGCGTACCAGATCGAATCGTATCGGTATTGGCAGGAGCAGCTGAAACGCACCGGCTTCGAATACGGTCAGTTCGGTGAGAACTTCACGATCGAAGGCTTGACCGATGATGCCGTCTGTATCGGCGACCGCTACCAGATCGGCAGTGCGCTGTTTGAAGTCACCCAGCCCAGGGTGACGTGCTACCGCGTCGGCATACGCATGGACGAGCCCCGTATGCCGGCACTGCTGACTTCCAGTGGTCGGCCCGGTTTTTACTTCCGCGTGCTGCGGGAAGGCGAGGTGCGTGCCGGCGACGATATCGTGAAAGTGGGGGAAGCCAGCGAACGCATGACCGTGGCGGAAATCAACGCGCTGCTGTATTCGCCGGATCATGCGCGCGACAAGCTGGAGCGCGCATTGCGTATCCCGGCGCTTTCGCCAGGATGGCGTGCGTCGTTCGAATCACTGCTGCGGAGCCAGACGACATCACCTGGCAGCACCGGCAACGCGGGCCTGGCACCGGCCGCGGCCGCGCATCCCGTGGCACCGGGATTCCGGCGGCTTGCGGTAACGGCGATCGATCAGGCGTCCGCGGATGTCCTTTCGATTTCGATGCGTAGCCCGGACGGCCAGCCCTTGCAGCAGGCCTTGCCCGGCCAGTATGTGGTCTTGCGCCTGCAAACGGTCACCGATGGACCGGCGGTGTTCCGCAGCTATTCCTTGTCCGGGTCGCCGTCGACGGATTGCTATCGGATCAGCGTGAAGGTCGAGCCGAATGGCGTGGTGGGCACCTATCTGCGTGACCATCTTCGAGTGGGCGATATTCTGGATGTCAGCTCGCCGCGCGGCAGCTTCGTTCTGCAGCCTGGCGAACGGCCGATCGTGCTGCTTAGCGCGGGAATCGGCGCGACGCCCGTGCTGGCGATGCTGCATGCGCTGGCGGACTCGCGGTCGACCCGGCAGGTCATGTGGCTGCACGGTGCCCGCGATCGGCAGCATCATCCGTTCGCCGCGGAGGTCCGATCGCTTATCCCGGCGCTCGCTCATGGGCGCAGCTATGTCTGCTACAGCCGGCCGGGACTGAATGATGTGGTGGGAAAGGACTTCGACGTTGCCGGCCGCTTGCCGGGATCGGCCCTCGACGGAAGCGGCATGCCGCGCGATGCGGATGTCTATGTGTGCGGGCCGACCCGCTTCATGGCGGAGATGAAGCAGGCGCTGGCGGCCCTGGGCGTGAATCCCGCGCGGATATACGCCGAGATATTCAATGGTGGCGAATCGTTGACACCAGGTGTCGTGGGGGCGGCGTCGCATACTCCGCATCGGCCCGCGGATGATTCAGATACCGGCCCACTGGTGTCTTTCGCGCGCAGCGGTATCGCGGCCCACTGGAAGGCATCGGGTTACCAGAGCATCCTGGAATTGGCGGAGGCCTGCGACGTGCCGGTCCGCTGGTCTTGCCGCGCCGGGGTCTGTCACAACTGCGAGAGCGGATTGATTTCCGGGGAGGTCGCATACCAACCGGACCCACTCGACGCACCCGCGGCCGGAAACGTACTGATCTGCTGTTCCCAGCCACGGGGCGATGTGGTCATCGATATCTAGGGTTGCGCCCAATCGCCATGTGTTTCAGTGCCGGACGCGTTACCGCACGCTTTCATGCTGGACGATATGCCGGGCCAGCGTGTCGACCTTGTCGATGAACCAGGGCGCCACCAGGTAAAAGTCAGCAACGAACCAAGGGCGCGTCGCAAGGCCGCGGCGCGGTGGTACATCGACATGGTGTCTCCTCTGCTTAGCTGGTGAGCGCTTTTTTTACCACTTCGCGGCGCCAGCGGGGCGCGAACATCGCGATGAAGTCGAATGTGAATTGGCGCATGTATTTTGCCCGATGCAGTATCACGTAGGTCTCCATGGGCGGGAACAGATGCCGCATCGGCAATGCGTCCAGCTCGGTGTCCTTGTCGGGGTCATACGCCAGTTCCTGCAGGATGGATACGCCCAGGCCCGCCGCGACGTAGGCCTTGATGACGTCGGCATCGACGGCGGTAAGGACGATGTTGGGCTGTATGCCCTTTTTCTCGAAGGTTTCCTGGACGATCCAACCCGAGCTGAGCCTGGAGTCGTAAACGATCAGGGGATAGCGCGCGATATCGCGCAGCGACGGTTTGCCGATTTGCAGCAGCGGATGGTTCCTGGGAGTGATCAGGCAGCGATACAGGACCTTCGCCTTCAGGCGAACCAGGTCGGGATACGCGGCGTTGTGGCTGGTGCTGATGCCGATGTCAGCCGCACCGTCCACCAGCATGGCGTCGATTTCATCCGGAGAACTTTGAATCAGCTCCAGGTGCACGGCCGGGTACTTCTTCGAGAACCGCTGGATCACCGGAAGCAGCGAATAGCGTGCGTGCAGGTGGGTGGTCGCGACGGTAAGCCTGCCGCTGTCCCGGTTGGAAAAGTGATGAGCGGCCTCTTGCAGTTCGGTGGACGCCATCAATATGCGGCGGGCGATTTCGTAGATCTCGGTGCCCGCTTCGGTCAGGCCGAGCAGCTTCTGTCCGCTGCGCGCGAATATCTCAGTGCCCAGTTCCTGCTCCAGCAGCCGCAACTGCTTGCTGACCCCCGGTTGCGAAGTGTAAAGCGCATCGGCGGCATGAGTGATATTGAAATCGTGCTTGACGACCTGGTTCAGATATTTGAGCTGTTGCAGCTTCATCTGTCCTCCGATCAAGCCAAACCAAAAGTTTGGGTGCGATGAAAACATATTCTTGGAAATTATAGATCGCGACTCCTATGATGGCCTCGCCATGCAAGGAGCCGGATGCGAGGAATTTCCTTCGGCGTTTTCCTCTGACAGGCGCCCGGGCGCGATCGACGCTGTCCGGAACGAATAGCAGGATCCACCTGGAGACAACATCCATATGCGTAAGCCTGGCCATATCCTCGGCATGCTCCTTGCCGCGCTTTCCGTTCTTGCGGTGCCGCCCTGTTCCGCGGCGGAGACTTATCCCAGCCTGCCTATCACGCTGATCGTTCCGTATCCGCCCGGCGGCGGCATAGACCCTGCCGCACGGGTTTACGCGGATGCATTGGCCAAGGCGCTGGATGCGAAGATCATCATCCAGAACCAGGGCGGGGCAAGCGGGATGATCGGTACCGCTCGCGTGGCGCGCTCCGCCCCGGATGGCTACACGCTGCTTTTCGGCAGTGTGGCGCCGAATGTGATCCTGCCGGCCGCATATCCAAGCGAACTGAACTACGACGCCCGCAAGGACTTCGCGCCCATCGGCCTGATCGCGCAAGCCGACTACGTGCTGTTGGCATCCTCGAAGCTGCCGGTCAATTCCTTCAAGGACCTGATCGACTATGCGAAGAAGCAGTCCACGCCGATCGCCTACGCATCCTCGGGTCAATTGAGCGGTCCGCACCTTGCCGGCGAGCTGTTGTCCAAACTGGCTGGCGTGAAGATGATGCACGTGCCGTATCGCGGCAATGGGCCGGCCTTGACGGCGTTGATGAGCGGCGAGGTCTCTTTCATGTTCGACAGTGCGGGCGGCGTGGCGTCGCGCGGCACGTCCGACAAATACAAGGTCCTGGCCGTCACCGGTGGTCAGCCCTATACCGACGATCCCAGCGTTCCGAATCTGGGCACGCTGTATCCCGGCCACGATGTGTCGCAGTGGTATGGCCTGATGGCGCAAGCGGATACGCCGCCCGAAATTCTCAAGCGCCTGCGGGCGGCGCACGATAAGGCCGTGCATTCGCCGGAACTGCAGCGCCGCTACAAGGAAATGGGGCTGGACGTCATCACCGATTCATCGCCGGCCAAGTTCCAGGCTTATATCGACAGCGAGATCACGCGCTGGCAGCGCATCCTGACGACGCAGAACGTCGCCATTCCCAAGCTTTGATCTTTCGACAAGACCGCAACCCGCAGCAGTGCCTGCATCACGGAGACCCCTTCATGACTCAATCGTTGAAAATCACGCCGACCGATGCGCCCATCGGCGCCTACGTGGAAGGCGTGGACCTTTCCAAGGAGCTGGACGAGGCAACCTTTCAGCAGATCGATGATGCCTATAACCGCTACAACGTACTGGTATTCCGGGATCAGGATCTGACGCCGGACCAGCACGTGGCGTTCGGGCGGCGCTTCGGTCCGCTGGAGATTCATGTCGTCAAGCGGGCGTTGCTGGAAGGGCATCCCGAGATATTGCTGGTCACCAACATCAAGAACGAGGCCGGCGAGGATATCGGGTTGTCCGACGCCGGGCAGACCTGGCACACCGATACGTCATACCGGCAGCGTCCCAGCCGCGGCTCCATCCTGTACGCGCTGGAGATTCCGCGCGACGAGAATGGCAAGGTCCTGGGCAATACGCTGTTCGCCAGCACCGCCAAGGCCTACGAGGACCTGCCGGAGGACATGAAGCTCAAGCTGGAAGGGCGCAAGGCCATACATTCGTATGCCTTCCGCAAACGGCCCGAAGGCAGCCAGCGCGCGAAGATCACCGCCACGGTGCTGCACGAAACCCCGGACATCGCCCATCCCATCGTGCGCAGGCATCCCAGCACCGGGCGCAAGGCACTCTATGTATTCGAGGGCGAGTGCACGGGTATCGAGGGCATGGCGGCGGACGAGGCACTGCCGTTGATCCATGACCTGACCGAACACTGCATCCAGCGCGAATACATCTACGAGCACAAGTGGAAGGTCGGCGACGTGGTCATGTGGGACAACGCGGCATCGCTGCACCTGGCGATCTGCGACTACAAGCTGCCGCTGCGCCGCCTGCTGCATCGGGTCACGATCGAAGGCAGCGTGCCCGTCTGATCGCCGTTCGTCCGCCCAACAATTCCGCACAAGGACCGACATGGCCGTCACTACCGAGCACACCGCATCGTCCGCCGATATCACCGGCACGTTGGCCAGCTATATGGCCAAGGCCCGCTTCGAGGTATGGCCTCACTGACGCCGCTGCTGGTTCCCTGAATGAAATCCCCCAGAGGCGCGGGATAGAGGACACATGCCCGCGAAGTGGCGTCCGGAATCATTCCAGCGGCGTCGGCGCTGTGTTGCTTTTCTCGATGTTCAACTGGGCGGCGAGTGCTGATGATTCGATGCGTTGCGCTGCCATCCGCATCAGCGTGACGGTCTTTTCCAGTGAGATGGTATTCAGGCGCGTCGACTGGAAGGTGACGGTCAGGCCGCCGAACAGGCGGCCTTTTTCTTGCCAGACGGGGACGGCGATGCCGGCGCGGTCGGGGGAGATTTCAGCGATGCCCAGGTAGTAGCCGCGATCGCGGATTACGTCCAGGTAGGCTGTGAAGTCAGTCAGAGTATCGCCCAGGCCATGGTCGCGGATTTCGTTCGCGTGGGACAGGTAGAGCCGGCGCTGGTCCTTGCGGCCGAGCGAGGCCAGGATCATTTTCGCGGTGGCGCCCTTGAATAACGGGTGAGCGCGGCCGCGGCCGTGCGGGATGCCCAGTTCGTGAGGGCCGCGTTCGTGATGGATGTTCAGGATACGCAAGCCATGCACCGCGCTGAGAAGCACGTCGCCGCCCACCTGCTCGACGACTTCGCGCATGAAAGGCCGCGATACGCGCAATACAGGATCGCTGTCGATCAGCAAATGGTCCAGTTCGATGATGCGCGGACCCAGGCGATAGGAACCGCCAGTCAGGCGCGCCAGATAGCCCAGCTCGGCCAGATCGCGGATATAGCGGTATCCGGTGGGCGCCGTATAGCCCAGCCGGCCGATGATGTCGTCGGCGGTCAGGGTGGGGGTCTCCAGGCTGAACAGATCCAGGATTGCCAAAGCGCGTTTCAGGGTGGACATGGGCGGGCGTTTGAAGGGGGGCCACCCCTGATGCGGCCGAAGCGTAGCACACAGACATCGACGCAATGGTGGCCACGGCCACGGCCATCAACTGAAAAGTGATATTAATGCGTTATTCAGGAATATTGAATTCTCATATCATGATAAAAATCTAGCGATCGACGTTCGAACAAGGGGAACGCAATGGTATTGAAACGCAGCCGGCCGCAGCGCGGCGACATTGATAGGGGCGGTCAGGACCGGGATACGGCCGGCATGGACCACGGCATCGGCGCCGCGGCCGACTGTCGCCGGCACGCCGGCCGGCGTCGCTTCCTGGCCACGTCGGCTGGCCTGGCGGGCGCGGCGTTCGCGGGACACTGGTCAGACAGTCTGGCTGCCGGCTATCCCACTGAACATCCGATCCAGTTCATCGTGCCGTTTCCTGCCGGCGGGGGCACCGATCTGGTGGCGCGGCCGCTGGCCCAGGGCATGGGCCAGGCACTGAAGCAGAGCGTCGTCGTGATCAATAAGGGCGGAGCGGCCGGCATCATTGGCACCCAGCAGGCGGCACGCTCGGCGCCGGACGGATACACGGTGGCGTTGGGATCGACCGGCACGCACACTGTGAACCAGAGCCTGTACGACGTGCCCTACGATCCGATCCGCGACTTCGAGCCGGTGTCGATGGTCTGCTACTACAACAACGTGCTGGTGGTCAGCCCGTCGTTTCCCGCGAAGAACCTCGCCGAATTCATCGCGCTGATCAAGGCGAATCCCGGCAAGTACTTCTATGGCATTACGCAGAACGGCAGTTCGGCGCACCTGGCCATGGAGCTGCTGAAGGCGACCGCCGGACTGGATCTGCCGGGCGTGCCGTACAAGGGCGCGGCCGCGGCCATCAGCGATTTCATGGGCGGCCAGTTCCATATCCTGATGGACGTGGTGATCAATCAGGCGACGTTCATGAAGGCCGGCAAGTCCCGGCCGCTGGCGGTGACGTCACTCAAGCGCGCGCCAGCCTATCCGGATATTCCGACCATTGCCGAAAGCGGTTATCCCGGCTACCAGGCCGTCGGCTGGAATGGAGTGTTGGTGCCGGCACGCACGCCCAGGTCTGTCGTGAATACGCTGAACGGCGCGGTGCGTTCGGCGCTGAATACCCCCGCCATGCAGTCCCTGGTTGAAAGCGGGCTGGAGTTATCGGCCAGCACGCCCGAAGAACTGGGTTCCTTTATCGCCAGCGAAAGCCAGAAGTGGGCCAAGCTGATCAAGTCCGCCAATATCAAGGCCAGTTGATGACCGACACATCCCTAGCGGAAGCGCCCTGGGCGGCGCTATCGAATGAATTGCGCGTCAGCGGCGCGCGTCCCTCCGGCGCGCCGGACATCTCCACGGTGGCGTGCGTGACCGTGCATGTGGATGGTCCCGCCGTGGAAGTAGGGCGCAAGCAGCATCCTGTCGGCCCGTTCAGCGCGGGCCGCTACGGTATCCGCCGCGGCGTCCGGCGGCATATGGATATTCTGCGGCGCCATGGCGTGCCGGCCACGTTTTTCGCCTGCGGCTACGACGTGGAGCATTACCCGGAATTGTTCCTGGAAATCCAGCAGGCCGGACACGAGCTGGCCGCGCACGGCTATCTGCACGAGGCATGGGACCTGGGCGAAGAAGAGCCGGCTTTGCTGGAGAAGACCCATCGCATCATGATCGAACGCCTGGGCGATGCGCCCGTGGGCTGGTGTTCGCCTTCGGGCCGCAAGAGTCACCGCACGCTGCCGTCGCTGATGCGGCTGGGCTATTGCTATGACGCCAGCGAGAAGGATATGGATCGCCCGTATGTGGTTCATGATCCCGCGCCTGGCACGCCGGGCTTTGTCATGCTGCCGAACAACACCGTGTCGCTGGACGATTATCCGGTCTATTTCACGGGTGGCGCCTTGCCCAGCGAGATCTTCGATAACTGGGTGCAGGAATACCGGGCCATACGGCAGGCGGAAGGCTATCTGCATCTGACCGTGCATCCGAAAGCGGGCGGCGGATCCGGCACGCCCGCGCGCTCGGCCGCCCTTGATAAATTCCTGGCGGTGCTCAAGGCCGATCCCACGGTCCATTTCATGACGCTGCGGGCGCTTGCCGCGCATTGCCTATCGCAGCCGCAAAACTGGAGGCCGGCATGACCAGGGTGATGAACGGCCATCGGCCCGCGACGATGCTGGTGACGATCAACGTGCATGGCATCGGTCCGGAAGCGGCCACCGAACCGCGGAGCGCGCTGTACGGGCGTTTCGCTCATGGCCGCTATACGTATGGCGGCGGACTGGCTCGTGTGCTGGATATGCTGAAGCGCCAGGAGATTGCCGCGACTTTTTTCTGGCCGGTATTCGAGGCCGAACGCTGTCCGGCCCTGTTGCAGCGTTGCCTGGACGAGGGCCACGAAGTCGCTTCGCATGGCAATGCCTTCGAGGACTTGTCCACGCTGGGCGATGCGGAGCGGGATGTGCTGGAAACCGCGCGCGACCGCCTGGCTGCGCTGTGCGGCGGGGGTGCCGGCGCCAGGCCGGCGGGTTTTCGGGCGAGCAACGGCGGGTTTTCGCCGCGGACGCTCGAGCATCTAAGCGAGCTGGACTATCGCTACGACAGCAGCGCAATCGATGACGATGCGCCGTACAAACTAGCGGCCGATGGCGGCGGCGCCATGATCGAACTGCCGTGGAGCGAGGGGTTGTGCGACGCCACGCATTTTTCCCGGCGCGTCACGCAGGATCGCGCCTATGCGCATTTCCTGCAGGAGTTCGATGCCTTGATCGACGTCGATGGCTATGCCTGCCTGACGCTGCATCCCCGTGCGGACAAAGGGGTGGGCAGGGCGGCCCGGCTGGTCATGGTGGAAGAATTCCTGGCGCATGCGCGCGAGCGGGCGTCGGTGGAATTCAGGCGATGCCGGGATGTCGCGCTGTCCGGTGACGATGCGGCTATGGCATCCGCGAAACGGTAAGGATCTTATTGGCGGAGTCGTAGTGGGGATACACCATGTTCTTCGGCTGCTCATTGATGGTGCCGTCGGGGCCACGGACATGGAAAAATCCATAATCAACAAAAGCGCCGAACTGGAACAAGCTATACCCGGTGCCATGGATGTGCCGATAAGGGCGGAACCGCAAGCTTGCCAGCACAGGCGTGAAACCGGCTCGCAAACGTTGCGGTTCAAAGGCACAACACGCGCCCCGGCCCATGCCGAGTCGGAACGCGATCGATGTTTCAGCTGCGATCGGTGACTTCGACCAGGTGATAGCCGAACTGGGTCTTGACGGGGCCTTGTACGACCTTGACGGGCGCGCTGAACACGACTTCGTCGAATTCACGCACCATCTGGCCGGGACCGAAGGTGCCCAGGTTGCCGCCGTCGCGGCCGGACGGGCACTGGGAATGTTCGCGTGCGACCTGGGCGAAATCGGCGCCGCCTTCGATGGCGGACTTCAGTTCATTGCACTGCTGTTCCGTGGGGACCAGGATGTGGCGGGCGGTAGCTTGGGCCATGGGAGGACTCCTTCCTTAGAGAGGTGAACCCGAGAGCGTACCGCAATCCCGCACCGCGTGCCGTGACGCGTTGAAAGCCTCGGCCGTGGGCGAAGAACCTCGGGCGCCTCGGACTGCATATCGTGCGCGATTGACCGCCGCCCATCGGGGACGGCGGACCGCTTGTGTTGATCAGTGTCCGCGCGCCTTCAACTGCGCGTCCAGGCGCGTGTACACGCGCCGCGCATTGCCTTCGAAGATCTTGAAGCGCGCTTCCGGGCTGACGTCGGCGGCAGTGACGTACCGGCGCGTATCGTCAAAGTAGTGTCCCGTGTCGGGATCGATGCCGCGCACCGCGCCGATCATTTCGCTGGCGAACAGAATGTTGTCGATGGGGATCACGCGCGTCAGCAGGTCGATCCCCGGCTGGTGATACACGCAGGTGTCGAAGAAAATGTTGTTCAGCAAATGATCCTGCAGCAGGGGCTTTTTCAAAGCCTGCGCCAGGCCGCGGAAACGCCCCCAGTGATAGGGCACCGCGCCGCCGCCATGCGGAATGATGAGCTTGAGCGTGGGGAAGTCGCTGAACAGATCGGACTCCAGGCACTGCATGAACGCAGTGGTGTCCGCGTTCAGATAGTGCGCGCCGGTGGTATGGAAGCAGGCGTTGCAGCTCTGGCTGACGTGGACCATGGCCGGCACGTCGTATTCGACCAGTTTCTCGTACAGCGGGTACCAGTAGCGATCGCTCAGGGGCGGGCTGGTCCAATGGCCGCCGGACGGATCCGGATTCAGGTTGACCGCGACGTTGCCGTATTCCTCCACGCAGCGTTTCAGTTCGGGCAGCACGGTGGCGACGTCGACACCGGGGCTTTGCGGCAGCATGGCGGCCGGCACGAAATGATCGGGGAAAAGCTGGGCGACGCGGAAGCACATCTCATTGCAAATCGCCGACCAGGTGGATGAGACCTGGAAGTCGCCGATGTGGTGCGCCATGAAGCTGGCGCGCGGACTGAATACCGTGATGTCGTGGCCACGCTCTTTCATGATGCGCAGCTGGTTCGATTCGATTGCTTCGCGCAGTTCGTCATCGCTGATGCGCAGCTCGGACGCCTTGGGGGCGGACGTGCCGTCGTTGAACGCAGCGATCTGCCGTTTGCGCCAGGCTTCCAGGGCGGGGGGAGCGGTGGTGAAGTGTCCGTGACAATCGATGATCATGCCAACTCATCCGGTGTATCACCCGCGTTTGCGGCGGGTTGGGTTGCGTCTGAAAATTCCGGCCGGGATACGGCACCAGGCGATGGCGGCCACTCCTCGGGTCGTCTATGGTGCGAGCCCGGCGGCCTGGGCGTCAAATATATATTCGAGAACCTTTCCATATCGAAATCGAATAAATCGCCATGCGATAACCGCGCAGCGCCTCCACCGTTGGCTCCGGTACGCCTGACAATAACCCCGCGACGCAAGTGCGTGCCGCCGCGGGCCGGGACTGCGGATAGGCGCGTTTACCAGGTAGCCGAATACATGCCATCGAACGGCTGGTTGTTCGGGTCGCCGAAGTTGGCGGCGTGGTAATTCGCGGGATCCGCCTTCGCATAGCTGTCCGAATGCGACATGCTGCTGCGGGATCCGGAGCTTCCGGAATCCGGCATGGCGCATCCAGCCAGAGCCAGGACCAGCAAAGCGCCGGCCACGGTCATGGTCTTCATGGCAAACCTCCATAAATGATCTTGCCGGAAACGTGGCAGCCGGAATGGTCCGACGCCGTTCTCATCCCTTTCCGGTTGCTCGATCCGCGCCGGATGCCAGCGCGAAATGGACGATGGAGATTGCGGCCCTGGCCCGTACCGCGGGCGGGCGGCCAAGGCAGGTTGAACCGCGTCATTCTGGCGCTGGCGGACACTTGCGTCTACGGACGTTTCCTTAGGGGCTGCCGTGAACTCCGCGGTATGGGAATGGCATGCACTGAACCATCAGCTTTTCTTCGCGTTGCGCGCGCATGGTTCGTAAGCGGTGCCTGGCCCCGGCCAGCATATATGTTGAGGCGATGCATAACGGCGGAGCATTGCCTTGATAAGCTATAAGCCGCCGCGATCGCGCGGCGACATGGGCCGGCTGCGCTGCACCGGCCGGTTCGCGAAGGATCCCGTGTTCAACGAGTCGAAGAAGGGGGTTTCCATGCGCAAAGCGATGCTGATGACGTTCGCTGTCTCGATGCTTTATGCGGCGACGGCTGGTGCGGCCAATGTGGCCTTTCTCAATCGAACCATTCTTTCGGAAATACCCAGAGGGCAGAGCAAGGACTTCGCGGCCGCGGTCGGCGACGCCTTGACTAACGTGGCGGACGGCCAGAGTTCGACCTGGACCGGCAAGCCGGAGCGCAAAAACCAGCCGCCCGTCAGCGCGACGTTTCGTCCGCGCGATACCGTCAAGCTGGATAAAGGTATGACCTGCCGCCTGCTGGATACCGATATGCACAAAGGCGAGCGGACGGAAAGCTGGAAGTTCATGTTCTGTCAGCAGGCGGACGGTACCTGGCGGGCCAGCGACCAGTAAATATCGAAGTCGCGGTCTTGAACCCCGGGGTGTCGGTGATGCCCCCGGGGTTTTCCTGTATTGGTCAGGTTCGACTAGCCAGTTAGGATGTCCAACATCCTACACCATGAAGTGCCAGCCGCACTTTCAGAACACAAGAGGAGACACCCGTGGCTTTTGCCCCTTTAAAGCGCTTTGTCGTCCTGGATTTGAGCCGGGTACGCTCCGGGCCCGCCGCCGTGCGGCAGTTCGCCGACTGGGGCGCCGATGTCATCAAGATCGAAGAGCCTAGCGAGGTCAAGGACGACAAGCCCGGCGGCGCCGCCAAGTTCAGCGACTACCAGAACACCCATCGCAACAAGCGCAGCCTGACGCTGAACCTGAAGCATCCTGACGGCAAGGCGGTGTTCATGGAGCTGGTCAAGCGGGCCGACGTGCTGGTGGAAAACTACCGCCCGTCGGTCAAGGCCAAGCTGGGCATCGACTATGAGTCCCTGCACAAGGTCAATCCGCGCCTGGTGTATGCCAGCATTTCCGGCTTCGGCCAGGATGGCCCTTATGCGGACCGCCCGGGGCTGGACCAGATCGCCCAGGGATTAGGCGGCCTGATGTCGGTCACCGGTGAGGCCGATCGCGGCCCGATGCGCGCCGGAATTCCCATTGCGGACCTGAGCGCGGGCCTGTTCGCCGCTATCGGCACCCTGGTCGCGCTGCTGGAGCGCGAAGAAACCGGAGAGGGACGCTGGGTGCAGACCTCGCTGCTGCAGGCTCAGGTGTGGATGATGGATTTCCAGGCGACGCGGTGGCTGATCGACGGCGAAGTGCCGGCGCAGTCGGGCAACGACCATCCCACCAGCGCGCCGACCGGTGTCTATCCCACCGCGGACGGCTATATCAACATCGCCGCGATGGGCTCGGGCATGTTCAATCGCCTGTGCGAAGTGCTGGACCTGCCGGCCTTGACGCGCGACCCGCGTTTCGTGGAAGCGGGCCTGCGCGTGGAAAACCGGGCGGACCTGAATCGCGAAATCATCGCCCGCACACGCACCCGCACCAGCGCGGAATGGATAGAACGCCTGAATGTGGCCGGCGTGCCGTGCGGTCCCATCCTGTCCATGGACGGTACCTTTGAAAACGAGCAGGTGCGTCATCTGAATATGGTGCGCCACGTGCGCACCCCCACCAAGGGGGACATCGCGATCATGGGGCAACCGGTGATTTTCGCCGGCACCGAGCCGCCGGACGTGCGGCCCGCGCCCGAGACTGGCGGGCATTCCGACGAGATCCTGGCCTGGCTGGGCATGGACGACGCACAGCGCGCCCGTTTGCGTGCGGCCGGGGCGATATGACACCATCGCGCCTGCATGCGTAGCTTCGCCCGCATGCGCAACCCCGCCACGCCTTTATCCGCGTAACCCGCATACATTCCATGGTCCGCAGCGAAACCCCGTCCGACGCGATCTTCGGCAGCCTGGCCCGGCCCGATAACCTGCCCGATGAAATCGCGCAGCAGATCCGGCAGAAGATCCTGAGCCAGGCCTTCGAGCCCGGGCAGCGCCTGCCCACGGAACTGGAGCTGGCGCAACTGTTTGGCGTCAGCCGCAATGTGGTGCGCGAAGCCATCGCCCGGCTGAAACTGTCCGGCTATATCGAAACGCGCCGCGGCGTCGGCAGTTTCGTGACCGCGGAGGCCGGCCAGCGTAATTTCGAAATCCTGCCGCAAGACCTGCTGCGCGGGGACGCGCTTGAGCATGTCTACCAACTGCGCGTGGAAATCGAAGCAGGCGCGGCGGCGCTGGCGGCCCAGCAGCGCACTGATGCGCAGCTGGAGCAATTGCGCGCCGCGCTGGTCATCGCGGATGCATCCAGCGACGATTGGCGCGAAGGCGCCGATACCGCGCTGGATTTCCATATGGCCGTGGGCAAGGCCACCAACAATCCGTATTTCGTGCGGCTGCTCGCGCATTTCGGCCATGCGATCGGCGACGCCGTGCGCACGCTGCGCTACGGCAGCACCGGCACCGACCGCGTGGCCCAGATCGAGCGCGAGCACCACCGCATTTTTGACGCGATCGCCGCGCGCGACGGCGAGGCCGCGCGCCAGGCCATGCGCGCGCACCTGATCAACGGTATGCAGCGCCGCCAGGCGCTGTTGAAGGACAAATCAAGATGAGCATCAAACCGATCCCGCGGGGAATACAGCAATGAGCACCGAACGCATACTGCAGGACAAGATT
>DATJHN010000045.1:0-17208 GCA_035493915.1 Bordetella sp.
CTTGGCCATCGCATGTATTGATAAAGGCCACGGCGGCGCGCATCTCGGCAGGTTCGGCTCCGTAGCATTCATCCTGCACCGCCAGCTCGGGCCACGCCTGGGCCGCGAGCTGCCCCAGTTCCTGGTCACTGACGATATCCAGCATGCGTGCAAGCACGTGCGCGGCGGGGCGCGCCGGCACGGCGAGCCATAGGCCAATTCCTTGCAACTGCTCCAGTGCCTTGCCGACTTCCTGCGCGTTGCCAGGCGTGCAGCGGGCCGCCTTGAGCAGCCGGTCGAACAGGGATTTTCCTATCGAAGTGGACAGTGCTTCCGCCAAAGCCTGTTCCAGTGCGTCGAGAATTCCGTCGGCCACGGGACGCAATCTGGCCGTCTGGCCTTCGGCAAGCGCCCGTGTCGCGCTTGGGGCGGCTGTCAGGTCCTTGTACAGCATCAAAAGATCGACGGGGTCTTGCACGGCCGCCAGGCAACGATGCAGGATCCGGGTCAGGACCGATGGCTCCAGTTCGCCGCCGCGAACCGGTGCCCGCTTGCAGGCGGCTCCCAGCAGTTTCGCGCCGTCACGCGGCGTAAGGTCATCGATCTGGCGCTGGCTCCATTTGCCGACGAAGCGTTGCATGGCATCGCCAAGGCGAATTTCCACCCTGGCCGCGTGCATGGAGGCGCGCCGTTCCCTGCTGGCAAAGAAATAGAGGATCGGGTAGGTCACGCCGCCGGTTGCCATGGTCTCGTGCGCGGGAGCGGACGCCCGGCGAGGCGAACCCGGCCGCGCCGTTGCCGGCAGGGTGCAGGCATTGCGGCTTGCGGCCGCGGGGGGCCTGCCGCCGAACGATGCGGGCAGCGTGTTGCTGCCGTGTCCATTGATGTGCATGGGCGCCTGCTCCGGAAGTGGCCGGCACCCGGGCGGCGCCGGCAGCGCTGGAGAAAAAGGAAAGCACTGCGTACCGCTAGGGTCCCTTCACACCGGAAGCCGCCGAGCATGAGTGCGCAAGCAGACCCTGGACAATGTGGGTGGGTGTCAGCGCGCGCGGCGGTGTTCCTGGTGCCTTTTCGCTTCCGTGTATTTATGCCCGCGGTTCAGTGCGCGTCGGCCGAGGGTGCTTTCGGCGGCTGTACCTTGCGCATCAGCGGTACCAGCGCGGTGGCAAAAACGAAACACGCCATGACCGCCAGGAAGGCATCCGAATAGGCGAGCGTCTGCGCCTCCCGAAACGTCAATGCCCACAGCCGGGACAGTCCCGCCGCCACGGGATCCACGGCCCAATCAGCTGCCTGCGTCGTCATGCGCGCCAGGAAATCGTTCATGGCTTCGTTGCTGGTATTCAGGTGTTCCGCCATGCGGTAGAAATGCAGATTGGTGCGGTCATTCAATATGGTCGCGCACACCGCGATACCGATGGCGCCGCCCAGGTTGCGCATCAGGTTGAACAGCCCCGATGCCAGCTTCAGGCGCGCCGGCGGCAGGCTGCCCAGCGTCAACGTAACCGTGGGCGCGACCGCGAACTGCTGGGCCATGCCGCGGAACGCCTGCGGCAGCAGCAGTTCGCCCGCGCCCCAGTCATGCGTGATGGGCACGAAATTCCACATGGAAAACGCGAAGCAGGCCAGCCCCGCCATCAGCAGCCAGCGCAGATCCACGCGGTTGGCCAGCATCGTGTACAGCGGAATGGTCAGGATCTGGAACAGGCCCGTGGAAAAAATCGCGGTGCCGATCTGCAGGGCGCTGTAGCCGCGCACGTGTCCCAGGAACAGCGGCGTCAGATAGATGGTCGCGAATATCCCGATGCCGCTGACGAACGAGAAAAAGCAGCCCAGCGCGAAATTGCGGTCCTTCAGCGCTCGCAAATCGACGATGGGTTGCGCGAAGGTCAGCGTGCGCCATATGAAACCGATGCAGGCCAGGCCCGACAGCCAGGCGGTGGTCAGGATGGTGGGATCGTTCAGCCAATCCCAACGGGGACCTTCTTCCAGCGTGTATTCCAGGCACCCAAGGAAAATCGCCAACAGAGCGATGCCCGGATAATCCGCGCCGCGCAGCAGCGACGGATCAGGTTTATCGACGCGCACGAACAGGGGCACCATGATGGCCACGAACAGCCCCGGCACCAGGTTCACGAAGAACAGCCAATGCCAGGAATAGTGGTCCGTGATCCAGCCGCCCACGGTCGGCCCCAGCGTAGGCGCCAGCGAGGCTATGCCGCCGACGGTGGCCGCGGCCAGCACCCGCTGCGGCCCGCTGAAGAAGATGAAGGCGGTGGTGAAGACCAGCGGGATCATCGAGCCGCCAAGGAAACCCTGCAGCGCGCGGAACGCGATCATGCTCTGGATATTCCAGGCCCAGCCGCACAGCAGGCTGGCGATGGTAAAGCCCACCGCCGATGCGGCGAACAGCCAGCGGGTGGACATGACCCGTGCCAGCCAGCCCGATAGCGGAATCACGATGATTTCGGCGATCAGATAGGCGGTCTGGACCCACACCGTTTCGTCGACGCCGGCCGACAGACCGCCGCCGATGTCCTTCAGCGATGCGGATACGATCTGGATGTCGAGCAGGGCAATGAACATGCCCACGCACATCGTCGAAAAGGCGAAGACTTTTTCGCCGACCGACATATCGGCCGGTGAGCGCGGCCCGGCGCCGCGCTGCGCCTGGGGTGACGCAGCGGCTGCTTGCGCCGGTGCGGGGCCGGGATCCGATGAATCGCGATCGGCCGCGCCACGATCCCCCGGATTGCGGGCGGCGGCGGCTCCGCTCATGGCTGCGCCCGCTCGTCGACTTCCGCTTTCACCGACAGTCCGGGACGCAGCAGGCCCAGCCGCGCATCCGTGTCATCCAGCACGACGCGCACCGGCACGCGCTGCACGATCTTGGTGAAGTTGCCGGTGGCGTTCTCCGGCGGCAGTACGCTGAACTGCGCCCCCGTGGCGGGTGCCAGGCTGGCGACCTTGCCATGGAATACGCGGTCGGGCATGACGTCGGCAACGATCGCAACGCGTTGGCCGGGCGCCATGCGGGCCAGCTGGCTTTCCTTGAAATTGGCATCTACCCACAGGCCCGCCGCAGGCACCAGCGACAGCAACTGTGTGCCGGCCGGCGCGTAGGCGCCCTGGCGTGCGCGGCGATTACCCACGGTGCCGTCGATGGGGGCGCGAACTTCGGTATAGGACAGATTAAGGCGAGCCTGCTCGCGGTCGGCGGTAGCCTGCGCCAGCGCGGCGCGCGCCTGGCCCTTTTGCGTATCGATCACGTCGAGCTGGCGCTGCGCGGCGACCAAAGCGGCTTCGCTCTTCTGCTGATTGGCCAATGCCTGCTTGTAGTCGGCATCGGCCTTCTGCCAGCTTTGCACGGATGCCGCCGCGGTCACCGACAGTGTTTTGTAGCGCGCCTGGTCCTGGCGGGCACGCACGGTTTCCGCCTCGGCCGCCGCGACGCTGGCGCGTGCCTGCAGGATCATCGCTTCCTGCAGATGGCGGTTGGCATCCAGGTTGGCCAGCAAGGCTTGCTGGGCGGCCACCGTGCCCTCTGCCTTTTCCAGCGCGGCGCGGTAGTCGCGGTCGTCCAGTTTGACCAGCAGGTCGCCGGCGCGGACCGACTGGTTATCGGTCGCCGCGACCTGGGCGATATAGCCGGGCACCTTCGTGCCCAGCACCGTGATATCGCCGCCCACGTAGGCGTCGTCCGTATCTTCGATGAAGCGCGCTTCCGTCCACCAGTAATGTCCGTACCAGGCGGCGCCCACCACCGCGAGCAGCGCCGCGGCCAGATAAACGCGCCGGCGTCCGTTGGTGCGGACGGCTGGCGCGGGTGTGGGCGCTGGGGCGGGAGTAAGCGTAGGCGGCGCGGCGGTGCCGGCAGTGGGGGAAGACATGACGATCTCTACGGGGCTGGAAGTGGTATCGCTTGAGGCGGCGCTGCGGATTCAGTCAGCGGTCTATTTCGTGAATTTGGCGGTGAATCCAGTCAGCGGCTTATTTCGTGAACGTGGCGGTGGATTCAGGTCGAGCTTCGTTTTCGTCAACGTGGCAGCGAATTCAAATGGGAGGGTCGCTTTCCTGGACGAGGTGAGCAATCAGCCGGCGGTCGCTTTCCCAGACTCGCCGGACGACGGCGCCGCCGCGGCGGGCACGTCGTCGTATTCATCCGGGTCAAAGCGTTCATCATCGGCCAGGCCCTGCCGCTTGCGCGCGGCAAAATCCAGGCGGTAGCGCGAGCGCGGCGTCGCCGCGGGGCCGGCGACCAGGGTGTATTCGCCCGGCCCCAGGATGCGGCCGTTGGACGTGTCCACCCAGCGCTGTTCGACCGGGGCGCCGGTGTCGCGCGCGACCAGCTTCAACGCGGGGCCTTCCGGCGAAAAGTGGCGATTGCCCCAGGCCATCATGGCCAGCATCACGGGGCGAAAGTCATGGGCCACCTGCGTCAGCACATATTCATGGCGCGTGGGCCGCTCCGAATAGATGCGCTTTTCCAGCAGGCCGAATCCCACCAGCTCTTCCAGGCGGCGCGTCAGGATGTTGGGCGCGATATCCAGGCTTTTACGGAATTCATCGAAGCGCGTCATGCCGTGGAAGGCATCGCGCAGGATCAGCATGCTCCAGCGTTCGCCAACGCGGGCCAGGCTGCGGGCAATGGGGCAAGGCATATCGGCGAAATCGGTGTGTGGCATGGCAGGGTCACTTTCAATTTGAAAGTGATTCTACGCATGTGACTTTCGATTTGCAAGTTACTGCCCCCGGCATTCGCCAAAAAGCAACGGCCCGCACGAGTGCGGGCCGTCAGGCAGGCGGGCTTGTTGCAAGAAATACGGAGGGGACGGGATCGCGCGGGCGTGGCTGTTTCCCGCGAAAACAAGCCTAATCGCGGAAATTCTGGAATTGCAGGGGCAGATCCACGTCGGTCTTGCGCAGCAGCGCGATCGCGGTCTGCAGATCGTCGCGTTTCTTGCCGGTTACGCGCAGCTTGTCGCCGTTGATCTGCGTTTCCACCTTCAGCTTGGCGTCCTTGCTGGCGGCGATCAGTTTCATGGCGATGGGCTGTTCGATCCCCTGTTTGATCGTGACCTTCTGGCGTGCGCCCCCCAGGTTCACGAGCGGATCGGCAGCGTCCATGCTGCGCGGATCGATGCCGCGGCTGGTCAGGCGTCCGCGCAGGATGTCCAGCATCTGCTTGAGCTGAAAGGCCGACGGCGCCGACTGGGTGACGACGAACTCTTCAAGCTCGAACTTGGCATCGGTGCCCTTGAAGTCGAAACGCGTCGCCAGTTCCCGGTTGGCCTGGTCGACGGCATTGCTCAGCTCATGCTTGTCCACTTCGGAAACGACGTCGAAAGAAGGCATGGTGTGGTCCTCTGTACTGTAAATACACGCCGCGATTTTCCCACGGCCAACGGCTGGGCGGAAAGCCGCTATGCTACCGGACGGCCAGCCGCCAGCCGGCCTCACGCGCTGGCCGTGCATCCGCCAGTTCCGCCCAAAGGATCGCCCAGGCATGATCAAGTTCTATTTCAATCCCGGCCCCAATCCCATGAAGGTCGCCCTTCTGCTGGAAGAGCTGGGCCTGCCCTACGAAACCGTGCCTGTTGACATGCGCAAGGGCGAGCAGCATCGGCCCGACTACGTCGCCATCAATCCCAATGCCAAGGTTCCCGCGTTGACCGACGGCGATGCCACGGTGTTCGACAGTAACGCCATCCTGCTGTACCTGGCCGAAAAAACCGGCCGGTTCCTGCCCCCGGAGTCGCCCGCCAACCGTGCCCAGCTATTGTCCTGGCTGATGTTCATCGCCACCGGCACCGGCCCCTATTCCGGCCAGGCCGTTTATTTCCGCAATTTCACGCCGGAACCCAATCCCGCCGCGCTGAACCGCTACGACTTCGAGGCCGAACGCCACTGGCGCATCCTGGACCAACGGCTGGCCGATCGAGCTTACTTGCTGGGCGATACCTACACCATCGCCGATATGGCGCTGTGGGGCTGGGCGCGCATGATCCCCAACATCTTCGGCGGCGAGGCCGCCTGGCAGCGCTTCCCGCACGTGAAGCGGCTGCTGGACGAAATCGGCGCCCGGCCCGCTGCCGTGGCGGCCGAAGCCTTGAAGGCCCGATTCACGTTCAAAAAAGAGATGGACGAAGACGCGCGCCGGCAGATGTTCCCGCAATTGGCCCGGCAGCAGGCGGGCGCCTGAGTAGACAAGGTCGGCTCCTCCACACCATGAATGACTCGAATCCCGTCGCCGCTCCCCGACCGTTTGGCCATGTGTCGGCGCGTCAGCGCGCGCAGCGGCTGATCGCGCTGGTCGAGGCTGCCAAGGGGCTGGGCGCATTGGCGGCCAGCATCGGGCTGCTCAGCCTGTTGCATCGGGATTTGCGTCATGTGGTGTCGGTGCTGATCGGCCATTTCGGATTGAATCCGGGCGACCATTATCCCGAGGTGCTGCTGCAGTACGCGACCATGGTGCAGGACACCAGCGTGCGCACGCTGGTCGCGCTGGCCTCCGCCTACGTGATCCTGCGGCTGGCCGAAGCCTACGGCCTGTGGCATGACCGCAGTTGGGGCGAATGGCTGGGGGCGCTGTCCGGCGCCATCTACGTACCTTTCGAGGTACGACACCTGCTGCATCGGCCCGGTGCCCTGGCCGCTGCCGTCGTGCTGTTCAACGTGGCGATCGTCGCTTTCCTGGCCTGGCAATTGTGGCGTCGCCGCCGGCCACCGATCAATGCGCCGGCCCGCGTACCGTGACGCGCTGGCCCCATTCCATGGCCGTCTTCACCACCATGGTCAGCAGCGCCAGGCAGGCCAGCAGCGCCGCCGCCGTAAAAGCCGCCACCGTCTTGTAGTCGTCGTTCAACTGTTCGATCAGCAGCGGCAGGGTCACCGTCTTGCCCCGGATCGCGCCCGATACGATCGATACCGCGCCGAATTCGCCGACCGCGCGCGCGTTGGTAATGATGGTGCCGTACAGCAGCGCCCACTTGATATTCGGCAGCGTGATGCGGCGGAAAATCTGCCAGCCGCTCGCACCCAGCGTCAGCGCCGCGTATTCCTCGTCCGAGCCCTGCGCCTGCATCAGCGGGATCAGGATGCGGGCAACGAAGGGCGAGGTCACGAACACCGTGACCATCACGATGCCGGGCCAGGCGAACATCAACTGGATATCGTGCTGTCCCAGCCAGCCGCCCACCACGCTTTCCGCGCCGTACACCACCAGATAGCACAAGCCCGCCACCACCGGCGACGTGGCATAGGGGATATCGACCAGCGTCGTCAGTATCTGCTTGCCGTGGAAATCGTAGCGGGTCACGCACCAGGCCAGCAGGATGCCGAACACGACATTGATGGGGACCGTCAGCACCGCGGCCAGCAGCGTCAGCCAGATCGCGTGCCGCATCTCCTCGTCGCGCAGGTTGTCCACCAGCGCGTGCCAGCCGGCGGACAGCGCCTGCTGGAAGATCAGCGCCAACGGCAGCACCAGCAGCAGGAAGGCGCCTGTGATACCGATGGCGATCAGCACCCACTGGCGCCAGTTTTGAGGTCGTTTGCGCATTTTTTGTTAACAGCCCCTGGTTTTATCGGTTCCGCTTCGCGGTCCTCGGCGGCACGGCCAACCTGGTCCACTGAAACGCTGAAATCGGCGGCGCTGATCACGGGTACCGGGTAGCCTGCCGATTCCAGCGTTTCAGTGGACTACCGTCCCGGGCGCTGCCACGGCAGCAGGCGACCCTGCAGCACGTGCAGCGCGAACAACAGCAAAAGGGATGCGGCCAGCACCACGGTAGCGATGGCGGAAGCCGCCGGATAGTCGAATTCGGACACGCGCACGAAAATCATCAGCGAGGTGATCTCCGTCTTGAAGGGTATGTTGCCGGCGATCATCACCACCGCGCCGAATTCACCCAGGCTGCGGATAAAAGCCTGCGAAGCGCCGGTGAAAAGCGCCGGCGTCAGCGCCGGCAGCAGCACGCGCCACAGCGTCTGGCGGTCGTTCGCGCCCAGGGTGTGCGCCGCTTCTTCGTATTCCGGGCCGATCTCTTCCAGCACCGGCTGCACGGACCGCACCACGAAGGGCAGGCTGGTGAAAATCATGGCCGACACCAGCCCCGGAAAGGCATAGGAGATCTTGATACCTGCCTGGCTGAACCACTGCCCCACCCAGCCGTTCGGCCCCAGCAGCACCGACAGCGTCAACCCGGCCACCGCCGTCGGCAGCGCGAACGGCAGGTCGACCAGGGAATCCAGGAACAGGCGGCCCGGGAAACGGTAGCGCACCAGGATCCAGGCCAGCAGCAGCCCGAACAGCGTCACCACGACGGTAGACAGGAAGGCGCCCAGCAGCGTCACGCCGTAGCTGGCCAGTACGCGCGGATCCGTGATTGCCTGCCAATACTGCGAGACGGTCATCTCGCTGGTATACGCCAGCAGCGCCGCGATCGGGAACAGGATCACCAGCGAGATGAATAAGCTGCTGACGCCAAAACTCAGTCCGAACCCCGGCAGGGTCGGGTGTTGTTTGAAGAATCTCGCCATACCTGTTCGTTGAAAACCGGCCGGCCGCACAAGGCGACGGGCCGGCACTGGGCTTTTTCGAGATCACGGCAACATACGGGCAGCCGCCGGATCACGCCTCGCCGTCAGGCGGGAAGGCGCCAGTCTACGCCAAGTCATGGAGGCCGATCACGACTTGCCGGCCAGCAGTTGATCCAGGATGCCGCCGCTCTTGAAATGCGTGTCCTGGATCTGGTCCCAGGTACCCAGCTTCTGCGGGTCCAGCAGCTCCACCTTGGGGTAGCGGCTGGCGTTGGCCTTGATTACTTCCGGGTCGCGCACGCGAAAATTGAAGCTGGCCAGCAGGTTCTGGATCTCCGGCGAATACTGGTACTGCAAGTAGGCCTCGGCCAGTTTGCGCGTGCCCTTGGCATCGACCACCTTGTCGACCACGGCGATAGGGAACTCGGCCAGCACACTGACCGGCGGTACCACCACTTCCAGTCCCAGCGGCTTGAACTCATCGCTGGCGGCGATGTTGCGCACTTCGGATTCGAAGGTCAGCACGGCATCGCCCTGGTTGTTCTGGGCGAAAGCCACGGTCGCGCCTCGGCCGCCGGTCGGGAAGCTTTCGACGTTATGCAGCAGTTTGCCGACGAAAGCACGGGTCTTGGCCTCGTCGCCGTTGAATTTCTGCTGCGCGTACAGCCACGCCGCCAGATAGGTGTAGCGGGCGTTGCCCGACGTTTTCGGATTCGGGAAGACCACCTTGACGTCGTCGCGCACCAGATCGTCCCAGTTCTGGATGTGCTTGGGATTGCCCTTGCGAACCAGGAAGGCGATGGTGCTGTAGTAGGGGGAGCTGTTGCCCGCGAAATGCTTTTGCCAGTCCTTGGCGATCAGCCCGCGCCTGGCCAGGATATCGACGTCCGGCACCTGGTTGAACGTCACCGTGTCAGCCTTCAGGCCCTGCAGGATCGCCTGCGCCTGGCGCGACGTACCGCCAAAAGACTGTTCCACCGTGACGGTTTCGCCGGTCTTCTCTTTCCAGTACGCGACGAACTTGGGATTGATCGCGGTGAAAAGTTCACGCGCGACATCGTAGGAGGAATTCAGCAGGGTTTGCTGGGCCGACGCGGCGCCCGCGCCCAGCAACAGGGTGGCGGCGACCGACGTGGCGAGTAGGCGCTTGAACAAGGGAACGGCTCCACAAAAAAGGATGGCCGTCCGAACGCGAACGGCCGAGGCATCATGCCGGGGCCGCTTAGTTACTCAAAATAATAAATTTAGTTTTATATATTACTGACGCTTATAAGGAATCGCGCCCGCCGGCAAATGCGCGCGGATCAGCGATCCGGCAATGGAATCCGTGGGCGGGATGTCCGGCAATTGCTCGCCCGGCCCGTACCACTGGGCGTCCACGATTTCGGTGCCGTCCACGCGGATGTCGCCGCCTTCGTATTCGGCGGTGAACGCCAGCATCAGCGAATGCGGGAAAGGCCAGGATTGGCTCTTGAAGTACTTCAGGTCGCGCACGCGCAGCCCGACTTCTTCCTCGACTTCGCGATGCACCGTGGCTTCCAGCGATTCGCCGGCCTCTACGAAGCCGGCCAGCGCGCTGTAGCGGCCGGCCACGAAATTCGCGTTGCGTGCCAGCAGAATGCTGTCACCCTTGCGGATCAACACCATCATGGCGGGCGAAATGCGCGGATAGGCCGACTGGCCGCAGTTCGGGCACCTCATGCAGAACTCATGGGACACCCGCACGGTGGGTGTGCCGCAGGCGCCGCAAAAGCGATGCGTGCGTGCCCATTCGGCGATCTGGAAGGCGCGGCCGGCGACGGCCGAGGCCTCTTCGCCCATCACGGCAAACATTTCGCGCAGACGCTTGAAGACATAGCCGGCCGGCGCCGCCGTCTCGCGCGCCAACGCCGCGCTGATACAGGCTTGTCCCAGATGCTCGCCGACGGCCTGCCATTCGATGTCGACGGCCCAGTCATGGCCGTGCACCTCGTCACCCGGCAACGCCAGATCGTCGGCACGCACCAGCAGTTCGCTGCCACGGAAAACGAAAATCCGCCTGGAGGACGCGACGATCATGCCGTCCGCGGAAGAGCTCTCCAGTTGCGTCCGCGGCTCGCTGCCGGCGGCGATGCGGGAAGAAGAAGCGTTCGGATCTGCCATAAGGGGGAACGGGAGGGGAACGGGGAACGGCGTATGGATAAGCCCCGCGCGGAAGGCGGGGCGACAGGGTTGTCCGGGCTTAGCCGGCCGCCAGGGCTTTTTCGATCTGCGCGTGGAATTCCTTGGGGTCGTATTCGCCCAGGTAGCGCTTGATGATCCGGCCCTGCTTATCGATCAGGAATGCCGTGGGCGTCAGCCGCACGTCGCCGAAAGCCTGTGCCGTCTTGCCCTGCGTGTCCAGCGCGACCGTAAAGGGCAGCTTGCGCGTCTGCGTGTAGTTCAGCACGTAATTGGGAGGGTCGTACTGCATGGCCACGGCCACGGTCTGGAAGCCCTGCGGCGCATAGCGCTTGTAGTCGGCGATCGTGTCGGGCATCTGCTTGATGCAGGTCACGCAGTCGGTGGCCCAGAATTTGACCAGCACCACCTTGCCGCGCAGGTCCTGCAGCGTGAGCTTCTTGCCGTCGATGGATGCGAAGGTAACGTCCGGCGCGGCCTGTACCGGGCGCCAGACGAACCAGCCGGCGATTCCCGCCACGACCGCCACCATGACCGCGACAACGAGCTTCTTCATTCCAGCACCGCCCCTTTGCGTTCCCTCCGGGAACGCGCATTACGCATTGTCCATTTACCGCCGGATTACTTGATCGGTATTGCCTGTGCACCGCCGCCGGCCGGCGCTGCCGCGTCCGATCCGCCGCCCGTTTCTATGGGCGCGCGCTGCGGCGCGGAGTTGGCGGGCGCCGCCGCCGGTGTGCCGCTGGAGCTGCCCGACAGCCGCACCGCTTCGTCGCGGCTGATGATGTCGAACAGTTTAACCACCTTGGTCACCCCGGAGATGCCGGCCGCCGCATTCGCCGCATATTCTCCTTCGGCCTGGGTTACTTTCCCCTGAAGATAGACCACCCCCTTGTCGGTGGTGACGGAAATGGATCCGGATGGCACGTACTTGGTATTCAGCAGTTCGCTGCGGACCTTGGAGCTGAGCCAGGTGTCATTGGACCTGACGCTGAAATCGACCGCCGGGCCGATGGTCAGCTGGTTGACAACTTTCTTGACCTTTTCCACGCCCTGGGCCAGGGACGTCGCCTGCGCCTTGGCGGCGTCGTTGGGTACTTCGCCGGTCAGCAGAACCACGCCTTCGTAGGTGTTGGCGCTGACGTGGGCGGCGTCGCCCAGCTTCTGCGAGATGACGTGCTCGACCTTGAAGTTGACGTTCTGGTCGTCGAGCTGGGTGCCCGAGGTGCGGCGATCCGTGACGACCACGGCCGCGCCGGCGGCGGCGCCGCCCACCACCACTGGGGCGCAGGCGGACAGCATCAGAGCGGACGCGGTCAGCGCGGCGGCCAGCGGGATGGCATTGAATCGGGTCTTGAATGTCATTCGGAGTCTCCCAGCAGTAAGGCGTCGATGCCATCGCACAGGGCGTGCAGCAGCACGATGTGCGTTTCCTGAATGCGCATGGTGCGATCGTTCGGCACGCAGAGATGGACGTCGTGCGCGGTCATGAGTTCCCCGGTCACGCCGCCGCCCTTGCCCGTCAGGGCGATCACATGCATTTCGCGCTGCTGCGCGGCCTGCACGGCGCGCACCACATTGGGCGAGTTGCCGCTGGTCGAAATCGCCAGCAGGACATCGCCCGGCTGTCCCAGCGCGTTGACCTGGCGTTCGAAGATTTCGTCGAAGCCGTAATCGTTGCCCACGGCCGTCAGGATGGAGGTGTCGGTATTCAGGGTCACCGCCGCCAGCGGCAGCCGTTCGCGTTCGAAGCGGCCGACCAGCTCGGCCACGAAGTGCTGGGCATCGGCCGCCGACCCGCCGTTACCGCAGGCGAGGATCTTGGCGTTGTTGGCGAGCGCGCCGAAAAGCACGTCCACAGCCACGGAAAGCGAATCTGCCAGCACATCGCGGCTGGCCTGCAGGGTGGCGATCGCATTATTGAAGTGCGACACCATGCGAGTCGTCATGTCGATCATGCGGCGGATTATCTCATGGGGACATCAAAGGCGTGGCGCATCCATAACGGTTCGTCGCCTTCGTAGGCGACCACGTCGAAGCGCACCCGGGGCGGGCGGCCGCCCCAGTGCTGCGCGGCCAGCCGGGGCAGCAGGCGGCCGGCGGCATGGACCAGCCGCGCCTGCTTGGCCCTGTCCACGCTGGCGGCAGCCCCGCCGAAGCTGCCGTCGCGGCGCGCGCGCACCTCCACCAGCACCAGCGTGTCCCCGTCGCGCAGGGCCAGGTCGATTTCGCCCCGGCGGCAACGCAGGTTGCGAGCCAGAGGCCGCAGGCCGGCGCGCACCAGCAGCGCCAGCGCGCGGTCCTCGTAGTCGTTTCCCACTTTCTGCTTTGGCGAGAGGCGCCGCGGCGCAACTGGACCGCCGTCGTCGGCGGCGGCATCATCTTCGGTTCCACGCGCTTTTTGCCGCGCGGCTTTACGCAGCGCGCGCCGGCGGCGCCGCAAGCCGTCGGCCTGGGCGCGGCGCGCCGCCTCGAACAACAGGGCAGAGAATTCGTCGGCCATGGCGCGCGGCTGGGCTCGCGGGTGGATAAGCCACTACACTGGCATGGTCTGCTTCCCATTTTTTCCCCAATGAACGAGAACGTCGCACCGCCGGCCGGCGGCGAGGCCTGGCGCCGGGTCGCCGAACGCGTCGCCGCGCAGCAGTGGCCTCCCGGCACGCTGTACGTGGTGGCCACCCCCATCGGCAATCTGGGCGATCTGAGCCTGCGGGCCTGGGAAACCCTGGTCCGCGCCGACGTCATCGCCGCCGAGGACACCCGCGAAAGCCGCACCCTGATGGACGCCTGGGGCATCGGCACGCCGTTGATGGCCGCACACCGCCACAACGAGGCCGCCGCCGCCCAGGCCATCTGCGCGCGGCTGGCACAGGGCCAGCGCGTGGCACTGGTATCCGATGCCGGCGCGCCGGCCGTCAGCGATCCCGGCGCGCGCATCGTGCGCGCGGTGCGCGCCGCCGGCCACGCCGTGGTTCCCGTGCCGGGCCCCAGCGCGGTCATTGCCGCCCTGATGGGTAGCGGCGTCACTTCCGACGAGAATCCCGCCTATGTCTTCGCCGGGTTTCCGCCGCCCAAGTCCGCCGCCCGCCAGCGCTGGCTGGCGCAATGGGGCGCCGTGCCGGCCCCGGTGGTGATGTTCGAATCGCCGCACCGCCTGGCTGCCACGCTCGCCGACATGCGCGAAGCCCTCGGTGGACGGCGCGACGTCACGGTCGCCCGCGAATTGACCAAGCGCTTCGAGGAAATCGCCACCATGCCGCTGGACGAGGCGGGCGACTGGCTGCAGGCGCAGCCGCATCGCGGCCAGGGCGAATTCGTGCTGATCGCGCATGCCGCGCCGGCCGCCGAGACCGATGATGCCGGTGTTGATGCCGCCACCGATACCCTGCTGGACGCTTTGCTGGAATCCGTATCCGTCCGCGACGCCGCCCGCATCGCCGCGCGCGTCAGCGGCTTGCCGCGCGACGTCCTTTACGCCCGCGCGCTGGCGCGCAAAGCATGATGACCGCGTTTCCCAAGCCGCGTCCCGTCATGACCGCGCTATCGAGCCGCCGCCCGTCATGAACGCGTCTATCGAGCCACCGCCGCGCCCGCACACCGCATCATGAACGCGCATCTCAAACCCCCGCCGCGCCTGCGCATCGTCGACACGCCGCTGGGCCCCATGCGGCTGCATGCGGAAGGCGGCGCGCTGACCGGCGCCTGGTTCCTGGACCAGGACGACTGCCCGCCTTTGCCGCCCGCGGCCACCACCTCGATATCTTCGATCCAGGGGACGACCGCCGGGGCCAGGGTCAAGGCCAAGGCCCGAGCGGCAATCGTGGAAGCGGTTGCCGCCCAAGCCTCGCCTGCCGCTGCCACTGCGTATGACGCGCCGGCAGGCGACCCCGTTCTCGATCAGGCCGCGCTTGAACTGTCGGAATACTTTGCCGG
Source organism: Bordetella sp. (assembly GCA_035493915.1). Classification (GTDB taxonomy): domain Bacteria; phylum Pseudomonadota; class Gammaproteobacteria; order Burkholderiales; family Burkholderiaceae_B; genus Bordetella_C. The sequence continues at coordinate 14,614 of DATJHN010000045.1, forward strand.
CCGCCTGCACGAATTCTCCCTGCCGATGGCGCCGCACGGCACGCCTTTCCAGCAGCGTGTCTGGGATGCCTTGCGCGACATCCCGTTTGGCGGTTTGGAAAGCTACGGCGCTTTATCCGCGCGCTGCGCGCAGGCGGCCGCCGTGCGCGCCGTGGCGCAGGCGGTCGGACGCAATCCTATTTCCATTTTCATCCCGTGCCACCGCATCATCGGCAGCAACAGCGCCCTGACCGGATTCGGTGGCGGCCTGCCGCGCAAACAAGCCTTGCTGGCGCTGGAAGGACACACTTACACCACCGCCGCGCCGAGCGCGAAACTCGTTGAAGAGGATACCCGCCAGGGCAATCTCTGGTAGCCAGATCTGGCCGTCACGGCGCAGCGACGCAGGCGACCCAGCCGTCAACGGCACAGGCGATTCAGCTGTCAACGTCGCAACGACCCGGCCGTCAACGGCGCGGACGATTCAGCCGCCAACCTCGTAACGATTCAGCGGCCACCGGCGCCACTACCCAGCCATCAATGACAGCGCAATTTCCGCGGTACCCATAGCGGCCGAGATCGCCATCAACGCGTCGTGACGCTGGGCAGAATCCCGGTGTTGTTCGCCACGGTCTGCACGGCGGCCATCGCCGCGTTGCGGTCGGCGTACGGGCCGACACGGACCCGATAGAGCTGCCCGGCCTGCTCCACCGTCGCGGGCGGCAATCCCGCCGCCGCCAATGGGCCGTTCACGCGCGCGACCAGCGATTGTGCGTTGGCCGATTGGCTGAATGCGCCCAACTGCAGATAGACCGAGCCGGAAGCGGCCGGCGCCTGAGCCGCGGCCGGCGCCGCGATGACCGGCGCCGCCGCCACGGGCGGAGGCGGCAAGGGCGTCGGGTCCGTGGCCACGCCGCCGCGCGTGGGCGGCAGGCTGTTCAGTGCGGCACCGCCGAACGTGGCAGTAGAAGCCGGCGCCAGAGGGACCGCGTTGGGCGCTTCTCCCGCCGACATCACCACCGGTACCGGCGTGGGCTGCCCGGGCGTGGCAGCGTTATTGGCCGCCGTCGCCGCACCCGCTTGTCCGCCGCCGGCGCGTTCCGCAACCATGCGGCGCACTTCGTCCGGCAGGATCCGTTGCACCGTGACCTCGCCGCTGCCCGGGCCGATGATGCCCAGCTTGTAAGCCGCAACATAGGAAAGATCCATGATGCGGTCTTCGTGGAACGGCCCGCGGTCGTTGACCCGCACGATGATGGTCTTCCCGTTGACCGCGCTGGTAACGCGCGCATAGCTGGGAATCGGCAGCGTGGGATGCGCCGCGGTCATCGCATACATGTCATAGGGTTCGCCGATCGACGTCGAGTTGCCGTGGAATTTCTTGCCATACCAGGATGCGATGCCACGCTGCGTGAACGGCTGATCGCCGGTCATGGGCACATAGCGTTTGCCGAAAACGACATAGGGCCGGTTCGCGCCGCCGGCCAGCGGTTCGATGCGCGGCGCGGCGTCAGGCACGGAATCCAGGTTGCTGGGCGGATGGGCGTCGGGCCCGTCGTCCTTGTAGTAACCGCCACCCTTGCGCCCCCCGGTACTGGAACAACCCGCCACCACCGCTGCCAGCAAAGCGATGACAAGTAGGTTGCGCAAATGCCGGAAACTCATGCGTGTTCTTCGGGGAGTTGGGTGCGGTGTCGGACCAGCAAGGGGTTGTGATCGGCAAAACGCTGTGCCAATTCTTCGACGACATAGACCGAACGGTGCTGCCCGCCGGTGCAGCCGATGGCCACCGTCAGATAGCTGCGCGTATCTTCCATATAGCGCGGCAGCCATTTGCGGATGAAGCCCGCGATGTCGTCGATCAGTTGGCGCACCGTGTCGAAACTGGCCAGGTAGGCGGCAACCGGCGCATCGCGTCCGGTCAGTGGACGCAATACCGGGTCGTAGTAGGGATTGGGCAGGCAGCGCACATCGAATACCAGGTCCGCATCGCGCGGCACGCCGCGCTTGAAGGCGAACGATTCGAACGTCAGCACCACCGCCTGGCGATCGGCCTGCACCAGATCCCGTATCCAGGCGCGCAGTTGCCCGGGCGTCAGTTCCGAGGTATCGATGACGTGTTCCTGGTCGCGCAGGGGCGCCAGCATTTCACGTTCGACGCGGATGCAATCCAGCAGCGAAGACGGTTTGCCGGCGCGCTGCAGACGGTCGGTCAGCGGATGGCGGCGGCGCGATTCGGAGTAGCGCTGCACCAGCGTATTGGTATCGGCATCCAGGAAAACCACTCGTATGCTGGTACCGACGGCGCGCAGCGTAGCGATGGCGGCGGGCAGTTCGGCGAGTTCGCCGGGCGACCGCACGTCGATGGCGACGGCAACCCGCGCCATGGCGTCATTGCGCGCGCTGGCGATAAAGTCGGACAGAAACCGCACCGGCAGATTATCGACGCAGGTATAGCCGGAGTCCTCCAGCAGTCGCAGGGCGACCGATTTGCCGGAGCCGGAGATGCCGGTGATTAGGACGACGCTAAACATGCCCATGATTGTGGCACGATTTGCGTTGCACCAACCCTATCGCACCGGCGCTTCTGTAACTGACATGCCCGGTAAACTGGGC
>DATJHN010000046.1:0-9157 GCA_035493915.1 Bordetella sp.
TGGACAGTACGTTGCCTTTGCCGATACGCACCTGACGTTGGACGCAGAGGATCGTCCGGTCACCGAATACATACGCTATCGCGCCATGCCCGACGGAAATGTCACGATCCGGTTCGCCCGGCGCAACGATCCTAACGGTGACGTCAACCCGCGCGGTCAATTCCACTGCAAATTGACGCACGGCGTTCGGTTCATCGATGGTGAAGCGCCACGCGCCCTACCCTTGGGAACGCGTGTAAGCGCCCCGGTCCAGCCGACGATACACGATGGACACGCAAATACCCAGTAGCCCGCAAACGGCGGCGATCCGCACCAATAGGCTCAGTTCGATTACGGTCAGGGTGTGCGGCAGGAAACGCTGGATCAGGTCTTTGGGACCCCACAGCCGCAAACCTTGCGGAACCAGCACGATAAGTGTCCATCCCACCAGATTGGCAAGGCCGGTCCAGACACGCGCCAGGCGCTGGCTGCCGAGCAACCGGGCAGCACAACCAGCCCAGGCGGCACCGGCGATGGCCGCCCAGATAGCGGTGCTCAAAGCAGCTCCCAGGGTGCCGGTCGTCATCATCCCCGCGCTCCTCCCGCGATCGAAGAGCACTATTATCGCGGAGGATCGGCCCGAAGGGCCATTTGTCTTCAAGACGCAACAAAACGCCTTCCCGCGGCGCCGCCACGCGGGCGACAAAAAGCCCCGCCGAGGCGGGGCTTTTTGCTCAAGTATTCATGCCCGAGGCATTACATAGGCCTGATCTTCGTGGCCTGCGGGCCCTTGGGTCCGGTGGCCACTTCGTATTGCACGCGCTGGTTTTCTTCCAACGAACGGAAGCCAGAGCCTTGAATTTCAGAAAAGTGCGCGAACAGATCCTTACCACCCGACTCCGGGGTAATAAAGCCATAACCTTTTTCAGAGTTGAACCACTTGACGACGCCGGTTTCCATACCGATTTTCCTTGCATTTACAATGAGCGAATTGCCCGGGACACGAGATATTCAAGCTAGTGCCAAGAACAATAGCGGAGACCGGAAAGAACCCTGAACTATACAAAGATCGCGCCGCTTGAAAATCTCCACGACACTATGAACGGGACATTCCTTTAAGTCAAAAACATTTTCCCGCCAGAGCCTTGGGATGTGAAACCAATTGCTACATCGTGGCGCATAACCTTGCCCCACTCTTACGAGGCGTTGCACATGAACATTGGGAGGCTGGGAACGAAACAAAATTTCCCCGCTTTAACTGTGTCTGCGCTACCACCGAACACGTATATATTTGATTGGCCGAACGGCCGCCGCTTCGCACCCCCAAGCATAGAAAGGTTAACCATGAGCATTATGAGCGCCCGTACCGCGGACTTGACGTCGGGCATGGCCCTGCGGACCACCCTGGATGGTGAATTCATACGCAGCTATGTCGTCGTCAGTCCGCCGGACCTGGATGCCATCGCCGATATCGTTCCGCCCACGGAAGTCGAAGCCGGCGGTGAAATCCATGCCACCGCCGTCAGCGATCCGGCCTCGGCGCCGGAACAGATTGGCGATGTCCTGGATAACATCAATCCCGGAGACATCGCCGTTTTCCTGTGCGCAAACTCTGCTGCTTATGAAGCAGCATTGCAACTTTTGGGTTACGACCCGGGCCGCCACGATACTGAATTGCATTAACGTCGATACAAACCAAGCAATTCAAGCTGGCACTTGGTAAACCCGAACGCCAGCGCGCGGCGCATTTTCGGTCGGCGCATATTGCGGACGCGCCCCCCCTTGCACCGGCGCCAGGCGAAATCCCAAATCCATGCCCCAACGATCGGTTTCACGTACCCACTGGGTATGGCAGCATGAGCAGCGAAAACGATCTTCGCGGTGGTTTTCCCGACGCTTTTCGGTGGGCCGCACGAAGCCTTCATGCACAAGATTCTGGTGAGCCTGCAGTCCGGGCGTAGCGAGCGTTATGCTCTGGCAAGGAAGGCACATCATGGCGCTCATATTTTTCTCCAGTTACGGTAAACAAGACGATAAGGACACAGAAAATCAGGGAGACCGCCCCGCGTGGGAGGCCACGGATACGATTCAGCTTGGACCGGGATATGGCTCAGGAACCAACCCCTCCAGAGCCGCACAACCGTCCAGGATGGATTCGCTCACGGACGGGAAACCAATGGGAGAGGCAATGCATTGCATGCGGGGTTCTCCTTGGCGGCGATCCTCGACCAGGATCTTCCAGCTGTAGCGGCCATGACCGTCGGGGTCCACGGTCAGGGTGGCCCCCCAGGCGTTGAAGGTTTTTGCGAAAACTTCCATTGCGTATCGCCCAGCGAATCGTTATCCGACCTCTCGCAAGCCGCGTGCCTGGGTGGCTCCGCCCACTGTTCCCAGGGAGCGGGGCCCTGGAAGGGAACTTCGCAATAGGGGACAAATTGCTCCGGCGCCGACGCCGACGAATCGCCCAGACACAAAGGCATGAGCAAATGCAACGTGCTTGCAGCGAAAGACGCACTTCGGCAAAGGAGACGAAATGTCGGGGCAAAAAGCCGGCGCAATGCCCAAATCAAAAGGCCGGCAGAAATCTGCCGGCCTTTGAATGTCTGGATGACTTTTTTACAACGATCGCGCCAGTTGGGCGGCCAAACCGATATATGACCGCGGCGTCATTTCCAGCAAGCGCGTTTTTGCGTCGACGGGCAACGCGAGGCCCTGAACGAACTCGCGCAGGGCCGTTTCCGTAATGCCCTTGCCGCGCGTCAGGGCCTTGAGCTGTTCGTATGGCTGCGGCAGGCCATAACGGCGCATGACCGTCTGTACAGGTTCGGCCAACACTTCCCAGCAGGCATCGATATCCGCATCGATCGCCCCGACGTTGATTTCCAGTTTGTCCAAGCCGCGCAGGCAGGCATCCCAGGCCACCATGCAATAGCCGAACGCCACGCCCAGATTGCGCAGCACCGTGGAATCGGTCAGGTCGCGCTGCCACCGGGACACGGGCAGCTTGTCGGCCAGATGGCGCAGCATCGCGTTGGCCAAGCCGATATTGCCTTCCGAATTCTCGAAGTCGATTGGGTTGACCTTGTGCGGCATGGTCGATGAGCCGACCTCCCCCTCTTTGAGGCGCTGCTTGAAATACCCGAGGGAGACGTAACCCCAGATGTCCCGGTCCAGATCCAGAATGATGACGTTGGCGCGAGCCACCGCGTCGAACAACGAGGCCATCCAATCGTGCGGCTCTATTTGGATGGTATGGCGGTTCTGGGTCAAGCCCAGGCCCTGCAGCACACGCTGGCTAAAGGCGGGCCAATCGACCTCTGGATAAGCCGACAGATGTGCGTTGTAGTTGCCGGTGGCGCCATTCAGCTTGGCCAGTGGTTCCACGGCACGGATGCCATCCAGGGCGCGCGTCAGGCGCGCGGCCACATTGGCGAATTCCTTGCCCAGCGTGGTCGGGCTGGCCGGCTGCCCGTGGGTGCGCGACAGCATGGGCTGGTCGGCGTGGGCGCCCGCCAGGGCAGCCAGCTTATCGCGCAGCTTCTGCAAAGTCGGGATAAGCACACCGTTGCAAGCACGCGACAACATGAGCGCATGCGAGGTGTTGTTGATATCTTCCGAAGTGCACGCGAAATGAATGAATTCCGCCGCGCGGGAGAGCTCGACGTGATCGGCCACCTTTTCTTTCAACCAATACTCCACCGCCTTGACGTCGTGGTTGGTCACCCGCTCGATTTCCTTGATGCGGGCGGCGTCGGCTTCGCTGAAATCCTGCACGATCGCCGTCAGGCGCGCCCGGGCCTCGTCGGAAAAGCGCGGCAATTCCGGCAGCCCCGCATCGGCCAGCGCGGAGAGCCACGCCACTTCTACTTCGACGCGGTGCGCCATGAAGCCGGCTTCGGAGAGCAACCCGCGCAGGGCGTCGCCGCGCGAGGCGTAACGCCCGTCGAGAGGAGAAAGCGCATTGAGCGGACTGAGGGTGGAGGCAATATGCATGAGCAGGGAAATAAACCGAAACGAGTATTGAAAACCGCCGAAAAACGGCGCGATTTTATCATCCGCAGTTCTTTACCTCCTGGGGCGTGCCAACGGCTACGCCATGTGCGTTCAGGCATGGCATCATCCTGCTATACTGCCGCCCGCTTTCCGACTATGACCGTGCATCCATGAAACTGATAGGCTCCCTTACTAGCCCGTACGTACGTAAGGTACGGATCGTCATGGCGGAGAAGAAGCTGGATTACCGCTTTGAACTGGAGAACGTCTGGTCTCCCGAAACAAAGATCCAGCAATTCAATCCCTTGGGCAAAGTTCCCTGCCTGGTCATGGAAGATGGCGGCGCGTTGTTCGATTCGCGCGTCATCGTCGAATACCTCGATACCCTTTCCCCCGTGGCGCGGCTGATTCCCCAGTCCGGCCGCGAGCGTGCCGCGGTCAAATGCTGGGAGGCCATCGCCGATGGCCTGCTCGATGCCGCAGTGGGCATCGTCAAGGAACGGCAGCGCCCGGACGGACTGCGCAACGACGAATGGATTGCGCGCCAGTACGGCAAGGTTCACGCCAGCCTGGACGCGATGAACAAGAGCCTGGGCGAACACTCCCATTGCATGGGCATCAACCATAGCCTGGCCGACGTGGCGGTAGGCTGCGCCCTGGGCTACCTGGATTTCCGCTTCCCCGACCTGGATTGGCGGCCGGGGCATCAGAACCTGGCCCGCCTGTTCGAGAAACTGTCGGCGCGCCAGTCCTTCGCCGATACCGCGCCGCCGGCAAGCGCCTGAACGGCGCCCGCGGTCGGCGTCAGGCGAATGCCTTCCAGGCCTTGTAGGCCATGAATATCCCCAGCGCGAACAGCAAGTACGCGAAGATACGCTTGACTGTGGCCACGGGCAGTGTGTGCGCGGCGCGCGCGCCCAAGGGCGCCGTCAGGACGCTAGTACACACCAGCGCCAGCAGTGCCGGCCAATAGATATATCCCAGCATGCCCGGCGTGTTGCCGGCCTCTCGCAGACCTGAGATCACGTAGCCGGTGCTGTTCGCCAGCGCGATCGGAAAACCGAGCGCCGCCGACGTTGCCACCGCGTTGCGCAGGGGCACATTGCACCAGATCATGAAAGGCACGGAAAGGAATCCACCACCCGCGCCTACCAGTCCGGAAATAAAACCGATACCGGCACCCGCCGCGGATGTGCCGACCACGCCGGGCATCTGGCGCGAAGGCTTGGGTTTGGTATTGCGCAGCATCGAATAGGCCGAATACAGCACGAAAACCGCGAAGAATGCCGAAAGCCAACCCGTGTGCAGCGCGGCAAATACGGCTCCGCCAGCCAACAGCCCGCCCACGATCAGCCCGGGCGCCATCGTCAGGGCGATGCGCCATATCACCGCGCGCGCGGCGTGATGGGCCCGCACGCTGGAAATCGATGTGAACAGAATGGAAGTCATCGACGTGGCGATGGCGGCATGCACGATCAAGTCATCGCTCATACCCTGCCAGCCGAAAATCATGGTCAGAAAAGGCACCAGCACCATGCCGCCGCCGATACCGAGCAAACCCGCCGCGAAACCCGCGCCGGCCCCCAGCAGCAATAGACAAACCAACATAGGAATATCCACGTCCCACTCCGTTGTTATGATCATTGGGACGCGATGATACCCCCCCCCAGGCATATATCACCATCGTATAGCACGGCCGACTGTCCGGGCGTGACCGCCCATTGCGGCTGATCGAAGGCCAGTGTGAAACGATCGCCGCTGCCGTCGCTCAGCACGCAGCCGGCATCGGACTGGCGATAACGCGTCTTCGCCGCGTAGGCTCCGCCGGTCGGCGGCTGCCCCGCGACCCAACTGGCATCCTGCGCGCCCAATGCCCCGGACAACAGCCAGGGATGATCGTGGCCCTGCACGACGTACAGAGTGTTGGCGGTCAGATCCTTGCGCGCCGCGTACCAGGCGTCGGCGGTACCGTCGTCGCGCTGCCTGCCCTTGACCCCACCGACGCCGATGCCCTTGCGCTGGCCCAGCGTGTAGAACGACAGGCCGGTATGCGTGCCCACGCGCTGGCCTTCGGGCGTCAGGATGGGCCCGGGAGCGGTCGGCAGATAGCGGTTAAGGAATTCGCGGAAAGGCCGCTCGCCTATGAAGCAGATGCCGGTGGAGTCTTTCTTGGCGGCGTTGTGCAGGCCGATTTCGTGCGCGATGCGGCGTACTTGGGTCTTGGGAATCTCGCCTAGCGGGAACAAGGTGCGCGACAGCTGCTCCTGGTTCAGGCGATGCAGGAAGTAGCTTTGATCCTTGGTGCCGTCCAACGCCTTCAGCAGCTGATAGTTCGTGCGGCCGGCATTCGTTACCGCGCGCACGCGCGCATAGTGGCCGGTTGCGATCAGATCGGCTCCCAGGCTCATGGCGTGGTCGAGGAATGCCTTGAATTTGATTTCTGCATTGCACAGCACGTCCGGGTTGGGCGTGCGGCCGGCCGAATATTCACGCAGGAACTCGGCGAACACGCGGTCCTTGTACTCCGCCGCGAAGTTCACGGCCTCGATATCGACGCCGACGAGATCGGCAACGCTGGCCGCGTCCAGCCAATCCTGCCGGGTCGAGCAGTATTCGGAATCGTCATCGTCTTCCCAGTTCTTCATGAACAGGCCGATCACCTCGTAGCCTTGCTGTTTGAGCAGCCAGGCCGTGACGGAGGAATCGACACCACCTGACATGCCGACGACGACGCGGCCTTTGGAAGAAGCAATGGACGACATGGAAAGCTTGAAAGAAAAACGGCGCAAGAAATTTCGGGTTGACCGCGAGACGAAACGTATCGGCGCGGTAGTCCGGATATACCCGTCGGGATATACCCGGAGACAGCTATTTTACCCGGTGGTTTTCCCGACGCCACGCCGGGGTAAGTCGTGTATAAGTGTCTCCGGCCCGATGTCCGACAAGGAGAACGCATGCGTATCGGTACACCGCGAGAGACCCTGGAGGGGGAAACACGCGTAGCGGCAACCCCGGAGACCGTCAAGAAGTATGTGGCGGGCGGGAATACCGTGATCGTGGAGCGCGGCGCGGGCAGCGCCGCGCGCTACCCCGACGAAGCCTACGAGGCCGCCGGCGCCACGCTCGGATCCGCGGTGGATGCCCTGGGCGCGGATCTGGTGCTGACAGTCAGGATGCCGGACACGGCCGGATTGTCGGCACTCCGGCCCGGCACCGTTTTGGCCGGCATGCTCGATCCCTTCGATACCGAAGGCATCGCGCGGCTGGCGGCGACGGGCGTCACAGGATTCGCACTGGAAGCCGCGCCGCGCATCACGCGCGCCCAGAGCCTGGACGTGCTGTCGTCGCAGGCCAACCTGGCCGGATACAAGGCAGTCCTCCTGGCTGCCCACTACTACGGACGGCTGTTTCCCATGATGATGACGGCGGCGGGCACGCTGAAGGCAGCCCGCGCCGTGATCCTGGGTACTGGCGTGGCGGGCCTGCAGGCCATCGCCACGGCGCGCCGCCTGGGCGCGGTGGTAGAAGCATCCGACGTGCGGCCGGCCGCAAAGGAACAGGTGGAATCGCTGGGTGCGAAATTCATCGACGTGCCGTTCGAAACAGAGGAGGAACGCGAAATCGCGCAAGGCACCGGTGGATACGCGCGTCCCATGCCGCCGGCCTGGATGGCACGTCAGGCAACGCTGGTGTCGGAGCGCTGCAAGCAGGCGGACATCGTCATCACCACGGCCCTGATCCCTGGCCGCCCCGCGCCCATGCTGGTATCCGCCGACACGGTACAGGCGATGAAGCCGGGTTCGGTTCTGGTGGACCTGGCCGTGGAGCGCGGCGGCAACTGCCCCTTGTCGGAAAAAGGCAAGGTAGTGGAAAAGCACGGCGTGACGCTGGTCGGCCTGGCCAATCTGCCCGCGCTGGTGCCCACGGATGCATCGGCGCTATACGCGCGCAATCTGCTGGATTTCCTGAAACTCATCGTGGACAAGGATGGCACGCTGGCCATCCAGCGCGAGGACGAAATCGTCGCGGCCTGCCTGGTCTGCGAAGCCGGCAATGCGGTTCGGAGGTCTTGAATGGAAGCCCTGAGTCCTACCCTGATCAATCTGATCATTTTCGTCCTGGCCGTCTACGTGGGTTATCACGTGGTCTGGAACGTTACACCGGCGCTGCATACGCCGTTGATGGCCGTCACGAATGCCATCTCGGCCATCATCATCGTCGGCGCGATGCTGGCGGCGGCGCTCACCGAGGGCGGCCTGGCGCGCGGCATGGGCGTGCTTGCAGTGGCCCTGGCCGCGGTCAATGTATTCGGCGGCTTCCTCGTTACGCGGCGCATGCTGGAAATGTTCAAGAAGAAAGAGCGGAAGGCCACCAAGGAGGACGCGCGATGATTTCGCTGAACGTCGTCACACTGCTCTATCTGCTGGCTTCCATCTGCTTTATCCAGGCATTGAAGGGTTTGTCGCATCCCACCACGTCGCGCATCGGCAACGCCTTCGGCATGGCGGGCATGGCAATCGCCGTCCTGACCACAGGCGCCCTTATCGTGGGCCTGGCCGGTCGCGGCATCGCCGGGCTGGGACTGGGCTGGGTGCTGCTGGGCCTGTTGGTCGGCGGCACGGCGGGAACTATCATGGCCCGCCGTGTCGAAATGACCAAGATGCCCGAGCTGGTCGCGTTCATGCACAGCATGATCGGCCTGGCGGCAGTGGCGATCGCGGTCGCCGTCGTCGCCGAACCGCATGCCTTCGGCATCGCGCCCATGGGCACGGCGCTGCCGACCGGCAACCGCGTGGAAATTTTCATCGGGACTTTCGTCGGTGCCATCACGTTTTCCGGCTCTGTCATCGCGTTTGGCAAGCTGTCCGGCAAATACCGGTTCCGGCTGTTCCAGGGCGCGCCGGTGGTGTTCCCGGGGCAGCACTTCATCAATCTGCTGCTGGCGCTGGTAATGCTGGCATGCGGCGTGGCCTTCGTGCTGAGCGAAGGCTGGACGCCATTCGTCGCCATGACCGCGATCGCTTTCGTGCTGGGGGTGCTGATCATCATCCCGATCGGCGGCGCCGACATGCCGGTCGTGGTTTCCATGCTGAATAGTTATTCGGGCTGGGCGGCAGCCGGCATCGGCTTTTCGCTGAACAATCCGATGCTTATCATCGCCGGATCGCTGGTCGGATCCTCCGGG
>DATJHN010000047.1:0-25267 GCA_035493915.1 Bordetella sp.
GCCGGGCAAGAAGGCCATCGAGTACGTCAAGCCGCTGGGCGGCCGCGAGGAAGCCGGCGTCATCGGCACGAAGATCGTGACGACCGTGCAGAACGCCGCCCTGGCCAACGGCATGTTCGGCCATGCCGACGAAACCGACGACACGCATCCGCCGTCGCTGACGCACCCGGGCACCAGCGTGGTGCCATCGGCGCTGGCGATCGCCGAGCGCGGCCGCATGAGCGGTGAAAAGCTGCTGCGCGCCGTGGTGCTGGGCTATGACATCTGCTCCCGCATGCTGCTCACGCTGCACCCCATGCCGTACCTGCGGTCCGGCCACCACGCGGGCGCGACCGGACAGTTGTTCGGCGCGGCCGCCGCGGCCGGCGCCTTGCTGGAGCTGACGCCCCTGCAGGTGCGCTACATGCTGTCGTACACCGGCCAGCAGACCGCCGGCCTGTACACCATGTTCCGCGATCCGGAGCACATCGAAAAAGCCTACGCCATGGGCGGCATGCCGGCCCACAACGGCCTGCAGTCGGCAATGATGGCGGCTTGCGGCTGGACCGGCGTGGAAGACATTTTCTCGGGTGAGCGCGATTTCTTCCATACTTTCGCGCCCGAGGAATTCGATCGCGAGGACTTGTCGCGCGACCTGGGCAAGAACTACGAGATGATGCGTGCGTCGATCAAGCGCTGGCCGATCGGCGGCCCCATCCAGGGTCCCATGCACGTGCTGAACGACCTGATGGCCGAGCATGGCTTCGGTGCCGACGACGTCGAAAAGGTCGTTGCCAATATGCCTGACAAGGAATTGGAGATCGTCAACAACCGGCCCATGCCCGATATCTCGGTGCAGCACTTGCTGGCCGTCATGCTGCTCGACCGCAAGCTGACCTTCAAGTCGGCGCACGATTTCGATCGCATGAAGGACCCGAAGGTGCTGAAGATGCGTGCCCGCGTGCACGCGGTGGGCGATCCTTCGCTGACCGACGTGCAGCGCCGCTGGCGCTGCGTGATGGAAGTGCACCTGAAGGACGGCCGCGTCCTGAATGGCCAGACCATGGCGGCCAAGGGCAGCTTCGAAAATCCGCTGACGCCGGCGGAAGAAAACGAAAAGGCCATGGACCTGCTGGCGCCGGTGCTGGGCAAGAGCCGTTCCGTCGAACTGCTGGACACTTTGTGGAACATCGACAAGGTCAAGGACGTACGTTCGCTGCGCAAGCTGTATATGAAGTAAATATGCGGTAAACGTCTCACGATCCATCCGCGATAACGAAAGCAATCGCGGCAACAGCGGCGCCAGTCAGGCGCCGCTGTTTTTTTGTGGATCGCGCGCCCGGTCGTGTCTGGTGTCGTGGTTCTTGATGTGCGTCAAGGAGAGCTCCAGGCGCAGGGATACATTGATTCCGAAGTTGTCCGGCACTCCCGCCGGTTCACCCACTCGGGAGCAAACCACGGCGAGCAAAAGATGAGCATCCGAAACCTGAATGGGCTGTTCCAGGAGGAGCGGGTCCAATGGCTGGACACCACGATCACGGTGCGCCCGAGCAAGCCGGAAGACGAACGCTTGTACGCCTCCTTCTTTGCGGCCTTGACCCCCGAGGATATACGCCAGCGTTTCATCGGGATGATCAGCGCATTAATGCACCACGATCTGGCGCGCATGGCGCAACTCGACCATGACCGGGAAATGGCGCTGATAGCGGTACGCAGGAATGCGGGCGGCATCGAACAGATACTGGGCGAAGCCCGGTCCGCGATCGATGCGGACAACGAAGCGGCCGATTTCTCCATCATGGTGCGTTCGGACCTGAAACAGCGTGGACTGGGCACCCTATTGCTGTCCAGCCTGATCCATTATCAGCGCGGCCGCGGAACCCGCCAGCTTCGTGGCACGGTAATGGCCGATAACGCGGCCATGCTGGAACTGGCGCGGCATTGCGGTTTCACGATGGAATCGGACGGCCCGGGCGGAGAGGTGCGAGTGCGGCTTGACCTGGATCACATCACCGGGCCGCGTTAGCAGGCAGGATAGATGAATCCCGCGTCCCTGATGACTCTCTTACCCCCACTCAAAGGATGGAATCCACCATGTACCGCAATATCCTGGTCGCAGTCGACGGCAGCGACACTTCCCGCCTGGCCCTGGATCATGCCATCGCCCTGGCAAAATCGGAAAGCGCCCGGCTACTGGCCATCTTCGTCGTCGAGTATCCGAGTTCCGTGTACTCCTCCGCATTCTTCGACATCGAACCTTTCTATGCCGCCATGATGGAAGAAGCCCGCACGGTCCTCGACGGCGCGAAGCGCCAGATAGAGGCGGGCGGCGCCGTCGGCGATACGAAGGTGGTGGACGCCGGAGCCCTGGGCGGCTCCATCGCCGAACAGATACAGGCCGCCGCCGCGGATACGCACAGCGACCTGGTTGTATTGGGAACGCATGGCCGACGCGGCTTCCAGCGGCTCATGCTGGGCAGCGTGGCGGAAGCCTATGTGCGCCTGTCCACGTGCCCGGTCCTTCTCGTGCATGGCAAGGAAGCCAAGGCTGACTAGACCCTATTTGATGATGGTGACCGGCACCTTGGCCAGATGTAGCGTCTTGGTCGTGACCGATCCCAGCCACAGGCCGGCCGTCGAGCCCAGCCCCCGCGAGCCCATGACGATCTGATCGCATTTGTTTTGCTCGGCGGTGGCCACGATGGTCTCGGGCACGTGGCCCACCTTTAGATGCGCGGTGTAAGGTACTTGGGCCTCGTCCAGCATGGCCCTTGCCTTGGTCAGCATCGCTTCGCCTTCTTCCTGGTGATAGCGTCGTATCGTGTCGTTGTCGATGAACATGCGCACGGTGCCGGAGACGATCGGGAGCTGCACGTTCAACAGATGCAGGCTAAGGGGCTCGTACATGGTCATGTGGTCGATCACATGCTTCAGGGCTCGCAGCGCATTGTTCGAGCCATCGATAGGGACGAGGATGCAGCTCATGAAACCTCCTTGGCGGCGGATGCCGGATGGACGATCAGTGGGAGAACAGTACGGGCACCGTCATGTTTTTCAGTATGGACCGGGAGGCGCCGCCCAATACCCATTCGCGCGCGCGGCTGTGTCCATACAGCCCCATGACGATCAGGTCGCAGTCGTGGTCGGACGCGGCGTTCAGGATGGCATTGCCGACGCCGACGCCTGATGTACTCCCCGTCGTCGGCCGCGGGTGGACATAGCCATGTGCGTGGAAATAGGCTTCCAGGTCACCCTCCACGGTCATGCGGCGGCGCATGGCCTCGGAATCCGGATTCAAGGTCAGTACGACAACCTCCTGCGCGGATTCCAGGAATGGCGCCGCATCGGCCAGCGCGCGGGCAGCTTCGCGCCCCCGATCCCAGCAGAACAGGATCCGGCTGCCCACTGTCGGAAACGTGCCGGCATAGGGTATGGTCAGCACCGGGCGGCCCGCGGTCAGAACCACGGATTCCTCCAGGTCCGGGGCGATGACGGAGTTGGTGACTCCTTCGACAGCCTGGCTCATGATCAATAGGTCGGCGCAACGCGCATGGCGGGCCAGTAGTTCGTCCGGGCGACCCTTCTGGGCGCGCCATTGCACGGCGATGCCGGCCGGCGAGGTCTGGCGCCGGAACGCTTCCTCGCAGGTCGCGCGGTCTTCCTCCAGCCGGCGCCGCGTTACCTCCATGACAGCGACTGGTACATAGCTTTCATCGAATACGTAAGGCGGCAGGGAGTAGCCGACATACACGCCGATCAACTCCGCGTCGAAGCGTGCCGCCAATGCGGTAGCCACCGCGGTGCGGACTTCGCACGCGGAATCCTTTTCAATCTGAAGGGCGATGCGTTTGATCATTTTTGGTTCCTCGCTCTGGAGAATCGGCCGGGGATGGCACTAGTGCGCGTGAACGTATTCGCCTGGCGCGTCGCAAAGCGCCGTGTCCGGCGGCCAGGCGGGCGCCGGCCCTTTCGGTCCGGAATGCCGGGCCAGCCAGGCTTCCCAATGGGGCCACCACGACCCGTCCACCTTCTCGGCCTGTTCGATCCATTCCGCCGGGGCCAGATAATTCGCGCCTTCCCGCCGTGCGCTCCAGCGGAAATAGTGGTTGGGACGGCCGGGTTCGCTGACGATGCCCGCGTTGTGCCCGCCGGAGCACAGAACAAAAACAAGGTCGCGATGATTCAGCAGATGCAGCTTGTAGACCGACTCCCAGGGCGAGATATGGTCGCGCTCCGTGGCCACCCCATAGATGGGGAGGCGGATATCTGCCAGGGCCACGGGCTGGCCTCGCACGCACAATCGTCCCGCCGCCAGGTCGTTATGCAGATACAAGTGGCGCAGCGTCTCGCTATGCATGCGATAGGGCAGCCGGGTAATGTCCGCGTTCCAGGTCATCAGATCGCTGATCTGCAATTGACGTCCGAGCAGATAGTCCCGCACCAGCCGCGACCAGATCAGGTCGCGTGAATTCAGCAACTGGAATACGCCGGCAAGTTGCTTGCCGTCCAGATAGCCTTGCTGCCACATCAGCGCGTCCAGGAACTCGACGCCGCTGGGACTGATGAACAGGCCTAATTCGCCCGGTTCATCGAAATCCGTCTGGGTGGCCAGCAGCGTGATGCTGCGTAATAGTGATTGCCGTTCGTGGCGGCGAGCCAGTGCCGCCGCGCCGATGGCCAGCAGCGTGCCTCCCAGGCAGTAGCCCACGCCATGTATACGGCGGCCGCCGCTGTCGTCGGCCGCCTGTTGCAGGGCAGTCAGCAGGCCGTCGTCGACATACTCGTCCATACCCCAGTCCCGTCCTTCTTCTCGCGGGTTTTTCCATGAGATGGCATAGACGGTGTGACCGTGCCGCACCAGGTAGCGAATCAGGGAGTTGTGGGGGGAAAGATCAAGGATGTAGTACTTGAGCAGCCAGGACGGCACGATCAGAACGGGTTCACGCCAGGTCTCGCGCGTGCTTGGCGCATAACGGATCAGCTCTAGCATTTCATTTCGATAGATCACCGTTCCCGGCGTGCACGCGATGTCCATGCCTACCCGGAAGACCTGCTGGTTGCTTGCCGAAGTGCCCGGCGCGCAGCCTACGGCCAGGTCGCAGGCATCCATCCACCAACGCTTCGCGCCCTGTACGAAATTAAGGCCGCCGGAATTGCCCATCGCTTCCAGTACCTCCGGATTGGCGAACCAGAAGTTGCTGGGGGAAACCATGTCGAGCAGTTGCCGGCCGATGAAATTCACCGTTTGCTGACTGTGCGGCATGGCGCCGTTGACTCCGTGCGTGGCCGCATCCCACGCGCCTTCCAGCCGCTGGAAGGTGGAACGCCACTGCGAATAGGGCCAGTCTTTCCATTCGGCATGGTGGAAGCGCGGATCAGGCCGGCGGTGATAGTGCTCGAATTGCCTGGCTGCTTCTTCGGCTGACTGCGTCGCCGCCAACATGATGGAGAGCTGTTTGCCGGGAGCCGTGGCGAAATGCAAGGCCCAATCAGTCCAGTTCAGGAATATGCCCAGCGGCGATACGCCGCCCACGGCGCGCGCCATCGCGACATGGCCGAGTCGATCCAGGCCCCGCCAGGGCGGTTCCACCGGCCTGGCGCAGTATGGCGCCGGGGCGTACGGCGCCGGCGGCGCGGGCGAGGACGACCCGGCGGCGGCACCGGCGACCACGCCGCCTTGCATCGTGGACAAGTGCTTCGACATCGCGCCACCTTGAATGATCGGTATACGGTCTTGATCCTAGAGCGGCGGTATTCCGGGCGCATTGATCTAGCGCAAGATCGAATGCGCTGTCCCGGCCTAGTGTGTTGGGTGTGCGGACGGCCCATCGTCATTCACCAAAGGAGGCGCAGTCATGTCACAAAGAATCGCATTGGTCACGGGCGGTATGGGAGGCCTGGGACAGGCTATCGTCGCCCGGTTGCATCAGTCCGGCCATCGCATCGTGGTGACTGTTTCGCCCGGCAATGTCCACGCGCGGGCCTGGCTGGAGGAGCATCGGCGCGACGGTGTGCAAATAAGCGCCTATCCGGCGGACGTCGCCGATCACGCAAGCTGCCAGGCGTGCATGGAACGCGTGCGCGCGGAGGTCGGCAATATCGACGTCCTGGTCAACAATGCGGGAATCACGCGGGACGCCACTCTGCGCAAGATGTCACCGGGCGATTGGGACAAGGTCATCGCCACGAATCTGGACTCGGTATTCAACATGACGCAGCCGGTGCTGGACGGCATGGTGGCGAGCCGCTGGGGGCGCATTATCAATATTGCCTCGGTGAACGGCCAGCGGGGACAGTTCGGGCAGGCCAACTACGCCGCGGCCAAGGCTGGCATGCATGGCTTTACCATGTCGCTCGCGCTGGAGATGGCGCGGTACGGCGTCACGGTCAACACGATTTCGCCGGGGTATCTGGCCACCAGGATGGTGACGGACATGCCCAGGGAAATCCTGGATACGAAGATATTGCCGTTCATTCCGCTCGGGCGTTTGGGCAAGCCGGAAGAAGTAGCCGGTCTGGTGAACTTCCTGGTGTCGGACGACGCGGCCTATATCACAGGCGCGAACCTGGCCATCAATGGCGGCATGCATATGCAGTAGAAAGAGCGCTTAGAATCGAAGGTCGATACGCTCTGCAGGGCAGGGTCACGAATTCGTGCCAAGGCCGACGCGGCCGGAGAGATGAAAGATCACATTCTTGAAAGCCAGACCATGGACTGGCTTGTCCGTTCCGCAACCGAGGCCCTGGTCATCGTCGACGCCGGGGGGCACATCGTGTTGGCCAATGCCGCCGCCGCGTCGATGTTCGGATACCGCGTCGATGCGCTGTCCGCGCTGGAAATTTCCACGGTGCTCCCGGACTGGGCAACGCCGGACGCGGATACCGGCGCATCGCGGCCGCCCCCGGGCCCGGAGTCTTCCGGACGACTGGAACACGTTCCAACCGGCGTGCGAGAGGCCCCGGCGCGGCGGGCCGACGGCAGCGGTTTTCCTGTCGAGATCTGTGTATCTCCCTTGACCACGTATTGGGGACTGGCGCTTTGGATGGTATCCATACGCGATATCACGCCGCGCAAGCAGGCGGAGCAGGCCCTGCGCGATAGCGAGGCTCGTCTGCGCACCGTGTTCGATACCGCCGTCGATGCCGTCATCATCATCGACGAGCGCGGGAATATAGAGCGGTTCAATACCGCCGCCGTACGCTTGTTCGGATACCAGCTGGGAGAAGTCCTGGGACGGAATGTATCGATGCTGATGCCGGCTCCCCATCGCGAAATGCACGATGGCTACCTGGAGCACTACCTGCGCACCGGGGAGAAGAAGATCATCGGCATCGGGCGCGAAGTGGTGGGCATGCGCAAGGACGGCACGGTCTTTCCCATGGACCTGGCGGTGGCGGAAATGCATGTGGCGGGCAGGCGCATGTTCACCGGCGTGGTAAGGGACATTACCGAGCGCAAGCGGGCCGAAGCGATGTTCCGGACACTGGTCGAGCAGGTGCAGGCCATTACCTATGTCCGCGAGGTGGATGGAGAGGGCGCCCTGCGCTATATCAGCCCGCAGGTCAGCACCCTGGGGTATACGGTGGAAGAGTGCTTGTCCGCTCCGTCCGCGTTGTTTGCCGCGATCCATGCCTTGGATCGCGACAAGGCCGCCGCCGCGATCGGGCGCAGCAGGAAAGAGGGCATGCCGCTGCGCGTCGAATACCGGATAACCGGCAGGGATGGTCGCGAGCGCTGGTTCCGCGAAGAAGCGGAAATCGTGCGCGACCCCGCTGGCCTGCCGTTGTTCCAGCAGGGCATCCTGATCGACATCACCCAGAACAAGCTTGCCGAGGAAGCCCTGCGCGATTCGCGCGAGACCTTGCGTCGCCTGGTCGCGCACCAGGAAAACATCAAGGAAGACGAGCGCAAGCGCATCGCCCAGGAGATCCACGACGAACTGGGTAGCTTGCTGACAGGCATCAAGGCCTATGTGTCAGTGTCGGTCGAACGCGCCACCCAGGCCGGTGCTCCGCCGGATCCCTTGCTGCAGGAAGCTGCGCGCCTGACCGAGGATGCCATCCAGGCAGTACGGCGGGTCATCAACGATCTGCGCCCCAGCGTATTGGATCAGCTGGGCTTGTGGGAGGCCATCCAGTGGTATGCGGGCCAGGTGGAAGCGCGGTCCGGCTTGGCGTGCGATTGCAGCATCGACTCATCGGCGTTGCAAATCCAGCTGGATCCGGAACGAACCATCATGCTGTTTCGCATCGTCCAGGAATCGCTCACCAATGTCGTTCGCCACGCCGAGGCGTCCATGGTTTCCGTGCATGCCGCCGCCAAGGACGGCGTCATCACGGTAGAGATCCGTGACGACGGCAAGGGTTTCGCCGCGGAACAGCCGGCGAATCGCCATTCCTGGGGCATCCAGGGCATGCAGGAGCGGACCCGGCATTTCGGCGGGCAACTGACCGTGTCCAGTGTCACGGGCAAGGGCACGCGGGTCGCCCTGCGCCTGCCGTTGGAGACGGGCAAGGGCTACCGGCAGACGATCACTGGCACCTGACAGGGCGAGTCATGCCAGGCTCAGCGCTTCGGGATCCAGGATCTGGACCTCCCTTCCATGCAGGGAGATCAGGCCGCGCCGCTGCAGCCTGGAGAACATCCGGCTGACGGTTTCGAGCTTCATGCCGAGATAGGAACCGATTTCTTCGCGCGTCATGCGCAAATGGAATGCCGTGGCGGAATAGCCCCGCGCGGCGTAGCGGTCGGCCAGGTCGACCAGGAAGGCGGCAAGGCGCTCCTCGGCGCTGAGATGCCCCATCAGCATCAGCAGATTGGCCTCGCGCACGATCTCGCTGCTCAACATGCGTTCCATGCAGCGACGCGCGTCGACGACTTCGTCGCCCAGCGCCTGGATCTCGTGG
The DNA here is from genome assembly GCA_035493915.1 of Bordetella sp. GTDB lineage: Bacteria > Pseudomonadota > Gammaproteobacteria > Burkholderiales > Burkholderiaceae_B > Bordetella_C. Next base: position 8,887 of record DATJHN010000047.1, read on the forward strand.
TACGGCAGCACGCACAGCACCATGTCCTCCAGGGCGATTGCTTCGGTTTCGTGCCGGCCGGAGGCGATGGCATCCAGCCCCATGAACTCGCCCGCCAGGTGAAAGCTCGTGATCTGCTGATGGCCGTCGCGGTGCATGCGTATGCTTTTGCAAGTGCCGGCGCGGGATACGTACAGATTGCGAAAAGGGTCGTCGGCGCGGTACACCGCTTCGCCCGCGCGCAGCTTGCGCGTGCCGACATGGCAATCGGCGCGGTGCGTTCCGTTGCATCCCAACTGGGTCGCTTGGCAAAGCCTGCGTCCGCCGCAGCTGTCGCATGGCGTGCGATGCATATCCCCGACCGGGCGTGCCATGAACTCCCCGAGCGGAATGTTGTATAGCGGCGTGGACAGGAAAGCTGTGTCTGCTGGCAGGGTGTCCATGTTGGTCTCCGGTATCGGGATCGTCCTTGCATTTTCCCGATCTGGGAGCTTTCACGATATCGGAATACCAGAGACACTTTTTGTCAGGGAATGCCTACAACCGGTGGTTGACTCCGACACGGCTCAGGGCTTGGCAGGTGTCTACCAAAGTTGGCGGTTTACCCCTGACCAACGGTTGGAGGCTGAGCAAACATCTACATCAGCAGTCCATTTTCCGCGGCATAGCGCGCCAATTCGGCATTGCTGCGCAGGCCCATCTTCTCCAGGATCCTGGCACGATAAGTCGTTACCGTCTTGGGGCTGAGATGCAAGGCTTCAGCGATCTGGCCCAGGGCTTCCCCTTTGGCGATCCGTTTTAGCACTTCCAGTTCGCGGTTGGACAGTTCCTGATGCGAGGCTCCGCCGCCGCCGCCCATCATGGTGGCGAACCGTTCCATCAGCGACGGACTGACGTATTTTCCCCCCGCGGCGGCTTTGCGGACGGCCTCGACCAGGGTAGCCGTCGGGCTGTCCTTGGTCAGATAACCGGCCGCGCCGAGCTTGAGTGCGCGCACCGCGTAGATTTCCTCGGCATAGGTGCTCAGCACGAGCACGGCCAGGGCAGGGCATTCGACACGCAGGGATTGCAGCAGGTCCAGTCCCCCTTTTCCCGGCATGGCGATATCGATAAGTGCCACGTCGAACGGCTGTTCCTTGACGAGCTCCAGCGCCTGCTGGGCGTTTTCCGCTTCACCCGCGATCCGGATGTCGGCGGCGGAACTGAGCATGAGCCGCACACCGTTTCGGACGACGGTATGGTCGTCCACGAGAAGGACATCGATTTCATCGGGCATGGGTGTTATCTCCGGGCAGCCGCGGGGGACATGAATACCGTCCCGGCCGAGATCCTTGGCGGCGCGGAGACGGTATAGGGCTTTCAGCGATGATGGTCCCTGTCCACGTGGCCCAGGTCACGGCCGGGGTCGATATGGTCGCGTACCAGCTGTTTCAGCGTCTTGGCGTCCGGAAAGCCGCCTCGCTCCTTGCGGTCCCACAGCAAGGCGCCGCCGCAGTGCACCTGGAAGATGCCCCCGGTGCCGGGAATCAGCGCTACTTCGCCCAGGTCGGTGCCGAACGTGGAGAGCAGTTCCTGCGCCATCCAGGCCGCGCGCAGCAGCCATTGGCACTGCGTGCAGTAAGTGATGGAGACGCGGGGCAGGGCGGGCGGGATCATATCTGGTCTCCGGCTTTTGGTTGCGGTATCCGGGGCATATCGGGTCTCCTGCTTTGGGTTGTAGCCTGGATTGTGTCGGGCCCGGCTTTCGGTTGCAGCGCGTGGACCATGTGGGGTCTTCAGTTTTCGGTTGCAGTGCCTGGATCAGGGCGCGCGTACTAGGGCAAATCTTCGAGCTCGCGCGCGTACAGCATCGGTTGCCGATCGGCCAGGATTTCGTCCAGTATAAGCAGGCGCGCGCCGTCCATTGGGCTGCGCTACAGTCTACGGACAGCGCGGCGCAAGGCGCCGCGTTCCCGGCATGGCGACGGAGGCCCCCGAGATGAACCAAGAAAACGCACTGCTGACCCCGCAGGAAATGGCGGCCGCTGACCAGGCCGCGATGCTGGCCGGCCATCCGGGCACCATCCTGATGGAAAACGCCGGCTCGGCGGTCGCCCGCGCGGTCCGGGCCCGCTGGTCCCCGCGGCCGGTGGCCATTTTGTGCGGCCCCGGCAATAACGGCGGCGACGGCCTGGTCGCCGCGCGTCATCTCGCGGAAGCCGGCTGGCCTGTCACGGTCGCCTTGCTGGAGGCGCTGGATGCCCTGAAGGGCGATGCCGCGCACCATGCGGCACTGTGGCAGGGAGACGTGCTGCCTATGTCGCCTTCGGTCGTGGAAGGCGCCGAGCTGGTCATCGACGCGATATTCGGCGCCGGGTTGGCTCGCCCGGTCGAAGGCATGGCGGCCGCCACCTTGAAGGCCGCGCTCGATCGCGGCGTGCCGATCTGCGCGGTCGATGTACCCAGCGGCGTGGACGGCGGCTCGGGCGATGTGCGCGGCACCGCCGTGCCCGCGGACTGCACCGTGACCTTCTTTCGCAAGAAGCCCGGCCACCTGCTGCTGCCGGGCCGCGCGCTGTGCGGCGATCTGATCGTCGCCGATATCGGTATTCCCGAATCGGTACTGGCCACGGTCAAGCCGCACGCCTATGAAAATACGCAGGCGGGATGGCTGCCGCGTTTTCCCTGGCCGCGCTTGGATGGGCACAAATACGTACGCGGCCATGCCGTCATCCTGGGCGGCGAAGTCATGACGGGCGCGGCACGCCTGTCAGCGATGGCGGCGGCCCGCATCGGCGCCGGCCTGGTGACGCTGGCCGCGCCCCGCTCGGCATGGGAGGTGTATGCCGCAGCGCTGACCAGCATCATGGTCCAGCCGATCAAGGACGAACGGGCTTTCGGTGACCTGTTATCCGATGCACGCAAGAATGCCATCGCGATCGGCCCGGGAGCGGGCGTGTCCAACACTACGCGAGCGCACGTGTTGACCGCCCTGGCCACCCAGCGCGCCGTCGTGCTGGACGCGGATGCGCTGACCGCGTTCACCGACAAGCCCGCCACGCTGTTCCATGCCATACATGGGCCTTGCGTCCTGACGCCGCACGAAGGCGAGTTCGGCCGCCTGTTCGACCGCGCGGGCGACAAGCTGGCGCGCACGCGGCGCGCCGCGCAACGCAGCGGTGCGGTGGTGCTGCTGAAGGGCGCCGATACCGTCATCGCCGCGCCGGATGGCCGCGTCGCGATCAATTCCAACGCGCCCCCCGATCTGGCCACGGGCGGCAGCGGCGACGTGCTGACGGGCATGATCACCGGCCTGCTGGCGCAGGGCATGGACGCTTTCGATGCGGCGTGCGCGGCGGCGTGGATACATGGCGCCGCGGCAGCCGCCCATGGCCCGGGCCTGATTGCCGAAGACCTGCCCACTTTGATACCGGCCGTACTACGTGCGCTGAAGGGCCAGTGACCCGTTTCGCCACCCGGAAGTCGCGTGCCGCGATCACGTCGTGTGTGCCATCTCGATGCCCGCCAGCAGGTGAGTTTGGGGTGCTGTGGGCGGGGGCCTGAGCCTTGCACTGGCTTGGGACCTGCGCTACGCCGATACGACGGCGCGTTTGCGCACGGGTTTTGTCAATGTGGGCCTGCCCGGGTATTTCGGCGCGCATCATTTCCTGCCGCGCCTGGTGGGCATGGCGAAGGCCCGCGTACCGCCATCTCCTACATTAACGACAACCTGAACGATTCGTCGCATACGCCGCTGGGCGAGATGTTGGACCGCGAATGCTGGCGGCAGGTCCGATGCGTGGAAACGGCGGACCACCATGAAGCCGCCCGCGCGTTCGTGGAGAAACGGCCACCCCGTTTCGGTTCGAACGCGGCCGGCAACTAGGGCCTGTTCACACTAGAAGCAGCCACGCATGAATACGCAAACAGGCCCTAGTGCGGTGCGGTGGGCGGCTGCCCGTTGCCGCCGGCATAGGCCTGGCGGGAATTGGGCCGGGGCGTAGGTCCCTGCGCGGTGGGGTAGTGCTGTTCGGCGCCGCTGGGCAGCGCGGCCACCACGGGTGCCCGCATCCATGCGGCGATGTCGCGCCAGACGGTTTCGGCCTGCAGATCCCGTAGCAGCATGTGATAGCCGTCTTTGTACAGCGCGACGCGAGGCCGTGTGTCGGCCGGAGTATTTTCGATGCGCTGCAGTGTTTCGGCGACCACCTTGTCCGGCAATATCTGTTCGTGTTGTCCGAACAGCACCAGCAGCGGCACATCGTGGGGAATCGAGGGCAGGGCGGCTTCGGCATTACTCATCAGGTCCACCAGACCCTTCAATGCATCGATGCGCGTGCTCTTGATGACCAGCGGGTCCTTGCCCAGCGCGCGCAGCATGTCGATATTGTCGGACGGCATGATCTTCAGGCCGCGCGGCGGCTCGACCGCCATGCCCGGCACGGTGTTGTAGCTGAGCCAGAGCGTGAACCGATAGAAGGGGTTCATGACCTGCCGGCCCCACATGGCCGGCGCGGACAGGATGGCGCCGGCGATGCGATGCGACAGCGGCGGTTCCGTTCCCATCGGCGGCGGTGGCGATCCGTCGGGCCCCGTCGGCTGGTCGGCCAGCGCGGAAGTCACCACGGCGCCGCCCATGCTTTCGCCCAGCACATAGATAGGCAGGCCGGGGTGCGCGGCCGATACGGCATCCACGGCGGCGTTCAGGTCAGCGACCATGGTGGCGGTATCAGCCCAGATGCCGGGCCGCGGGCCGGCGCCGAATCCGCGCTGGTCGTAGGCATACGTGACGATGCCTTGCGCGGCCCAGTAGTGCGCGGCCTGGTCGAACGCGTTGGAATAGTCGTTCATGCCGTGCAGCGCGACGATCGCGGCCCACGGTGCCTGCGCGGGCTGCCACGTGCGCAGCGGCAGATGCGCGCCGTCGATCGACACCAGCGTGTTGCCGGCGATCGACGGTTTCGCCTGCGCCGGCCCCATGGGTTGGTAGCAGGTAGTGCATGCCGTCAATGCCAAGGCGCCCAGCAGGCTGGCGCGCCGCAGCCAGCCCCGTGCCAACGCACGGAGGCGGCGGGCCAGCGGATCAGGCGGACGGAACATCGGCATTTGCTGTTACCTGGCTGAATGGGACCGGCATTGCTTGGATAGGAGAGTCTTACGTGAATTCGAAGGCGCTGCGCGAATACCAAGGGTGCCACGACAACGCCAAGGGTGCCACGACAACGCGCAGTGCGCTACGTCAACGCAGGGTGCCGTGAAAATGGAGTGGCGCGATCACAAGGATTTTGCGTACTATATCGGCCGTCGTATATCTCCAAGCATAACGACTCCACCGAACGGATATGGGAGTTTTCATGAAGCTGCGATTCATCACCTTGGCCATCGGCCTGTTCAGCGCTGCCGTTGCCGCGCCCGGGCTGGCGGCGGAAGTCCAGGTTGCCGTGGCGGCCAATTTCACCGCGCCGATGAAGGCGATCGCCGAAGCCTTCCATAAAAAGACCGGTGATACGGCCGTGGCTGCCTATGGCGCGACCGGCCAGTTCTATGCCCAGATCAAGAACGGCGCGCCGTTCGAAGTCTTCCTGGCCGCCGACGACACCACGCCGGCCAAGCTGGACCAGGACAAGGCCACCGTGCCCGGCTCGCGGTTCACTTACGCGATCGGCGCGCTGGCCTTGTGGTCGGCCAAGGACGGCTACGTCGACAAGGATGGGCAGGTGCTCAAGCAGAACCAGTTTGCTCATCTGTCGATCGCCAATCCCAAGGCCGCGCCTTATGGCCTGGCGGCGATCCAGACCCTGGAAAAGCTGGGCCTGATGGACGCGGTCCGCCCGAAGATCGTGGAAGGGCAGAACATCAGCCAGGCGCAGCAGTTCATCGCCAGCGGCAATGCCGAACTGGGTTTCGTCGCCTTGTCTCAAATCTACAAGGATGGCAAGCTGAGCAGCGGTTCCGCCTGGATCGTTCCTGAATCCCTGCATGAGACGATCCGCCAGGATGCGGTCATCCTGGAAAAGGGCAAGGACAATCCCGTGGCCCGCGCCTTCGTCGACTTCCTGAAGGGTCCCGAAGCCGAAAAAATCATTCTTTCCTACGGCTACAAGCGCTGATACGGAACATCGATGCTGAATGGCGAGGACGCGGCCGCGATCTGGCTAACGTTGAAGCTGGCGGGCCTGACGACGCTGCTGCTGCTGATCGTCGGCACGCCCATCGCGTGGTGGCTGGCGCGTACCGCGTCGCGCTGGCGCGGTCCGGTCAGCGCGGTGGTGGCTTTGCCGCTGGTGCTGCCGCCCACCGTCATCGGCTTCTATCTGCTGCTGGCGATGGGTCCCAACGGATACATAGGCCATCTGACGCAGGCCATGGGAATAGGCATTCTTCCGTTCAGCTTCGCGGGACTGGTGCTGGGCTCGCTGGTGTATTCGCTGCCTTTCGTCGTGCAGCCGCTGCACAACGCCTTCAGCGCGATCGGACGCCTGCCGCTCGAAGCCGCCGCCACGCTGCGCGCGGGGCCCTGGGATCGCTTTACCACCGTGGCCCTGCCGCTGGCTCGTCCCGGCTATCTGACCGCCGCCGTGCTGGGCTTTGCGCACACGGTAGGTGAATTCGGTGTGGTCTTGATGATAGGCGGCAATATCCCCGGCCGCACGCGCGTGGTGTCGGTGCAGATCTACAACCATGTCGAGGCGCTGGAATACGGCCGCGCGCATATCCTGGCCGCCGGCATGGTGGTGCTGTCCTTTCTTATCCTGCTGCTGCTCTACGCTCGCCGCGTCGATCCCTGGAGTCGCTCATGAACGCGCCCGCCCGGCCGCCCGAAGCGCGCGCTTTCGCTTATCCGCACGATTCCGCGCCGGAGAGCGCCTCCGAAGCCGAAGGCGCGCCCGGCAAGACCATATACGCCAAATTCCGGCTGAAGCAGGGCACGTTCGATCTGGATGTGGACCTGCGCCTGCCCGGCCGCGGCGTGACGGCGCTTTACGGGCCGTCCGGGTCCGGCAAGACCAGCGTGCTGCGTTGCCTTGCCGGATTGGCGATGCCGGATCCCGGGTATCTATGCGTCAACGACCAGGTATGGCTGGATACCGCGCGCGGCCATGCGCTGCCCGCGCATCGTCGGGCGGTGGGCTATGTCTTCCAGGAGGCGAACCTGTTTCCCCATCTGGACGTGCGCGCCAACCTGCAGTACGGCTACAAGCGCGTGGCGCCGGCAGCGCGCCGCGTGCGGCCCGCGGATGCGACGGCCTTGCTGGGTATCGATCACCTGTTGGCGCGCATGCCGGGCAATCTGTCCGGCGGGGAGCGCCAACGCGTGGGCATCGCGCGCGCGCTGCTGACCAGCCCCAGCCTGCTGTTGATGGACGAGCCGCTCGCGGCCCTGGACGACCGCCGCAAGCAGGAAATCCTGCCTTATCTGGAACGCCTGCACGACGAACTGGATATTCCCGTGATCTACGTCAGCCACGCGGCGCACGAAGTCGCTCGCCTGGCGGATCACGTCGTTCTGATGGACAACGGCCGCGTCGTGTCCAGCGGCCCGATCGCGGAAACGCTGGCGGATCTGGGACTGCCGCCGGCGCAGGCGGAAGACGCCTCGGTTGTCGTCCAGGGCAGGGTGACGGGCTATGACGATGCCTACCGCCTGTTGTCCGTCGAGTTGCCGGGCAGTACGTCGACGCTGCGCGTGGTGCATGCCTGCGTGCCGCAGGGCCGTGCCATGCGGCTGGTGATCAAGGCGCGGGATGTCAGTCTGGCGCTAAGCCGGCAGGACGACGGCAGCATGCTCAATGTGCTGCCCGTGCGAGTACGGGGCAGCACGCCGGCCGACAATCCGGCCCATGTCATGGTGCGCCTGGATGCAGACGGCACGCCGCTGCTGGCGCGCATCACGCGCTATTCCCATGATCGCCTGGAAGTGGCGCCCGGCAAGCAGCTGTGGGCCCAGATCAAGTCGGTCTCGCTGCTGGCCTGACCATCGTCGCAGGCCCCTGCGGCCGGGCTGTAATTCCCAATCATCGCCCGTCCGGGAGCCGGCGATTCGCTGTCCTCCTGATGCAATTTGGGGTCAGTAACAAGTGTTAATATCCCCCGGATAATTAATATTTGTGCGTGAGATTGCCGAAGATTGCCGGCTTTCAACCGCTGCCACAGGCTGCTTATGTATTCGTTTTCCCAACCCGCTGCCGCGGACGTGGGTAATGCTGTTTTGCTGACCCCGGCGTCCGACGGCACGCCCAAGCAGGTCAGCATCATCATGCCCGTGTACAACTGCGCCGCGTTCCTGCCCTTGGCGCTGGAGTCGGTGCTGGCGGAAAAAGACCTGTCGTTCGAGCTTATCGCGGTCAATGATGGATCGCAGGACAACAGCCTGGACCTGTTGCGCGAGGCCGCGGAGCGCGACGGCCGCATCGTGGTTCTGGACCAACCCAATCAGGGGCAATCCGCGGCGATCAATGCCGCGCTGGCGGTGGCTCGCGGCGAATGGGTCACCTTCGTCGACGCCGACGACTGGATCGCGCCGGGCACCTACCGGGACTGGCATCGCCAGGCCTGTGCGGACAATCTGGATGTGCTGGTCGGCAACGGCTACCGCTTCGTCGATGATCCCCATGTGCCGGAAAGGGCACCATGGTTCGAGCATCAGCCCTGGGGCCGGGTGATGTCCGGCAGCGACTGGATCGTCCACTGCGCGAATTGCGGCGAATGGCCGCACAACATGGTGCTGCAGTTCATACGCCGTTCGCTGATCGAGCAGCATGGCTTGCGCTTCGTGCCGGGCCTGCTGCACCAGAACATCCTGTGGACCATGCATCTGGCGCTCGCTTCCCGCCGGATAGGGTTTGCCGGCCAGCCCGTGTATGGCTATCGCCGCAATCCGGATTCGATCGTCAACACGTATTCGGAGAGCACGGTCGCACGCCGTGCCCATAGCTACATCTATATCCTGAAGGCGCTGGTGGATACCGCGGCCAAGTCGCGCGGCAATCCGGCGCTGCGCCGTGCGCTGTTGCGCCACGCGAATGGGGAATGCTCGCCTTTCCATTCGGTGCTGTGCAAGAGGCTGCAAAGCGCACAGCTGCGTCGCGAGGCGGCCCGCAGTTTCCACGACAAGAAGATGTGGCTGGACCTGTTGCGCGGCGCCAATGGCATGCGGGAGTACCGCCGCGTGGCGCGCTGCTACCTGGCTGTCGCGCGATACCGGTAAGGAAGTCACACGCAGCACAAGCCCATGTATTCGTTTTCCCAACCCACAGCCGCGGACGTGGGGAATGCCGTTCTGCTTACCCCGGCGTTCGACGGCACGCCCAGGCAGATCAGCATCATCATGCCGGTGTACAACTGCGCCACGTTCCTGCCGTCGGCGCTGAGGTCGATGCTGGATGAAAGGGATGTCGCGCTGGAGCTTATCGCGGTCAATGATGGATCCACGGACAACAGCCTGGAGCTGTTGCGCGAGGCCGCGGAGCTTGACGACCGCATCGTGATACTGGATCAGCCCAACCAGGGACCGGCTGCCGCGCGCAATGCCGCGCTGGGGGTGGCGCGCGGCGATTGGGTTACCTTTGTCGACGCCGATGATTGGGTCGAGCCGGGCACCTACCGGGAATGGCATCGCCAGGCCTGTGCGAACGATGTGGATGTGCTGGTCGGCAACGGCTACCGCTTCGTGGCGGATCCCCATGCGGAGGAAAAGTCGCCGTTGCTCAAGCGGCAGCCGTGGGAGCGCGTGATGCCCGGCAGCGACTGGATCATTCACTGCACGGGCCGCGGGGAATGGCCGCATTATGTGTGGCTGCAGTTCATCCGCCGGTCCTTGATCCAGCAGCATGGCTTGCGCTTCGTGCCCGGCCTGTTGCACGAGGACATACTATGGACCATGCAGCTGGCGCTCGCCGCCGGCCGGATGGGGTTCGCCGCCAAGCTCGCCTACGGCTACCGCCGCAATCCGGATTCGATCGTCAACACGTCTTCGCAGGGTACGGTCAGGCGCTACGCGCATAGCTACATCCATATCCTGAAGACGCTGGTGGACACCGCGGCCAGGGCACGCGGCAATCCGGCGCTGCGGCGCGCTCTGTTGCGCCATGCGAATGCGGAATGCGCATACTTCTACACGGCGCTGTGCAAGAAACTGCATGGCAGGCAGCCGCGCCGCGAGGTAGCACGCAGTTTCCATGACAAGAAGATGTGGCTGGACCTGTTACGCGGCGCCAGTGGCCTGCGGCAGTACCGCCGCCTGGCGCGCTGTTATCTGGCTGTCGCGCGATACCGGTAAAGAAGCGCTTGTGGATGAAGTATTCTTGCGGCCATGGCGACTTCATCCACCACCACTCCCAAATCCTTTGAGCATGCGGGGCAGCCCGAGGCCAGGTTTCGTTTGCGCATTCGCCGGGGCGATCTGCTGGCGATCGGACCGGGCAAGGTGGCCTTGCTGGAAGCCATTGCCGAACACGGGTCGATATCGGCGGCGGCTCGCAGCCTGGGTATGTCCTATCGGCGTGCCTGGCTGCTGATCGATGAACTGAACCGCGCGTTGAGCGAACCGGCGACCCATTCGGGACCCGGCGGATCCAGTGGCGGCGGCAGTACGTTGACGCCGGTGGGAGAGCGCATCGTTGCGCTGTATCGCGGCATCGAAGCCCGTGCCCATGAAGTCTGCGCGGATCAGATACAGGAACTGACGGACTTGATGAAGCCCTGAACGTCTATTTCGCGGGAACGGTCGTTCCGCGGGCCTTGTCATGATGCGTGTCGACCTTGGCGATGGCGGCGGTGAACAGGTCTATGAAACGCTGCCCGGGATCGGAAAGTATCGACCCACGCCGCGTGATCAGGTTCAGCGAACGCCGCACCACGGGATCGCGCAGGGGCTTGAGCTCCATGGCATGCGCGGCCGCTGCCGGGCGGATACTGGTCGGCACGATGGCTATCCCCAGGTCTTCACGCGCCAGGGCCAGCGCCGTGATCGTGTTGGTCGCCTCATAGGCCGGCCGCAGCGCCTGGCCGGCCGCCAGGAAGACGTTTTCCGTCAGCGTGCGTACCGTGCTGCCCACGGTCAGCGTGATGATGGGCTGGTTCAGGATGTCCTTCCAGCGCAAGACGCGCTTGCGGGCAAGCGGGTGTCCCGGGGGCAGGGCCACCGCCAGCGTGTCTTCGGTCAGCGGCTGGCTGTCCAGTTCGCTGTTCTTCTGTATGCCGAATCCCAATCCGAAGTCGATTTCGCGGGCATAGATGCGGCCGATGATTTCCTCGTTCACGCATTCGCGAAAGATGACCGACACGCGCGGATAGTCGTCGCGGAACGCCTTTAATACTTCCGGCAGTACGGTGCCGGCCAATTGCGGCGCGAGTCCCAGGGAAATGCGGCCCGCCTGGTCCGCGGCCATGCCGCGGCCGCAGGCCAGCACGGACTGCGCATCGGCCAGCATGCGTTCGGCGATGGGCAATACCTGATTGCCGGCCGGCGTCAGCGCGACGCTGCGCGTGGTCCGCTCGACCAGGCGAGTGTCCAGTCTTTCTTCCAGTCTGCGTATCAGGATGCTGAGTCCCGCCTGCGTCAGATGCAGCTGATCCGCGGCCCGGGAAAACCCTCCCAGGCGCGCGAGCAGCACGAAGGCTTCCAGCTGGCGCAAGTTCAGATTCATAAAATTCTGCAATGAGTGGATAGTCGACTGTTATTTTACTTATCAACCTGACGGCATGACACTGTGGCATCGCTTCTTTATGCAAGGCCACGGATATGGGCTATACCGCGATCGAAAAAGTGCTGGCGCGAACCTCGGGAAAACCCGGGGCGCGTGCGGGCGATCTGGTTTATCCGGAACCGGACATGGTGATGATCCACGATGCCCTGGTCAAGGAAGCCAAAAGAGAGCTCGACAGTATCGGCATCGGCCAGATCGCGCATCCGCGCAAGGTCATCATGGTCAGCGACCACGATGTGGTCTACGGCAGCGACCGCGCGGCTGAGCGGGGCGCTTTCAACCGCAAGGCGGCGGCGCAATGGGGCGTCGGGCAGTTCTACGACGCGGGCCGCGGAGGCCACGGGCATATCTTCCCGATGGAAGAAGGCAAGGTGCTGCCGGGCATGTTCTATTTCGACAATGACACTCACGCCACCAATGCCGGCGCGGTCGGCGCGTTCGGCATGCGCGTGGGCAACGAGATTTCGCGTGTCCTGGCGACCGGAACCACCTGGGTGGAAGTCCCGCGCACCATATTGCTGGAATTGCGCGGCCGGCTGGCGCCGGGTGTGATGGCGCGCGATATCGGCTTTTATCTTGCGCGCCAGGTCAAGCGCAAAGCGTTGGACATCGACCTGGACTATCGCGTGGTCGAATACGGCGGCGACCTGGATGCCTTCAGCTTCGGCGCGCGCGTGGCCCTGTGCAGCACGCCCACGGAAATGCGCGCGGCGGGCGTCTTCGTGCCGCCATCGGAAGCCATGCTGGCCTATTGCAGGCGCCATGCGCAGCGGGATTTCGAACCGGTCTATAGCGATCCGGACGCGGAGTACGAGTCGCGCCACCTGATCGCCCTGGATACCATCGCTCCGCAGGTATCGCTGCCGGGCAACGTCGGCAATGCCGTCGACATCGGCGAGGCGGCCGGTACCCGCATCGATCACGCCTTCATCGGTTCCTGTGGGTCTGGCACGTACGAAGACCTGTTGCGGGCGGCAAGCATCCTGAAGGGGCGCCGCGTTGCCGATCACGTGCGCCTGTTCGTCGTGCCCGGAACCGTGCGTTCGACGCGCAGGCTGGCGGAAGAGGGCGTGATGCAGATCCTGTTGGAGGCCGGCGCCATGCTGCTGCCGGCGGGCTGTGGCCCCTGCAACGATGCGGTGGTCGGCCCGCTGGCGGCCGGCGAAGTATCGATATCGACCGCGACCAATAACAACGCGGGCCGTTTCGGTCCCACCGATGCGCGCCTGTATCTTGGCAACCCGGCCACGGTGGCGGCATCGGCGGTGGCGGGCTGTATCGCCGATCCGCGCGGGGTGGACGCCGATGCCGCCCTGTATCGCCTGAGCGAGAGCGCATATGAATGACTATCAATGGGTATTGCGCGGCCGCTGCTACAAGCTGGGCCACGACGTGCCGCACCCTGGCGGCGTGATACCGGCACGTTTCATCACGGCCCGCGAAATGGATCCGGACGTCCTGGTGCCGCATCTGTTCGAAGAAACCGATCCCGGTTTTCCCCAGCGGAGCCGCCCGGGCGACATTATCGTGACCGGCCGCAATTTCGGCATGGGTCCGAAAGGCAATGGCTACGTGGCGATGCAGGCACTGGGCCTGGGCCTGGTCTGCGAGTCGATGTCCGTGCAGGCCTATCGCGCGGCCATCAGTACCGGCCTGCGCGTGCTGAACCACTGCGGGAACATAAGTGAATACTGCCAGACAGGCGACGACCTGGAGGTCGATTTCCTGAACGGCAGCTTCATCAATCACAGCCAAGGTGTCGCGCGCGCTTTGCCGCCGGTGCCGGAGGCGCTGCGCGAAGTCGTGGCGCATGGCGGCAACGAAGGCTGGCTGCGGCAATGGTGGCTGCAACAGCAAAGCGGATCAAGCATAAGGGTTCGTGCCTGACGGCACGGACGGTCCCACCGCGGTAGAGGGTGGAGACGGCAAAAGCATAGGCGCCGGCGGATAGCAATGCACGGCGCCAATGCGGGGAACGCCGCGGCGCATCCATGTACGGAACGCCGGGGCGCTGTGTTCAATCGTCACAGGAGTGGCGCTGCGCCGTCTGGCGGCATGCGCCTTTTGCCATCATGTCCATATCCCGATCGCGTTTCCTTCGCGGAACGCTGGCTTGTGCCGTCCTTTGCACCGCATCCGGCATGGCTCGTGCCGGGGATTCCTATCCCAATGGCACCATCCGCTTCGTCGTTCCGGCCACGCCGGGCGGCACCACCGATGTGCTTGCGCGTGTGGTCGCGCAGCACATCACCCAGTCATGGGGCGTTCCCGTGGTGGTGGACAACCGCGCGGGCGCGGGCGGTGTCATCGGCGCGTCCTATGTGATTTCCAGCAAGCCGGACGGCCAGACGGTGCTGGTCGCGCCCAGTGCCTTCGGCGTGCGTTCCGCGCTGGACCGCAAGCTGCCGTACGATCCGCTGAAGGATTTGGCGGGCGTGGCGTTGATGGCTCGCTCGCCCAGTTTCCTGGTGGTGTCCCCCACGCTGGGCGTGAAATCGCTGGCGGACCTGGCGGCCTATGGCAAGTCGCGGCCGGAAGGCGTCAGCTACGGGTCGGCGGGCATGGGCAGTACCGGCCACCTGCACGCGGCGCAGTTCGCCGCCGTCTATGGGTTTGCCGCCGTGCACGTGCCGTATCGCGGCACGCCCGAGGCTGTCACGGACGTGATGCAGAACCGAGTGCAGTATGCGTTCGCGCCGGGCCCCAATGCCTTGCCACTGGCGCGCGACGGGCGCTTGCTGGTGTTGGGGGCGACCTCGGCGGCGGCGGACAAGTTCCTGCCGGGCGTGCCGGTGGTCAATCAGCCGGGAATGAGCGATTTCGATGCCGACGACTGGTTCGGCGCGCTGGTGCCGGGGCAGACGCCGATGGCCGTGCGGCAAAAGCTGAGCGCGGAAATCGCGCGCATCCTGGCTCTGCCAGAGGTGCGCAAGCGCCTGAACGATCTGGGCGCCGAACCGCAGTCCAGTACCCCGGAGCAGTTCGATGCGATGCTCAAGAACTACGTCACCACGATACGCAAGCTGGGCGACGAGATGCACATTACGCTGGAATAGGCATCCCGCGCCCGTGGCGGTTTAGTGGTGATGATTGTCGTGATGATCGTCGTGATGGTGATCATGATGATCGTCATGATGGACGACCACGACCTGGTGCGAATGTCCCCAATCGTTGTGGCCGCGATAGACCACCGGCGGCGGGGCGACATACACGGGCCGCGGCGCGACCACGACGGGCGGCGGGGCGACATAGAGCGGCGTACCGATGCCCAGGTTGATACTGATCTGCGCCTGGGCGGCCGGAACGGCGCCGACAGCCGCGAGTCCGACCAGGGCGGCCAGAATGGCTCGTTTCATATGGCGGGTCCTCTTGGCTGCGATCAGCCCTGGCTGGGGGCGGGAGCGGGCGCGGCCTTGCTCTTTTTGTGAGCGGCGTGGCGTTCGTGCGACGCGGCGAATACCTTGTCGGCGGTGCGCTTCTGGTCGTCGGACATCGCGTTGTACAGCGGCGCGAATACGGCGGCCAGTTTCTTCACGCCGTCGGAGTTCGCCTGCGTGATCTGGGCGTAGGAGTCCAGATCGTCCAGCGCCGTCATGGTGTCGCGGCTTTCACGCTTGGTGATCAGCTGGTCGATCTGCTGGGCATTGTCACGCATGGTTTGCGCGACGGCATCCCATTGCTGTTCCTCGGCCGACGTGATCTTCAACTGGTTGTGCAGCTCTTTGATGTGCTGCTCGACGCGGGCGTTACCCTGGCTGGGCGCGGCGGCGCCGGTGGCCGTGACGGCGGGTGTTTGCGCCAGGGCCGCTGAGCCGAAAAGCAACGAAGCGGCCAGCACGGTGATGCGCAGTTTCATCCTGTTCTCCTTGAGACATGCGGCTTGATGATTCGGTGCCAAGGATACGCAGGCGTGATGACGGGAGTGTGAGCCGTCCCCGATTTTTGGTGATGAATCGTACTGTCAGCTTCGGTTGGCGGCCCCGTCCGGCCCCGGTGCTCATGGGTTGGCAGATAACAAGCGGCCGCCGGCATGGCCTTGGCGCGCTTGCCATTGCTTACGACTCTTCCAAAGTGTGTGGGGTTTTTCCCCGCCGCCCGGACGCGGGGCCCGGCCGGACGTCGCGCGCGGACGGCTCGTCGCTGGTCTCGCGGCAGACGGTGCGCAGGATGTCGACAAAGCGTTCTTCCGCTTCCAGCGATACGTCGCGCCGGCGCCGGATCAGGCTGATGGGCGGCAGCGACCAATCGAAGCGCCATGCCACGCGGGTGACGTCCCCGCTACGTGCCAGGTCGTCGGCGATGTCCTCGGGCACGATGGATACCAGGCTGTCGTCATGGCGCATCAGCGCGGCGATAACGTCCATGGAATACGTCTGGATGCGTGGCGACGGCGGCCGCACGCCGGCCCGGGTGAACAGTTCGCTGATCATGTTGCCGATGGGCGTGGCCGGCGCGGGCAGGATCCAGTTCAAGTCCGCCAGTTCGCGCCAATCGGGCTTGCGCCGCGCCATGCGGCGGGCCAGCCCGGGATTGGCGATCAGCGCGGGGCGCTGGGGATAGAGGACTTCGTGATGCAGTTCGTCCATGCCTATCATCACCGACGCGCGGCCGATGACGCAGTCCAGTTCGTGCGCGCGCAGCGACTGCAGCAATTGGTCGGTGGTGGCGCGTTCCAGCCCGACCGTGATCCGGTGCTGGTCGTACAGCCGTTCGAT
>DATJHN010000048.1:0-10511 GCA_035493915.1 Bordetella sp.
ATGCACAAGGCAGTCAAGGAAATGATGGAGACCTTCATGCGCGAGGGCTGCTCCACCAATGCGATTGCCGACCGCCTGACGCCGTTCGAAGAGTTCAACAAATTCGTCGGCCTGGACCGCATCGTCCGGGACGAATCCAAATACGCCGTCTAGGCGTTTTCCCGCAGCCTGTTTTCCAACCATAACGCGGCCTCGGCGCCGGCGGTGTTCCGCCGGCACACGAAGCCCGACTAGGAGACAAACCATGAAGCGATGGATTACCGCGGCTTTTGTCACGCCCGTACTGGCGCTTGCCGGAACGGGGGCGCACGCCCAGGCCGAAAAATTTCCCGACAAGCCGATCACCCTGGTGGTGCCGTACTCGCCCGGCGGCGGCAGCGACAACATTGCCCGCGCCGCCGCCAACTTCCTGACGCAGTACTGGAAGCAAACCGTCATCGTGGAGAACAAGCCCGGCGCGGATGGCATCATCGCCACCCGGCAGGTCATGCGAGCGGCACCTGACGGCTACACCTTGCTGATTTCCATTCCGGCGATCGCCGCCTTGAAATACATCAACAAGTCGATGGACGCCGATCCCCTGGTGGAATTGCGTCCGGTCAGCATGCTGGCGTCCGGCCCTACCGGCATCGTCGTCAAGGCCGGCACCGAGATCCAGACCATCGACGACCTTAAGCGCGTCTGCTCCAAGAACGCCGCGCGTTGCAGCTGGGCCAGCGGCGAACCCTTTACCTTGCTTGCGGGTACGGGCCTGGTCGAGAAGATGGGCCTGAAGGACATGACCAATGTGCGCTACGCGGGTACGTCGGCGGCGGTTAACGACATCATCGGCGGGCGCGTCACCATGGTCGTGACCGGTTTGTCCTCGGTGGTGCCACATCACAAATCGGGCACCATGAAGATCCTGGCCCTGAGCAGCGACAAGCGCATGCCGGAAGTGCCCGACGTGCCGACCTACGGCGAAACGGGACTGGGCGACGTGGACTTCACCAATAATTGGTATGGCATCTTCGTGCCCGCCAAGACGCCCGATGCCGTGGTCAAGAAGATCGCCGATGGCATGCATCTGGCGGCCCGGGATCCCCAGGTCTTGAAGGTCCTGCAGCCCCTCTTGATACAGCCCGTGGGCAATACGCCGGAGGAGTTCGCCGCCACCGTCAAGCGCGCGCAGGCAACCGTCGACAAGCTATCCAGCCATCTGACCCAGTAGAATTCCCGCGGCGCAAAGCGCGGCCGCCCGGCATCGGCATGGCGGCCGCAACGGGAATGCAAAGTGGGCAGAAAGACGAATAATTCCGAAGTCTCCATGAAGGACGTGGCCCGCCTGGCGGGCGTGTCGCCGATGACGGTATCGCGGGCGATGCGCACGCCGGACGCCGTCTCGCCCAAGGCGCTCGCGCGGGTGCGGGCCGCCATCGAGCGCAGCGGCTATGTGCCCAATCGTGTGGCCGGCAGCCTGTCGTCGAATCGCACCACGCTGGTGGCCTTGATCGTTCCCAGCCTGCGCAATGCGTTGTACGCCGAGACGATCCAGGGCATTTCCGACGTGCTGCGGCGCCATGATTTCCAGCTGATGATTTCCGATAGCGGCTATTCCCTCGCTCAGGAGGAAAAGCTGATTTCCGCATACGTGGCCCAGCGCGTCTGCGGGCTGATCCTGCACAACACACGGCATACCGCGCGCGCCGCGCAGGTGCTGCAAAACAGCGCCGTTACTTGCATCGAGACAGGCAATCTGGCCGCCGATCCCATCGATGTCGCGGTCAGCTATTCCAACTATGCCGCCGGGGCCGCGATGGCGGAGCATCTGGCCGGGCTGGGCTATCGCCGCATGGGCTTCGCCAGCCTGCCGGTAACCGGCAACGATCGCCTACGCGAACGCCGGCGCGGGTTCCTGACGCGCTTGCGCAAGCTGGGCTTGCCGGTGGATCCGGCCCTGGTGCTGGAAGTGGAAGCCGGCCTGGAGAGCGGTTCGCGCGCGCTGGGGCGTATCGTCGACACCGATCCGCGCGTGGACGCGGTGTTCTTCGCCGGCGACGTACTGGCGGCCGGTGCCATCTTCGAATGCCATCGCCGCGGCTTGCCGGTGCCCGGGCGCATCGCGGTGGCGGGATCCGATGACAACGATCTGATGCAGCACATGATCCCGCCCTTGACGACCGTGCGCTTTCCCCGCTACGAAATCGGCGTACGTAGCGCGGAGATCATCGTTGCCCGGGTCATGGGGGAAGTGCCGCAGCCAAGAATCGTGGACCTGGGATTCGAGGTCATGCGGCGCGGCAGCACCTAGTATCCCGGGCCGAACCTGATCTACCCGCGGCCGAATGTAGACCGAAGGTCGTGGAGATTTTTTCGTCACAACCGTCAGGCCAGAGACACTTCCAGGTGCTTTCCGAGCTTTTCCAATGCGGCTTCGATTTGATCCAGTCTGGAAGAATGGGACAGGTTCAAAAGGCGATCCACCTGAGGCATATGAACGTCAAGACGGCGCGCCAATTCTGCTTTCCGGACGCCTTGCCGCACCATCTCGTTCGAGAGAAGTATCTTGGCGCTGTCCAAGGCGGTAAGAGGAATGCATTTCTTTGGAACCATGGTCCGGAAACACCGTGAATCGATCCCCGAGGACTGCTTTGAAGTGACTGCTTCCGGCCTTATGGGAAGTAAGCACAACTCCCTGCCTTAGTAGCCATCGGATCGCGACATCTATGGGCGCGGCATGCTGGACCTGGGCCGTTCGGTGAAGGGGCCGGTGGAGTTCGGTGCCGAGGGGTTCAAGCCCACTTTCGACGTCGACACCAAGGGCTACGATTCCTGTTGGCGTAACGACATCGGTGGCACGGGCGGACTGACCAAGCGCGGAGCGGGTCTGTTGCTGATGACCGGCAACAACACCTACACAGGGCCGACCGCCTGGGCTACGCCGGCCAACTGGCGCGCGGCGTGCAGTCGCATGCGATCAAGGCCAACGCGATCTGGATGTTCCGACACCCATCGTCGCGTGTCGACGCCAACTGGGTGTTCTGAAAGTCGGTCCGGGCGTGCCGTGCACGCCCGCGTTCACGGTGATCCTACTTGTCGACGGTGACCCCGGCGCGCTGGATGACCTGCGTCCACAGCCCGGTCTGGCGCTGCAGGAACTGCTTGAAATCCGCTGCGTCCTCGTAGGTAGGCTCGGCACCCACGGAACTTAGCCTGGCTGCGATGGCGGGATCCTGCAGCGCGGCGCGGATGGCGTCGGATACTTTGTCGACGATCGCCGGGGGCGTGCCGGCCGGCGCGAAGACGCCGTACCACGAGGTGCCTTCGTAACCAGGCACCGCTTGCCCGATGGGCGGCACGCCCGGCAGCAGCGGGCTGGGCGTGGCGGTGCTGACGCCCAGCGCGCGCAGCTTGCCTGCCTTGATCAGCGGCAGCGCGCCGGCCAGGCTATTGAAGGAAATGGGAACCTGTCCGCCCACTACCGCCGTGGAGGCATCCGCGTCGCCACGGTAGGCGATATGTTCCAGGGCGATGCCGGCATCCGCGTTCAGCATCTCCCCAAGCAGATGGTTGAATGACCCCACACCCACCGATCCGTAGTTGATGTAATGCGGCTTGGCCTTGGCCAGGGCGATCAGCTCGGGCACGGTCTGTGCCTGGAACTGGGGATTGGCGACCAGAACGAACGGGCCCTGGGCCACCAGCGCGATGGGCGCGAAATCCTTGACAGCGTCGTAGCCGGCGTCTTTTCTAAGCGCGGCATTGATGGCGTGCGAGGTAGATGAAAACAGCAGCGTGTAGCCGTCGTTGCGTGCGCGTTGCACGCCGCGGGTACCGATGACGCCACCCGCGCCCACGCGGTTTTCCACGATTATGGCCTGGCCCAGGCGTTCGGCCATGCGCTGCGTCAGGACACGCGCCACCGAGTCGGCGGCGCCACCGGCGCTTTGCGGAACAACCACGGTAATGGGGTGGTCCGGATAGGCATCGGCGGCGTGGGCGGATCCGATGCAGGCGGACAGGGATGCGAATATGGCGGCGGCGCGGCGTAGCTGTGGGAACATGTCGACGGTCCTGTGCGAAGTACTTTGATGTTTCGGCAAGCAGCGCCCGCCCGGCCCGGCGGTGGCCGGGCAGGCAGGCGAGACTTCGGAAATACCTTGGAAAAAGCGTTTGCTGTCAGGCGGGCAGCGACATGCTGTGTATGAACCGCGCCAGGAATTTGTCGCATTCCTGCAATTGCTCCAGCGACACGAATTCATTGGGCTTGTGAGCCTGTTCGATGTCGCCGGGGCCGCAGATGATGCTGGGAATGCCGGCCGCCTTGAACAGGCCGGCTTCGGTGCCGTAGGCCACCTTGCGCTTGGTCTGGTCGGCCGTCAGCGCGCGCACCAGCGCGGTTACCGCGTCCTGTTCCGACTCATCCAGCGCGGGGGCAACCGCCATTTTGGAAAAGCGGATATTGCCGGCGGGATTTTCCGCCTGCATGCGAGGAACGAGGACGCCGAACGCGTAGTCCTCTATCTGCTTGATGATGCGGCTGACGTCGACCGTCGGCAGGTTGCGCACCTGGAAAGTGAACTCGCACAATGCCGGCACGATATTGGCCGCCACACCACCGCTGATGACACCTGTCTGCGCCGTGGTGAACGGCACGGTGAAGGCCTCGTCGTAGGGGCCTTGCGCTCGGTGCTGGTCCGCCAGGTCGCGGATGAAGCAGATCAGCCGCGCCGCGTATTCGATCGCATTGACGCCCTGCGGCGTCAGCGACGAATGCGCGGCATGGCCGTGTACGTGGCAGCGATAGACGTTGATGCCCTTGTGCCCGACCACCGGCCGCATGCTTGTCGGTTCGCCGATGATGCAGCCTTCCGGCTTGACGCCGCGCTGCTGCAGATCGGCGATCATCAGCGGCGCGCCGACGCAGCCGACTTCTTCGTCATAGGAAAAGGCGAAATGTATGGGCTTGGACAGCTTCGCGGCCTGCATGTCGGGCAGCGACGCGAGGACCGTGCCGATAAAGCCCTTCATGTCGCAGGAGCCCCTGGCGTACAGTTTGCCGTCGCGTATTTCCGGCACGAAGGGATCGCTGTCCCAATCCTGTCCATCCACCGGCACCACGTCGGTATGGCCGGACAGCACGATGCCGCCATTGGTCGATCCATCGTGGGCGGGCAGCGTGGCGAACAGATTCGCCTTCTGGCCTGATGGGTGATAGGTCAGTACCGACTCGACCCCGGCGCTATTCAGGCTGTCGCGCACGGTCTCGATCAGGCCCAGGTTCGAGTTCCGGCTGGTCGTATCGATGGCCAGCAGCTTGGTGATCCACGGCAAAGCGCGAACCTGATTCCCTTGCGTCATTTTGTTTATTCCTTGGTGATGTACAGCTGATTATCGATATATGTATGACTAAATAAAAGCGAGGAAAAATCGAGTATTCACACGAAAGAAATTCAAGTATGGCACCGTTGCTTCGCGATTGCGCCGTATCCAGGATGTGCCCGCGCCGCTGTCCATAGCCATTTGTATTGGCAACGGCACATGGCCAGGCTTTCGCCGCCAGTTCAGTTATCTGAAAACAAAAGTTCACGTCCGGGTCATCAGCGTGTGTTTTAGTTGCGCTCGTTTCGTGGCCGGCGCCTGTCGTCGGCGCCCCATCACAACGCAGAGAGCTCGATATGACGACGACCCGCCGCCTTCCTTTCAAACACCTTATCGCCGCAGCCGCCATCGCGGTCAGCTTTGGTGCGCAAGCCGCGCAGACCAATCTGCTGGAAACCGGTTCCACGCTGCTGTATCCGCTGTTCAACCTGTGGGTGCCGTCGTACACCCAGGCCAACCCCGACGTGAAAATCACGACGCAAGGCACGGGTAGCGGCACCGGCATCGCGCAGGCGATTTCCGGCGTGGCCCAGATCGGCGCTTCCGACGCGTACATGAGCGATGCGCAGATGAAGCAAGCCAAGAGCATCGTCAATATCCCCCTGGCGGTATCGGCGCAGACGGTCAACTACAACCTGCCCGGCCTGAACAATACCCATCTGAAGCTGGACGGCCCGGTGCTGGCCGGCATCTATGATGGTTCGATCAAGACCTGGAACGATAAGAAGATCGCCGCGCTGAACCCGGGCGTGAACCTGCCCGACCACGCCATCGTGACGATCCACCGCGCCGACGGCAGCGGCGACACCTTCCTGTTCACGCAGTATCTGTCGTTCACGACGCCGGCCTGGAACAGCGGCCCGGGCTACGGCACGGCGGTCAGCTGGCCGGCAGTGCAGGGCGCCGTCGGCGCCAACGGCAACCCGGGCATGGTACAGGCCGCCCAGCAGACGCCGTACTCGATCGCCTACATCGGCGTCAGCTTCCATAAGCAGATCGACGATGCCGGCCTGGGAACCGCCATGCTGAAGAACCATTCCGGCAAGTACCTGCTGCCGACCACCGAGACCGTCACCGCGGCCGCCTCGGCGATGATCGCCAAGACGCCCAAGGACGAGCGTCTGAGCCTGATCTTCGCGCCGGGCGAAAACGCGTACCCGATCGTCAACTACGAGTACGCCATCGTCAATACGCACCAGGCCAACAGCGACACCGCCAACGCCCTGAAGCAGTTCCTGAACTGGTCCATCAGCGCGACCGGCGGCAATTCGGATCAGTATCTGAATGCCGTGCGCTTCGTGCCGCTGCCCGCCAAGATCGTCGATCTGAGCCGCGCTCAGATCATGATGATCCAGTAATTCTCCGCGGCGCGCCGCGCCGTCCGGAGGCCGTCCGTGGGGGGCATCCGGGCCGCGCGGCCTTGGCGTTTCATACATGCGATCTTTTCGTTTCGGTCTTGGATGTTTCGCGGCATTGGTGCCCTTGGCACTGCTGTCGCTGTTTTTCTTTCTGACGGTCTATTCCTGGCCGGCGATCCGCTTCAATGGCCTGCATTTCCTGGTATCCAAGGCCTGGAGCCTGGGCAACCTGTACGCCGATCCCATCACGCAGGACGGCCTGACCGTACCGCCCGGCGCGCATTACGGCATCTGGGTTTTCATCGTGGGCACCCTGGCCAGCTCCGCCATCGCGCTGGTGATCGCGATACCCATGGGCATAGGCGTGGGATTGTTCGTATCCGAATACACGCCGCCGGCGGTGCGCTATGTTTTCGCGCAGATCGTGGAAGTGCTGGCCATGGTGCCCAGCGTCGTCTACGGCTTGTGGGGCCTGGAGGTATTGTCGCCGCTGGTCTACAAGACGCTGGCCCCAGCTATCGCCAAGATTTTCTTCTTTGTGCCGTTTTTGTCGGCGAGCGCCGAAACCGGTTACGGCCTGTTGACTGCCGGCCTGGTGCTGGTGCTGATGGTGTTGCCGGTGATCTCCAGCACGCTGCTGGAAGCCATGCAGCGGGTGCCGCGCGACCTGCGTGAATCGACCATGGCGCTGGGCGCCACGCGCACCGAGATGATACGCAAGATCCTGCTGCCGTCGGTGCGGGTGCCGCTGATCGGATCGGCCATGCTGGCCATGGGGCGCGCCCTGGGCGAGACCATGGCGGTGCTCATGGTCAGCGGCGGCGCATTGAATTATCTGCCCAATACGCTTTACAGCCCCATTACCAGCATGGCGGCATTCATCGCCTCGCAATTGGACAGCGCCCTGCAGGACCCCAGCGGCATGGCCGTGCGGTCGCTGGCGGAGATCGCGCTGGTTCTTCTCGTTATCGCCGTTATCGTCAATGTCATCGCCCGCCTACTCACCCGACACGCTTTCTCCGGCGCCCGCGCGTAGCCGCTTCAACGTGATGGCGCATTCGCGCCGCCGCGTCGACGCCGTATTCACGCTGCTGTGCCTGGTGGCGTTTTTGCTGGTGGTCATCCCGCTGGCCAGCATCCTCTGGACCGTGTTCGTGCGCGGCTCGGATGCACTGACGTGGAGCGTATTCACCGAAGTCACCAACGGCATCAGCGGCGGCCTGCTGAATGCCATCGAAGGCACGCTGGTCCTGAGCCTGGGAGCCCTGGCGTGGGCGGCGCCCGCCGGCGTCGCCGCGGGCATCTACCTGGCCGAATACGGCCAAGGCCGGCGCGCCGCCGTCGTACGCTTTCTGGCGGACGTACTGGTGGGGGTGCCGTCCATCGTGCTGGGTTACGTCAGCTACGTCACCCTGGTGGTCTGGCTGGGCTGGCAGTTTTCGGTGCTGGCGGGCGTGATTACCCTGGGCGTGCTGGTGCTGCCCTATATCGCGCGCTTTACCGAGCTGTCCATGCGCCAGAACCCCTTGACGCTGCGCGAATCCGCGTATGCCCTGGGTTGCAAGGAACACCAGGCCGTCCTGCGCATCCTGCTGCCGGCGGCACGTTCGGGCGTGATCACCGGCATCCTGCTATCGCTGGCGATTTCCGTCGGCGAGACCGCGCCACTGATCTACACCGCGGGCTGGTCCAACTACATGTGGACGGGCAAACTGACCCAGGAACCCATCGGCTATCTGACCTATGTGATCTGGAGCTTCATCAACCAGCCGTTTCCCTCGGCGCATGCGCTGGCCTATGCGGCGGCGGTGCTGGTGGTGGGCGTGGTACTGGCGATCAACATTCTGGCGCGAGTGCTGCTGCACAAGCGCGGCGGCTGAATCTTCACGCTCGCGGGCTTGCGGGTCCACGGGCCCCATGGGCTGAGGTGCCTTCAGCCCTGCGGGCCCGCGGGTCCCAAGGCCCGTCAGGCCTTACGGCGCGCCATCTTCCAGCGTTTCGACGGCGTCGCCGTTGAAGCGCGCGCGCCAGGTGCGCAAACGCTGGTCCGGATACTCCAGGCACTGCCCGTCACGCAGCCGGAAATGCTGCTTGTATAAGGGCGAAGCGACCACCAGTTCTCCCCCAAGATGGCCGACGATGCCGCGTCCCAGGACGTTGGCGCCGGACTTGGGATCGCGGTTGTCGACCGCGTACAAGGTCTGGCCTTCGTTCTCCGGCAGGTAGAACAGGGCGATTTGCGCGTCGCCGACCAGGGCGACGACGCCGGAATTGCCGACCAGGTCGCGGCGGTTGCAAACGGTGCGCCAACCGGGCTGGCTGTTGTCGAGTGCATTCATCAGGCGATCTCCTCGATGATGGGAATGGCGCGGATTTCCTCCGGCCGCGCCGGCCGGGGCTGGCCGCGTTCCTGCACGAAATGGATATCCGGATCGCCGCGGCGGTCGTTCACGAAGGTACGGAAACGCTTGAGTTTTTCCGGGTCTTTCAGGGCGTTGGCCCATTCGCATTCGTAGCGGTCCACGACCAGCTGCATTTGCGTCTCCAGTTCGGCGCCCAGCCCCAGGCTGTCGTCGATGACGACCGCCTTCAGATAATCCAGGCCGCCTTCCAGCGCGTCGCGCCATACCGACGTGCGCTGCAGTTTGTCTGCCGTACGGATATAGAACATCAGGAAGCGGTCGATATAGCGGATCAGGGTGGCATCGTCCAGATCGGTGGCGAAGAGTTCGGCATGGCGCGGCCGCATGCCGCCGTTGCCGCAGACGTACAGATTCCATCCCTTTTCGGTGGCGATCACGCCGACGTCCTTGCTTTGCGCCTCGGCGCATTCGCGCGTGCACCCGGACACCGCGAACTTCAGCTTGTGCGGCGCGCGCAGGCCCTTGTAGCGGTTCTCGATGTACAGGGCCATCTTGACGCTGTCCTGCACGCCGTAACGGCACCAGGTGCTGCCCACGCAGGACTTCACGGTGCGCGTGGACTTGCCGTACGCATGCCCGGTTTCGAAGCCGGCGGCGATCAGGGCTTCCCAGATGTCGGGTAGTTCATGCAGCTGCGCGCCGAACAGATCGATGCGCTGGCCGCCGGTGATCTTGGTGTACAGGTTGTATTGCTTGGCGATGGACGCGATGGCCAGCAGGCCGTCCGGCGTGACTTCGCCGCCGGGAATGCGCGGCACGACGGAGTAGGTACCGTTCTTCTGCATATTCGCCATGAAGGTATCGTTGGTGTCCTGCAGCGGCACCAGGCTGGGATCCTGGATGGGCCGGTTCCAGCACGACGCCAGGATGGACGCGACGACGGGTTTGCAGATGTCGCAGCCGACCTTGCCGCGGCCGTGCCGGGCCAGCAGGTCCTGGAAGGTTTCGATGCCTTCGACGCGCACCATGCCGTACAGCTCCTGTCGCGTGTAGGCAAAGTGTTCGCACAGGCTTTTGTCGACGGCGACCCCGCGGCGCGACAGTTCGTGTTCGAAAACCTGCTTGAGCAGCGCGGTGCAGCCGCCGCAGCCGGTGGATGCCTTGGTGCAGGATTTGACCGCGGCCAGATCCGTACAGCCGTCGTCGATGGCGGCGCAGACCGCGCCCTTGCTGACGTTGTGGCAGGAGCAGATGGTGGCTGTGGCGGGCAGGGCGTCCGGGCCCAGGGCCGGCGCGCCTTGCGCGGCAGGCAGGATCAGGCTGGCGGGATCGGCGGGCGGCGCGATGCCGTTCTGCGCGTATTGCAGCAGGGTGTCGTAGTAGCTGTTGTCGCCGACCAGCACCGCGCCCAGC
This sequence comes from Bordetella sp., assembly GCA_035493915.1. GTDB lineage: Bacteria > Pseudomonadota > Gammaproteobacteria > Burkholderiales > Burkholderiaceae_B > Bordetella_C. Next base: position 10,496 of record DATJHN010000048.1, read on the forward strand.
ACGCGCTTGCCGTCGC